>JAIKYU010000017.1 GCA_024682835.1 Lachnospiraceae bacterium | reverse complement strand
CGCGAGGCCAAAGGCCACATTTTCACGGATGTTCCCGTCCAGCATAAAGATCGCCTGCGGGATATATCCGATATTGGACAGCCAGCCGGTCATATCCAGGCGAATATCCGTCCCGTCCACCAGCACACTGCCGCCCTGAGGGCGAAGCAGACCTAACAGGACATCCACCGCCGTGGTCTTGCCAGCGCCGGAAGCGCCGACGATTCCCACTGACTGTCCGGAACGGATCGTAAATCCGGCGTTTTCCAGAATGTCAACCGACCCGGACGGATACCGGTACGTCACGTTTTCCATGCGGATTTCCTTTGCGAGGCTGCTGATCCGCCGATCTGTCGATGTGTTCTCTGTCTGCTCTTTTCCGTGTACGGAATCATATTCGCGGACGGTTTTCAGATTCTCCAGCAGCTTGTCCACTGCGGGTTCTCCGTAGGTGATGCTGGCCAGGCAGGCGGATATCCGGCTCGCCGCGGGAAGAAGACGGACCGCTGCCATGGCGATTCCGGAGAGCACCGGCAGCAGTTCCTTCAGCGCCGCGCCATTGCCGATCATCAGGGCAATGGCGATGAACAGCACGCTCATCGTCGACGCTTCGATCATAAACCGCGGAACGGAACCCAGGGTGATATTCTGATACAGCGCTCTGACATACTCGTTGCCCGCGCGGTCAAAATTCCGTTCAAAATAGGATTCCTTCCGCATCAGCTTGACTTCCTTGATCCCCTGAATGGACTGCAGCATCCACTGATTCATATCCGCGCGTCGTTTTCTCGCCACCACCCCGGCCTTTCGCAGCAGCGGCCGGCTGAAACGCTGAATCAACAGAATCATGACCAGCAGCACGGCTCCGGCTGAAACCGTAAGAAGCGGCGCCATCACAAAAATGGTTACCATCAGCACGGCAGATACCACCAGCTCGGAAAACATCATAAGGATCTGGGTCAGGATGGCGAAGGCGTCCGTTGTGTCCGTACCGATCACCCGCAGCACCTCGCCGGACTTGACACTGAGATAATACTCATACGGTCGGGACAGGTAGCTTCGCAGCAGCTGTTTCTGCGTCAGAAAGAGCTGGTGATAGACAAAACGGTTCTGAAAAAGCATTTGAAAAAGCAGAAAGATATTCTTGATAATATACATGGCCGCCAGAACCAGCGCCAGAAGGATCAGAAAGCTGCGGGGTTTTTCTATTCCCAGCAGATTCACCACCCACCGGATATAGGATTTCAGCATGATCCTCTCCGGCTCCATCACCGCGTCCATAAACGGAAGGATCAGCGTAACCGAAAGCATTTCCATAAATCCGGAAATCACCATCAGGACACCAAGCTCCACCACCCGGATCTTTTGATGCCTGGAGAGAATCTGTCTGAATTTCTTTACTATGCGAAGTATGATCATATCGTTACCCCTGTTTTCCGGTTCAGCGCCAAAACGGCATGATCACCGCATGACCAGAAACTGATCATTCGTTCCGTCTGCCTCCTGATAGCGGGAATCGATATATTGCCAGAACTGCGTCTCTGTCATCCAGGGAATCCCGTCCATATATTTCCTGTCGACAATCACCACCGTCGGCATACGATCCGGACTGACCTCATAAAGCAGTAGATTTCTTCCGGAATCGATCGTATTCCGTCCCCTGCCGATCCCCCCGGGCTTTCCTCCATAACTCCCCGCACTGGCAGCCTGGCCGATCAGCGCCTCCTCGGTATCTGCCACAATCAGCAAGCGATCCTCCGCAGTTACCTGCTTTGCGACAACCGCACAGACCTCTCTGCTCATGCGTGAGATTTCCTCCCCCGCATAGATTCCCCGAAGCGGTCCTTCTGTCACAGGAATTCTTTTCTGCAGCATATTGGCGGATCCGTCCTCCGGGACATAGAAAACAGCGACGAACAGCAGCATGGCAAGGATCAGTCTGCCCAGCATATTACCGCCTTTTTGCCCAAACGGCTCCTTCCAGTTGAGCATGACGATGCCGAACAGACCGACCACACACCCGTACGCCACCACGGCTATCCCCTGGTTGGTGGAAAGAATGGCCACGAGGATCATGAAGCAAGCGGGCAGAAGAAAAAGATACAGAACCTTCTTTTTCTCGGAATCCGTGCACTCCGATTTTTTGTACCAGAACGGGACAAGGAGAAAAACCGCAAGCAGAACGTACCAGAAGCGGCTCGGTCCGGCGGAACGGATTCGTGCACCGCAGATGACGAGCAGGGCAAGCAGGAAGACACCGCTCAGCACCTTCTCCCAGGGAAGACGCCTTCCCTTCCTTTCTGCCATCCGATCAATACCGAACACCACGCCGTTTTCAACGAGCCCGAGACATGCGATCGGGATAAACAGCCGGGTCAGCCGATGGGCGCTTGTCAGCTTGTGCTGCGAGGTGCCATCGCCAAAAAGGTAGGGCAGACATTGCAGAAAGCGGTCCCAACCGCCAATTCCTGCCAGTATCAATACCAGCATCAGTCCGGTTCCGACGCAGAACAGGGCGGCATACACAATCGCCCGCCATGCCTTTTTCCGCTCCATGAGCCGGAGCAGGGCAATCACTGTCGGTATGGACAGAATCACGGCATACGGGTTTCCGAATGCCGCAATCATAATCCCTGCCGATGCAAGCGCCAGATACCGGGTTCTGTCTGTCCGCACATAATGATATAATGAAAACGAAAGAAGGATCGTTCCCCAGTAGAGAAGGGCTTTGTAATTGATCGTGGGCCAGTGATAGCGATAGAGAAAATGCATGGAGGACACTACGAAGGCAAGCGATTTCGATCGGCTCCTGAGGGAGAAGTATATGTAGGCCGCCAGCAACAACTGAATGCCGGCATACACATATCTCATGAACAGCACAATGCCTGTGAAGTCCCCCCGCAGCAGATAATATGTTTTCATGAAGGGATACTGAATCAACTCGGAAAACTGGTAGGGGGAATAATTCTCCACCACCAGCTTCATGCCCTTGACAAGCGATACGCCCAAATCCATGAAGAGAAGCTCATCCAGATGAATTCCGAAGGAAAGATGATAAAGGTAGTATACCAGAAAAAGGATGACTGCTCCCACCGCCGCCATTCTGCCGAACGACCGATATTCGGGCCCTGCGCCTGACCGATCCTTCACATCCATTCAAAACCCCTTATTTCCCCCGGCGGAGCGAAAGGTCCAAAACCGGTTCAGCAGAAAATTGACGGGCACTGTGACTGCCAATTTGAATACCGGAGCCAGCAGCTTGTGAATCCCCATCCGCACGAAGATCCAGAGCATCAGATTTCCCAGGATCAATCCGGAAAAGCCGTAGCTGATATACATCTTCAGCAGCGCACTCCAGAGATTTCTCTTCTCCCCTTCCTCTTTGACAAAGACGAACCGGTTGTTCCAGAAGAACGCCCATAGTGTGCTCAGCAGGAAGGAGAGGATATTGGCCGCCAGATAATCATAGGTAAAGTGTAACGGGGTAAGGCAGAACAGCGCGGCGGCGTAGATGAGATAGCCGACGACGGTATTGGTTACGCCCACAATACCAAAGCGGATAAACTGCCGGATCAACGGAACACCCGTTTCCGGGAGTTCATAAAGCAGGGCTTCCCCGGATTTCCCATCACCACCACCTCGTCCTGAACAGCCTTCAGAACGTGCGTGCCCTCGCCGACGATCACATATCGCCCGACGGACACCGTGTCCCTGAGCGAGGCCTGAAGTCCGAAAAAGGTGCATTCCCCCACGGAACAATGCCCTCCGATCGACACGAAGGTGCTGATCTGGCAATGGGGTGCGATGACGCTGTCATGACCAATCACCGAATTGATCATCAGACAGGTATTCGTTCCCACCTGCGCGTGATGATTGATCACGCATCCGCGGAGGGCGATGATCCCGTCTCCCAGAACCGCTGTCGGCGAAACTTCGGCCTCCGGGTGAATCAGGGTCGTCAGATGAAATCCATCCCCCGTAATGCGCTCATAATACTCCCTCCTGAGATCCGGCTCTCCCGAGGCAATCAGGAACTCCGTATCCTCCCCGGAAAACTGTTTGACAAATAACCGGTAGGGCATGACCGCATGTCCTTCCTGTTCTGCCTGTTTCTCCAACAGATCATTGATGAACACGATCCGCTCCCAGCGCGTCGCATACCATCTTTCTGCCATTTCACTGACCTGTTGTCCCAGACCTCCTGCCCCATAAATCGCCAGAATCATCTTCTCATTCCTTTCCCTTCCCGTTTTCTCCCAGATTGCAGGTCTCCCGGACAGTGGCTCTCGGCAGCCCGGTGGCGGAAAGATAAAGTCTGCCCAGGTATTCACCCAGCATACCGATACTGAGCAGGATCACTCCCGAAAGAAAAATCATGGTGATAATCAGCGAAGACCAGCCTACGGATTTTGTACCGTACAGAATTGTTCTCACGGCAACCACACAGGCTGCCAGAAAGGACAGCGCCACGATAATCCCTCCCGCCTTCATGGTCATTCTGAGAGGGGCGATCGAAAAATTGAGAAATCCGTTGGACCAGAGACGCACCAGCTTGCGGAAGCTGTAATTGGAGCGGCCGTATGCCCGGGGTCTGTGCTCCACAAGCAGATTGCGCACATTGGAGGTCGTCGCAAAGATGATCCCGTACATATTGGGATAGAAACCGGCATATTCCGTGCACCGCTCCATGACAAACCTTCTCATCACCATGAAGAAGTTTACGCGGATTCCCCGGGGCTTTCCGGTCATCAGTCCGATGGTCCAATCGTTGAATTTGCTCCCCAGCCGGCGAAACAGACTCTCCTTCTGGGACGGATACCTGGCGAAGACCACATCCAGATTCTCCTCCTCCAGATACGTCAGCATTCTCAGCGCCTCCCCCGCAGGCATCTGAAAATCATCATCCATGTCAATGATAAAATCCCCTGACGCAAAGCGATAGCCCTCAATCACCGCGTTGCCCTGCCCGGAATTCTTGGCCAGATGGACCACCTTGATTCTCTGATCCGCCGCAGCCAGCCGTTTCAGGACTTCATATACCCCATCGGGGCTGCAGTCATCCACAAGAATCGCTTCCCAGTCGTAGCGATCCTGTCCGTCGAAAACCTGTCTGATTTCATCAATCACCTTTTCGATTGTCTTCTCGGAATTGTAGACTCCCGTGACAATCGAAACCCTTTTTTTATCCATGCGTCTTCCTTTCAGTCCCGCAGGAGAGTACTACGCTGCAGATTCTGTCGATATCCCGGGGATCCATATCCGCGTAAAGAGGGAGCGTGAGAACCCGCTTGCTGATATGGAGCGCCACCGGTGTCTGTCCCGGGTCGAAACGTCCCTGATAACAGGTATAGGAACTGGTCAGGGGATAGAAATATTTCCGCGCTCCGATTCCCGCCCGGTCGAGCGCAGCGAAGACATCATTCCTGGTTGCCCCGAATTCTTTTTCGTTAAACACCACGGGGAAGTAGGCATAGTTCTGTTTCAACCCGTCCTTTGGTTTTAAAAGCCGAAGTCCGGGAACGCCCTCCAGCCTCTCACGGTACCGTTCCGCAGCCTCTTTCCTTGATTTCAGCTTCTCCGGGAGATGCCGGAGATTGCACAGTCCCATGGCTGCGCAGAATTCGTTCATCTTGGCGTTGGCGCCGATGCCGTCCACAGTCTCCGCATCCCTGATTCCGAAGTTCTTCAATCGGTACAGGAGTCTTCCGAAGCTCTCATCCCGATAGGCAACCGCCCCACCCTCAATGGTATTGTATACCTTGGTGGCATGAAAAGAAAAGCAGGAGGCGTCTCCGAACTCGCCGATCTGATGTCCGCGGTATTCCTCGCCAAACGCATGCGCGGCATCATAGATCACTTTGAGACCGTACTTCTGTGCAATCTGCCCGATCGCATCCACATCGCAGAGATTGCCGTACACATGAACCGGCAGAATGGCGGCAGTCCGATCGGTGATCAGCGCATCGATCCCGGCAGGATCCAGGACAAAAGTCTCGGGATCAATATCACAGAAGACCGGCTGCAGACCGTTGCGCACAATCGCGTGGGTCGTGGAGGCAAAGGTGAAGGGCGTGGTGATCACTTCAGAGCCCTCCGGCAGTTCCATGGCCTGCAGCGAAAGCTCAATCGCCATATGGCCATTGGTAAAAAGCTCCAGATGCTCCGCTCCAAGATACGCTCTCAGGGCTTCGCGCAGTTCTTCGTGCTTGGCGCCCATATTTGTGATCCAGTGACTCTCCCACAGATCCCGGATCTCGTCCACATATTCCTCCAAAGGCGGAAGAGAGGAACGGGTCACCAGGATTCTTCCGCTCTTCCAGCTCTTTTTGTTCTCCTTTATCTCCACATCGCCCTCCCCTTTTTCATGACCGGATCAAACAGGCCCCTTATCCTTCTGCTCATTCTTTTCCCGGGAGCAGTTTCCTTAATTCTCTGCGGAGGATCTTTCCGTTTTCCGAGTGAGGAATATGATCGATCTCATAGATTTCCTTTGGCATCCGGTATTTGTCCAGCTTCTCACCAAGCAGGGTTCTCAGCTTCACCGGATCTGCCTCTGCCCCTTTCTTCCATACCACGAACAGGGCGGGTGCCTGACCGGATATGTCATCCTCCATGGCGACACAGGCACAGTCATCAATCATCTCCAGCCCCCTTGCGGGACCCTCCACCTCCTCCGGTGCGATCTTGATTCCGCCCCGGTTGATGATGTCCCCCTGCCTGCCCATGATGAAGACTGCTCCGTCCTCGTCGATGTATCCCAGATCACCGGAATAGACGATGCCGTTTCTCAGAACCGTAGCCGTAAGCTCCGGATGCTTGAAATATCCTCTCATGTTCATTTCTCCGGAAAAGGCCAGGAGACCCATCCTGTCCCGCGAAGAGACCATTTCCTCCCCCTTCTCATCCGTCACAAGAATATGCGCGTGCTTTGTTGCCGTACCGATACAGCCCTCGCCCTTTCGGATGCGGTTAAAATCGATCACACAGGTTCTGCCGGACTCGGTGGAGCCGTAAAAATCATACAATCTGGCATCCGTCAAGGTCTCCCTGAGGTAATCCTTTTCCCTGGTTCCCAGCTTGGCTGTCCCGACCTGGACATAGTCAAACCGATCCCGATACTCTGAAAGCTTTCCCCGGGAGAGCTTCATCAGAATCAGCACAGCACTGGGAGAAAGATCCATGGCCGTTACCGGATAACGATCCAGCACGGAGAAGAAATCCAGGATCGGCGTGACTCCCTCCATCAGAACCACCGCGCTTCCATTGACCAGATTGGCATAACTGCAGCGCAGACCATGCGAATGACTGACAGGCAGGGGAATCAGCTCCATATTATCCTGCCGCATCTCCACGCCGTAGATAATGTTTTCCGCAAGCGCAACATTTGCCAGATGGGTAATCTCTATTCCCTTCGGAAGTCCCGTGGTGCCGGTGGTATACAGGATTTCCGCCACGGTATCCCCGACAGGAAAAGTCCGCTCCCGGATCCCCTGTCTGGGAAGACGGTCAACAAAAGAAGCCACTGTCTCGTGACGGCAGGCCGCTTCCGCATCTTGCTCCGTCAGTAAAAGCTTCGCTTCCGTTTCCGACAAAACGGTATCCCTGCGCTCCTTACTGCATCCCCGTTCCAGCGGCACAAAAACGGCGCCAAGAAGCTCACAGGCCAGATCCAGCAGCAGAAAACGACGGTCCTGCGTACACTCCGTCAGTACATAATCACCATCAAAAACGCCGTATTCCCGAAGACCGGCGGCATATCTGCACACCTCCCGCCAGGCCTCTCCATAGGTGATCATGCCGTTTCGGTCCACAATACACGCCGCATCCGGTCTGCTTTCCGACCAGCCGGCCACGCAGGCCACCACAGATTCGCGATTTCTATGCATTTTTCGTTAATTCCTCCATCAGGGCAACGATCGCATCCGCCGAATTAAAATTCTCTGCGGTAAGCTGTTCCAACGGAATCGTCACCTGAAAAGCCTTCTCGAGTTTTTCGATCAGTTCCACCCATTCCATGGAATCAATAATTCCGCCGGAGATCAGCGCCGTTTCTTTTTCGTAATCAACAGCGCTTTTGTAATCCCGCAACACCTGCAGCACTCTTTCCTTCATTTGTTCCCCCTTCCCTGCATGATCATGTGTATCATCTGTTTATATCATTTGATGTTTCTCTTAAACACCGGATCAACCTTGCCGCCTGTGAGAATTCCCTCCAGACTGTCCGCATCCACTGCCCTTCGGATCAGAGAAAACGCTCTGTCCGTCGCTTCGAGATACATCTGTGCCTCCTTCTCTGTGTGATGCCTATTCAGAAAATAAATGGCAAATACCAGGATGCCGGCCTGCAGCATGGTCTGGGAATAGACCGACTGTATATCCAGGTAAGACAGGGAGCCGGCTCCCTCAAACGACACACCGCAATGCTGCGGCATACCGCTGACCGAAACCACATCCTGCAGATGATATCGGTCCACACAGGCCTGAATCCCGTCACGCATCATGGTTCCGATCCTGACAATATGCTCATAGAACCCCGGCTGTTCCAGAATCTCAATGGTTGCCAGGGACGCCGCCATCGGAACGCTGTCACCGCCAAAAGTTGTCGAGATGAAAACACCCTGCTCAATCTGCTCCATCAGATCCCTTCTGCCGGCCACCGCGGAAATGGCGTAACCGTTTGCCATCCCTTTTCCAAACGCCACCAGATCCGGTTTTACGCCGAACAGCTCCTGGGCACCGCCCAGAGCGTAATGGAATCCGGAAACCACCTCATCAAAGATCAGGATCGCGCCGAATCGGTGCGCCAGATCCTTTACCGCAGCAAGATATCCATCCTTCGGACCGCTGCTCTGAATCGGTTCCAGAATAACGGCGGCCACCTCGTTTTCCTTCAGCTTCTCCTCAAGATCCCCAAGATCATTATATTCGAAATTTTTCGTCAGATTCCTCACTGCCTCCGGAACACCCTTATGATTCTCCGAAGCTCCGATGGACCAGTCGTGCATCCCGTGATATCCGGACATCAGAACGATATCCCGGCCGGTGTACGCTCTGGCCAGACGCACTGCCGCCGTGGTCGCGTCTCCACCGTTTTTTACAAACCGGACCATCTCCGCACAGGGAATGATCGCGCACAGCTTTTCCGCCAGCCTGACCTCCAGCTCCGATTGAAGCGAGCCGCTGGAGAATTTTCCGACCTGCCGGATGACGGCCTCATTGACGGCCGGTTCGTTATATCCCACCGTGATCGGCCCAAGGGCGCACATGAAATCAAGGAACCGGTTCCCGTCTACGTCATAAATGTAACAGCCTTCCCCATGATCCATATAGCTGGGCGCACAGCCTCCGGAAAAATACCGGTAGGACTTGCTGTAGGTTTGTGCCGCAAGCGGCGATACCTTCCGTTCTCTGGCAAGCAGCTGCTCCGATCTTTCAAATCTGTCCATGAGTCTTCCGTCTCCTTTTCTATACAAGCCTGTCCTCGCGAATGGATTTTTCGAGTCCCTCATTTCTGCTGTATTTTTGATTCAGTGCAGACAATTCAGGATGGGCATTTACATAATCAAGCACTTCGCGATATCCGAAATCCTCCACCCCGGCTTCTTTTATGAAATGCGTGTAAATGCGTGATACCAGTTCGTAGTCCTCCGGTTCATCCACCGTCCAGCGGTGTTCACCAAAGTAACCCACCGGCGACCGGAAATCCATGATCGAAAACAGTTCCGGATGGCGCCTGATATACTGGGTGACATGCTCCCGCTCAAAGGAATGCTCCGCCTCTCTCCAGGCCCTTTCCAACGCGGAAAAACGCATAATCTCCAGATCGAGACCATCCGCAAATTCTTCACTCATCATCCCGCAGAAATCCGTCTCTGCCCCCATCTGCTCTATGGCGGCATCCAGCAGACGCCCGTCAAAAAGCGGGCAATCCGCCGTAATCCGGATCACATAGTCCGGACGGATCAATCGCGCTGTCTGATAATACCGGTCCAGCACATCCTCCTCCGAGCCGACGCCGACCCGGATCCCAAGCTCTGCGCACAACCGGAGAATGGGTAGATTCTCCTTATGAATCGAGGTGATCACCATCACCTCGTCCACATGGGCGGCTCTCCCCGCCCGTTCAATCACCCGCTGCAGCTGCGGTTTTCCGCAGATGTCCTTCAGAACCTTATTGGGCAGACGCGTCGATCCGCATCGTGCCTGAATCATTGCCAGATATTTCATATACATCTCCCCCCTTGGCCGGGTTGTCGCCTTCTGAACAGTTCTGCGAAACTATTTCCACAGAACCGGATTCACCAGCTTCTCCTCCTCCACCCAAAAGGCGGCCGTCAACTCCTCTTTCAATTCCTCCGGAATCCCTGCCGACACCGCATCAACAAACTCATTCAGTTGTTCCGGACTGTCAACGCCGAAAACAAGACAGTCAATTCCCGGATGCTTTACAACATAATTGATCGCGGCACGTAGCGGCGTGATCCCGTATCCGGCGCAAATATCATGATACCTTCCGACGACGGATTTTGCAAAGGACATCTTTTCCGGGAACCGGTCCGTGTCCATTGTCAGAAGTCCCTGCAGCAAAACGCTTCTGGCATACACCTGTACCCCGCGTTCCCCGGCTCTTTCGAAAAAGTCGCATCGGTCCAGCCGGTGATCAAACACATTATACGGAATCTGGATCACCTCGATTTCCGTATAATCCAGCGCTTTCATCGCTTCCTCCGGGCTATAGACGGATACACCGATTTTTTTTGCCACGCCTGCGCGCTGTACCTCACGAAGGGCAGTAACCGCAGCCGGCGCTTGAATCATCGACGCGTCGTGAAACAGATACGCCTCCAGCTGCTGTACATGAAGCCGTTCCCTGCTGGCCTTTGCCTGCCGGATTGCCAGATCCGCCCAGTCTCCCGACGGCTGATCCCGAAAGACACCCGCCGCGAGCTTTGAGATCACCCGGATCTGACCGGTCTTCTCCCTGTTATGCCCGACATAGTGGCCGAGGACGCTCTCCGCCTCCCCGTAGGCAGCCGCACAGTCAAACGTGTGAATTCCGCTCTTCTCTGCCAGCGACAGGATCTCATCCGCTTTACTGTATGCCGGCTGATGGCCCCCCTGCACTCCGTAGTCCATCCCCAGCTGAACGGTTCCAAGACACAGTTTCATGATCCTGTTCTACTCCTGCAAATCACCGGTGTACTGATGCTCGAACTCCCCGTCGCGCGTCACATCCTCGAATCCCGGAACGCCGTTCACCGTATAACTGTTTCTTCCGTAATTCTCTGTAAGGTCCCGGAACTCGATCTCCCCCGCTTCACGCAGCAAAAGCCTGCCCCATTCGATTCCGCCAAACGCCCCCTCCTGCAGCAGGTGCTTCTCTCTCCATTTCGCTTCCATCAGCGACCATTTGTCTCTGACGCACGCATCCAGATCCAGTCGCCTGACAAACATGGTATATCGTCTTCGTTCGGTCTGCCCGTCCCCGTCCGTATAGTCACCGTCAAAATACTTCTCGTAACGATATGGAACATCCACCAGTTTTTCAATATGATGCATCTGTGTATAGCCCGGCGCATGTGTATGACCGATCCGAAGCTGCCTTCCCTCATGTAACGCGAGAAACTCGAAGGGGGTCCCGGATCCGAATGCATTGATCTGATCCAGCGCACACAGCTCCTGTTGGAATCTTCCCCATACCATCCATGAATAGAGCGGATGTCTGGTTCTTAAAAACTCCGCCCGCTCCATGGCCACATCTCCCAGTATGCCGACCCGGCTCTTGCTCGTGCGCACATCGAAGGGGAGCCCCTTACAGAAGTCCCAGGAGAAGGCGCGGATCATCAGCGTTCCTTCCGGGCCGACCGCCTCCTGCAGCGCATCCAGCAGGTGATTGGGATCAAATGTGATCCCCGCCCTTCTGCAAAGGAGCATCACATTCATCATGTCCGATGAAACATCCAACAGCTCACCCTTTTGCACACCGGCATCTCTCAGATAAGCGAAATAATCAAATTCCATGAGCCTGACTCTCCTTCTCCGGTTTTACCCGGTTCTTTTCTGTCACACGGTCGATATAATCCGTAAATACCTCATCCGTGCAGGTTCTCTCCCGGATGGCGACGCCCTCGACAAATTTCAGATAGATACGGATGTCGCGCTCCGTAAATCTCCCCTGCTCCCCTTTCCGGATCTCCTCTAATGCCTTTTTGCAATCCTCCACATTTCGAACAAACAGGGTTCCCGGCGCATACCTGGTGATGTAGTATCCGAACATCAGAAACGGTTTCCCCATATACTGGCACTCATAGCCTGTGGTGCCGGTCAGAGTGGAGACGGCCATACTGTGCGCAATAATCTCGTATTGAACGGTATCCGTCCGGATGAGCTTCACATTCGGAATGGCAGCAAGGCTATCGTAAAACTCCTTCTTCCTTCCAAAAATAATCTGCGTCGGGTGCTCCTTGACGTAGATATAGGTTCCTTCCCCGGCGGCGTGAGCCAGGATATCTATCATCAGGATCTGGTCTCCGTACAGTCCGCCTCCCTGGGGAAACGTGGTACACTCCGGGAAATAATGAAGCGGAACATAAATATACCGGTCCGAATAATCCGGATAGACCGCATATTGATTGTAATGCTTCTGGAGCTGTTTTGTCTGATACAGGGCGTATCCCTGACGAAGCGGATTGGTCCAGCGCAATCTGGAGGAAGTGTAGTAGCGACGGATCTCTTCCATCAACCCGGCCCATCCCTTCCGGTTGACGCTGGTCGCCGGATTCTTCGCGTTTTTCAGAAATCCCTGAAACAGCCGCTCCTGATCCTCCGGGAGGCTTACCTCGCCCCCGTCTGCGCAGGCTTCCTTCACCTCCCGGTATACATCATCCAGCCAGGTCGGTTCCGAATAATAATAATCCGTCGTGTAGTACCTCTTGACGGTTTCCCCCTCCCGGTATTCATGCAGATTGTCACCGAAGCACATCGGAATTCCGTGCACTTTGCAGAGCTGATAGATCACAAAGTCAAAAATCTCGTGCGGCACCGAATGAAAGAAGACATAGTCAATGCTTTTCTTTCTCAAAAAGGAATCCCAGTATTTCAGATGACGAAAATAGAGATTCTTGCAGCGGGTGAAGCTGTCGTAGCGCCAGCCGTGCCGCTGCATCATGTAGACAGTTTCCATTGCATATTTTGCCGAAGCATCCAGGATCCCGTCCTGAAGCGGATCCTCGTCGATGACATAATCCCCGTAATCCCCGGCAAACACCTTTGCATACCGAAGAACTGCCCGCATTTCGCCCGCCAGAAGCTCCCGATCCTCCGGATGCGGCGATACCAGATAACTGTTTCGAATCCCGAGCCGCTCCTTGATGAGCCGGAATCTGTTCGCCGTAAAGCTGTATTTGCTGCCGAATCCCACTAACAAAACGTTTTCCATCTTTACCCCCCGCAATCGATGGTTTCGTATCCCGATGCCAGAATACGCACGATATGCTTTTTCCCTCTTTCCGCTGCCAGTCTGATCGCCTCATCCAGGCTTAACCGGTCGTTTTCGCACACCTGCCCTCCGGTATAAACCTCGCCGGTGAATGTATAATTCTTACCGTCATGGTGGTAGGTCGCGTTGATCACACCGACTCCGGTCATGGCCTGACAGACAAAGATCCCGGATTGTCCCGCAGGAAAAGCGGCTTCCACAACAGAATCTTCATCCAGATAAATGGTGTATCGGGATGGATGCCTTCCCACCTCGCTGCGAATCTCAAGAAGCGTCTCGCTGAGATGGGTGTCATGCTCTCCGGTGATATACGAAAACGGCGATTCTGCCCGGTGATCATATCCCATCCATACCGCCCACAGAACCAAACAGGCACTGACGATCGGAACCGCCCATCGCCTGACCGCCTTTTCTCCCGGCATGTAATCGTGTCCGCAAAGCAAAAGAAGAGCCGGTTCTTCCACTGCCATGGAAAAATACGCCGCGGATCCCCCTTTGATATCCATCACCAGGCCGGGCAGAAATCCCAATACGGTGATTAACAGGATCATTTCCACCCATACTGTTCTGCCGTTTATCACATCCTTACCGGTGAAACGGCTGCGCCGGCATTCCAGTACGATAAACACCACCGCTGTCAGGGACAGAATCGCCATATGCTTCATATACCCGGACGTTCCCCCGCAATACCTTGCAAATGCCAGCCACTGGAATCTCGACGAGACAGCGCCTCCGATATCTCCCTTCGTGTAGTTAAACAGTCTGCAGGCAACCAGAAAAACACCCGAATAATAAACGCACAGAAGCCAGCATCGAAGATCCCCGGCATGCAACCTGACGAGGTAGTACATGATCGCCGCGGCAAAAAGAAATCCCACCGACACCTTTGCCCAGGACACCAGAAAGATGATGGCCGGTATGCCGAACACGCAGTACAGGCGGGAAATCTTGCCCCCGCCCGGATAACGCTTCAGGAGCCAAAATGTCAGCGCATAGAAGAATGACGCCATGGTTACCGAGATCAGAAATGATTCACTGATGATACAGCTCGCCTTCCAGACGCCGTACCGGCTCATATCACGGAATGCACCCGTCATACACAGTGAGATGATCGCGATATCTGCCGCGCAGAGATTCGCGTGATCTTCAAAGTAACGCTTTGCTGAAGAAACCGCGGTCAGGACGGAAAAAACAAACAACGGCAGAAAGATCACCGGGTACAGATAATTGTAGACGATAAATGACGGCATACCCATAAGTCCCGCGATTCTTCCGATCAGCATATGACTGAAGGTATGATAGGAGTGATAACGCTCATCATTAACCAGTGTAGAGGGGAACATGGATCTTCTGCAGCTCTCCGCGATCGCGCTGTGGAGCAGATTATCCCTGTGCTGCGTCCCGTTGTCAATTCTTTCAAAGGGAGCAAGCGACAGATAACCGCTTCCCCACACGACGGATACCAGATACAGGGCGATGATGATGCCCAGCAGAAGCGGGATCACCCACCCGCATCGGATCGAAGCCCCGTCCGGCTGTCCGCAGGAAAGCCTTCTCTGATTGATCACAAAGGCGGCGATCCAGGCAACACTGCACAATACAGCAAGCGCTGCCGATCGCATTTCATATCTCGGAGTCGTCAGCGCAAGACCTCTAAGCAAAAACAGGGTTATTGTCACCGAAATGATGCCCGGAATGAAATACAGGGAGACATCGCTTCCTTCTCCGGCACCAAACAGGCATATTTTCCTTTTCACCGGTTATTTCGTTTTCTTTCTTAACAGAAACCAGGTAATATCATCTCCGGGGAAATTGGGATCTCTTTCGTATACGAATTTGTAGTCGATCAACTCGACGTCCGGGTACAGATCCATGATTTCACCGGCAAAATCTCTCTTGAACAGCTTCCCCTGATAGCCGCGATAATCGACTTCAACAGGCGTTGGATTGTAATACTCGGCGACCATGATATATTTTGAGGAACACTGATACAAGGTGTGGTACACGTCCTTCAGATTGTCCGGGTTAATGTGAATCAATACGCCCCTTGTGAATACCAGATCGAAAGCATTCTCCCTGATGGGATAATCAAATATGGAGCCGCAGAACACTTTGACCCCTTCGATTTTTTCACAGGTTTCAGCAGCCTGTTGATTGATTTCAACCGCCTCCAGTCTGACGCCCGGTATGAGGCGCTTTAAGGCAATCAGGTTTGTCCCCTTATTCGCGCCGAGCTCAAGACAGGATTGAACGCCCTCTGTTCTTCTGAGAATATCCGCAAACATCGCTGTTTTCGCCGCAATTTTCTTTTCACTGCCGCTGCGCATCGTATACTCGTTTCCAAAAGACTGCGCCCAGAATGATTCCTGTTCTGTCTTATACTCCATGTTTCTCCTTTCCGGTTTCCCGACCGAATCGTTTTGACATCAGCATCCGTTCCCTTCCTCACAGACACCCAGAACCCCGACCTCTCGAAGTTCTTTGACAATCGGCAGCAGATCATAGGCACTTTCATGAATCCGGTCTGCAATTTCCAGCAGATCATTCGTACCGTCTGCATACGCAATAAAGTTCCTTAAGCGCTTCACTTTTTCATAGGTTCCCTTTCTGCTGATGGTGCTCTGCAGATTCCGTTTACTCAGCATCGGTTCGCACAGAACCCGTACCAGATAATTCTCATTTTTCTCCAGAATTTCCATGCACCTTGTCATCACACGGAAGCTGCCCGCAAAACCCGAAGAGGAAATCAGCCGCATATCATCCGCCGACGTGTGGTATTCCGGATACTTTCCGTATTTGGACCGGCTGAAGGTACACACCGGCAGATCGATTCCCGGTGCATTATACTGCCTTTCGTCCGATCCTCTGTCCAGATAGGTATAATGCCGGTACCCCGGGTCTATGCAGCTCAGCACGTTCCGCAAAAGCCGGTCCGTCAGCGTGTTTCCGTATCTGCTCTCCACCATCGAGTAGGCGCGGTCGTCGCCGACACAGGACACGACAAAGCCCGCCAGCGTATTCTTTTTCAACTCCCGGTAATGCCCGGACAGATAGGTGATACTTCCGATTGTCTCCGGCAGAAAGACGAAGCGGTAGGTATACTTATGCTTTCTTTCCTTCACCCATTTGGCCAGCCGAACCGCAAGCGCGGGACCCGAACACTCATTATTCGCCATGGACGGATGACAGACATAGGTCGAAATAAAAATCTCCTTTTCACTCTCCCCGGGCAGGATGCATTCCCCATAGGTCAGCGAGCCGTTAAAAAGCCTGCTCTTTATCACGGCATGATAACGGCCTCCCTTTTCTTCCAGCTGCTGTTTCAGATTTTCGGGCATACAGAATCCGGATCGTTCTTCATAATAGGACGTGATATACGGCGTTACCTCCGGCTGATCCGGCTGCGTGTAGATCAGTTCCTTCAGTCGATCCCATTCCAGCACCTCATCCATCGGAAGCGAATAGCCCACAACATGGAGATTCAGCTTTCTGTAATCGATGATCCGGTTTCCTTCCATATCCTCAATGTAGGCATCCGTGCATTCCCATTCCCTCGGAACCACCCAGTCAAAAACCGGGGTCCCGCTCGGCACTTCAAATACTTCAAGCTCCGGCAGATACTCCTTCAGGATGCGGAGCGTCTCCCGGACGCCCTCTCCGGTCAGACTGCGGTTAATCGGGAAAATTCTCTCCGCGATGTCATACATTTCTCTTCCGATGTCATTTTGCATATGTCTGTTTTCCCCTTTGCCTCTGTAGTCTCTTCTATTTCCGGTAGTGATCCGTCACCTTGCGCACCGCGTGAATCACATCCTCCACGTCCTGATCCGTCATTCTCGGGAAGAGCGGTATGCTCATGATGCCCGCATAGATTTCCTCCGCCTTCGGGCACAGCCCCTTTTCGTAACCCAGATGGCGGTAATAGGGAAACCAGTACACCGGAACATAATGAATCTGCGGCTGGATATTCTCTGCCTTCAGGGCATCCACAAACTGTCTTCTGGTGCAGGTAAGCTTCCCCGGATCGATGCGGATGATATACAGATGCCTGCAGGTATCGGATTCCGGTATTTCCTTCTGAACGATGATACCGGGAATATCGGCAAACGCCTCGTTATAGCGGTTGACAATCTCCTGTCTCCGCTTCTTGAAGTGGTCCAGTTTTGTCAGCTGGCTGCACAGAAGTGCCGCCTGAAAATCCGTCATCCGGTAATTAAAGCCCAGCATAATCTGCTCATAATACCAGGGACCTTCGTGGGGCGCTTCCTCCATCAAATCCTCGTCGTGCGTGATTCCGTGCGTATGGAAAAGGACCAGCTTCTGATACAGGGCATCATCATTGGTGGTAACGGCCCCGCCTTCGCCTGCGGTAACGGTTTTTACCGGATGGAAAGAAAAGCAGGTCATATCCGCCAGGCTTCCCACCGGCTTTCCGTCATATCTCGTGCCGATGGCATGGGCTGCGTCCTCTATGAAGACCAGATGGTGTCTGTCACAGAGCTCCCGAATCTCCTTGTGCTTTACGGCCTGTCCGGTGAAGTCCACCGCAACCACCGCCTTTGTCCTCTCCGTGATATGTGCCTCAATGCTTGCCGGATCGATGTTGTAGGTCTCCGGATCCACATCGGCAAAAACAGGTCTTGCTCCGCAGTAGAGGGCGCAGTTGGCACTGGCCGCGAAGGTCAGGGGCGTGGTAATCACCTCATCTCCCTCGCCGATTCCGGCGGCCAGACAGGCGCAATGCAGTGCTGCCGTACCGTTGGATACCACGACGGCATGCTTGCTCCCGGTGACGTCCTCCAGCATTCTTTCCGCTTCCTCCACCTTCGGCCCGCAGGTGATAAAATCACTTTTCAGCGTCTCCTCTACCGCGCGCACATCCTCCCCGTCAATCCATTGCCTTCCGTAGTAAAGCTTGCTGCCGCGCACGGGATATCCACCCTGAATTGCCAGTCTTTCCGCCATTGTTTTATCCTCCACTAAACAAAATCACCTGTTTACTGACTCGATCCGTTCGGGGGCAATGCCGTAACCCGCCCCCTGCATGCTTCGCGATACCGCTTCAGCCAGCTCAGAATCCGCATGCTCTCATCCTTATGTCCGGTGAACAGACCCTTCATCCTGCGCAGGCGAAAAACAAACCTGCACTTGAGCGCATTCCGTCTTCCCAGCGCCGTCCTCACCTCCGGATCCCCGGTCGAGAGAAGCTGCGACTCGGGGAGCTTCCGGATCTGTTCTGCCAGCAAAAGCGAAGGCTGATAGGGTTCCCCCTCCCGGTAATTCATATATCGTTTCAGCGCCTTCGCCGTCTCCTCATTTCCGTCAAATGACAGTCCCTGCCGGACACATGCGGATACCTCCGCTGCCCGGCCGACGTCAAATCGTCTGTCCGCATAGAAATTCGCCCGTCCCAGAGAATCATACTGCGTGTCGGGATGGTCATTCATGATCCCGATGGTGGGTATGCCGTAAATATACGCCTCCATTGCCGTCGTGGATCCGTAATGGATCAGCAGATCAATGCAGTCAAAGTACGTGGAAATCTGTACAGGCTCATCAATCAGGCAGATATTGGGAACGGATTTCAGTTCATCAAATCTGGTTTTCTGCAGATCCCGGGCATGCATCGTCCGAATATCTCTCGGATGGAGCTTGATCAGAAACAGGATGTCCTCATTCTGTTCCGCAACCTTTTTCAGCAGCTGGATATACCGGTCCGCGAAATACTCATTCGAGTTATGCCTCTTCCGAACCCGTTCGTTCTGTTCCCGGTCGTTGGGATCATAGAGCTTTTCAAACTCCTGCAGGGGAACCGGTATCGCCATCCTGGCTGTGACCGCCATCACGGTCCTTCGATATTCCCCCGTCCGTTTTTTGATCTGTCGTACCTGTTCCGTCTCCTCACGGTACTTACGGATCACCCCGTCCTCATACGGCAGATATCCGAAAATCCCGATTCTCTCCCCGGATGAGATCTTACCGTTTTCCAGCATCAATTGACCAGCCGCCTTCGCAAGCCCGCTTCCCCAGAACATCACCCGGTCCACCAGTTCCTTCGGCTGGCGGTTAAACCCGGTCACCTGCTTCATTTTTCCCGCTTCCAGCGCCATAAAGCCTTCCGGCGGAATACTCACCCAGGCGCAGCGGTGAACAAGCTTGACCATGGTAAACATGGCTGTGGAATAATCATCCCTCGGCAGGCAGGAGATCACCAGTTCCGGCTCATAGTCGTAAATATGATAGATCACCTCATACACCTGACCGATGATCACCTCGTCCGCCAGCCCCTGCTCGCGAAGCACATCTGCCGTCATCTGCGCGATGAGGAATTCCCGCTCTTTGATATTATACAGAATCAGCGCCTGCCGATACTTTGCCAAATCACGCCCCCCGCCTGGCCAGACATTGCTCCGCGATCCGACCGTACAGGAACTGTTCCCTGCCGTGTCCT
This sequence comes from Lachnospiraceae bacterium, assembly GCA_024682835.1. Taxonomy (GTDB): domain Bacteria; phylum Bacillota; class Clostridia; order Lachnospirales; family Lachnospiraceae; genus Butyrivibrio. The sequence goes on along the minus strand of JAIKYU010000017.1, from coordinate 126,722 downwards.
CCCGCGGCCTTTTTCATCTCTTTGTAACTCGACGGATCCGTAAGAAGCTGTTCCAGCTGCTCCCGGATCTCCGCTGCGGAATCCTGATACAGAAACCGGACATTTCCTCCGATATCCACATGCGTCGTTCCATCCCAGTATTTACAGATCATGGGGATCCCCTGTCCGACCGTCTGTTCCCAGAGCGTGGAATGTCTTCCGGGATACACAGCCAGATCGGCGGCCGCAATCAATGGATATGTGTCGTCAGCATGAAGCCACCCGATATTCTGGATTTTTACTCCGTCCACGAACGCATCAAAACTCTGCCGCAATTCCCCGCTTACCGAACCGAAAATCAACAGCTTCAGCCGCTTATTTGTCATTTGTCTCACAGCCTGCATCAGCAACAGCGTCTGTTTTTTACTGGCGTTGATTGCTCCGCCGGTGACAATCAGGAAATCACTCTGGTCAACCTGATACTTTTCCCTGACTGCACGGATCACAGCGGGATCAGCGGCCTTGTGAGCGAGATCGTCATCAGCCCCCATCAGGAGCAGAGCACATTTTTCCTTCGGTGCGCGATATTCATTTCGAAGAAAATCCACCCTGGCCGGAATCACCCCGTAAAACGTCTCCGTGTATGGCGCAATGATATGGGTCATACAGCGCCAAAGGCCTCTGTGCAGGAGATAGTGAGATATCGGATTCATGGCGCTGTTGGAAAAATCCGCGTGATTGTCAATAATCAGACGAACCTCCTTGTGCTTCTTCATATATCGTGCCAATGACGGGATTGATAAAGTGCTCACCCCGTGAAGCATGATAAAATCAGGCGTAATTCTCTCCAGTTTCTGTTCCATTTCAGGAACCAGACGCAATCTGGCGGCTATCCCGGAATTGATAATTCTCCGGAAAGGAACACGTATCAGCGTCTCTCCGTTTGACGTGACGGTTTCTCCGGCCGGCAGCTCCGTCAGCTTTTTTTTCTCCTTATCGTAGACCTGACAGGAAGCCATGATGAAGACCTCATTTCCCATCCTCACATGGTATTTGGGCAAAAGATTATCCTGATAGGCCAGACCCGGAGAATAAATGCCGTTGATCACAATGTGCAGAATTCTCATCTCTTCGACCGTTCGCAGTACACCACTCTCATTATGCTTTCCCAGTCCCCGACATCCGACGAAGCTCGCGGATCACGCTCTCCAGGTCCCCCGTCTTCACCACAACCGATTGCTCCAGACGGATCGTCTCCCGGCATCCTCCGGTATCATAAGTGATCACCGGTGTGCCGCAGGCCTGTGCCTCCAGGTTTACTGTCGGATAGTTATCCTCATAGGTCAGATTGATAAAGACGTCCGCTGCTGTGTATATCGCAGCCAGCTCTTCCCGGCTGTCCGTTCTCCTGATTCCGATGATCCGATCCGGCAGCTTACGCATCTGTTTGCTGTCAACACCGACAAGGACGATCCGAAACCGGTCATCCAGCATCCGGGACAGCCTGACGAAATCCTCCAGCCCCTTTCGCTTTGTCCACGTGCCGGCCACACCAAGCAGCAGCACCCTGTCCGTCAGACCACGATCCCTGCGAAAGGATCCCCCGGTCGGTCTGAAAACAGACTCATCGATCGAGTTGGTGATCACCTCGACCGGATATGCACGCAAAAAGCCGGCTTTCACTTCTCCGGCAAGCCACTTTGACGGAACGACAATCTCCAGATTCGGAATTCCGACAAACAGGCGCTTCTTACGTTCATAGTTTTCCCTGCAGCGGCCGATCAGCAGGCATTTCGGATAACTGCCCTTTTCCGGACACGGAGAAAAGCAGCCTGTCCGCCATTTGTCACACGATGCCGCCATATAATGCGCGCAATGTCCCGTAAACGCCCAGCAGTCATGCAGCGTCCAGATGATCCGCTTTCCGCAGGTCCGCAGGTACGCAAACAGCACCTCCAGATGAATATAATACCCATGCAGATTGTGCAGGTGGATCTCATCCGGGTCATATTCCCGCACCCACCGGATAAACTGTTTTGTCGCCCGCCTGCTGCCAAAGCCTGCCGCGTCAAACAGGCGCGCCTTCAGCACATGCCGGTACACATCGGCATCCTTCCCGATGCGGACGGCACAGGATCTGTATGGCTCCGGCACCTCGCCGCGGCCGTAGGCGATTCTTACCTCATGTCCCTGTGCGGACAGTTCCTTCGCCCGATCCGTGCAGATCCGTCCCGTACTCCCGGTTCCGCACACCACATTGATCATCAGGATGCGCAATGCTGCTTTCTCCCTGTGCGGCAGGTTTTCAGCGACTCCTCAAAAAAACGGTCCATTTCATCCATGAGCCTGTGTTTATCAAAATGCTCCCCGCAGTAGATCCGGGCGTTTCTGCCGAGCGCATGCCGTTCGTCGTCCGTCATATCCGCCATCCTTCGGATCGCATCTGCAAGTGCCGCCTCGTCCCCGGTGGAACTTGCCAGTCCGCAGTCCGCCTCCAGAAGAATCCGCGCCGTCTCGCCGCCTGCAGCTGCGAGTATGGGCATGGCGCAGGCCATGTAGGACTGAAGCTTCGCGGGAATCGTCTTCTCCCACAAAGGGGAATCGGCAAAGGAGAGAAATGCCGCGTCACAACAGGCCAGCAGCGCCGGAATCCGGTCCGCCGGCTGTCTGGGAATCAGCAGAAAGCAGTCCTCGACGCCGTGCTCCCGTATCGCTCCTTCAAAGTGTTCCCGGTTTCTGCCGTCTCCGACAATGACAAACCGGATCCCCGGATGCGCGGGATCCTGCCGCGCCCGCTTCAGGATTTCGGCCGTTCCGGGTAGGATCTCCAGTCCCTGCGCGGCACCGATGTTGCCCGTAAAGACGATCTTAAAGGAATCATCGGAAAGGAGCCTTCGCAGCACCTCTCTCTGCGTTTCCTCCGCACAGGACTCCGCCATGCCCGAAACCTTTGTCCGCGCCTCTTCCCGGTCCATCGGCCGGTAGAATTCCTCCGCGTACTGCGGCCAGTAATGCACCTTTTCCCCCGGAACCGTTATTCTTCTGCCCGTCACCGCTTCCACAAAGGAGGGCGAGGTCACAAAAATCCGGTCCGTTTCCCTGTAGATCCGGTCCACCATCCGGTCAATGGGCCCGATTACGAGAGGACTGTGGATTCCCGTCACCATTTCCACATTTTCCGGCCAGAGATCCTGTGCATACAGGAAGTGGGGCACATGATGTCTCCTGCTGTATCTGCATCCAATGCGCACCTGGGTCATCGGGGAGGTTTCAAAGGAGAACACCAGATCCGCCTTGAGACGGGTGGTCAGATTCCAGAAAAAACCGGACAGGGCAAAGGAAAAACTGTCAAACACCATGCCGGGTGTGGAATGGCCGCGCGGGATGACCGGGATCCTGAGGATCTCCACACCGTTCCACGTCTCCCGTCTTTTCCTTGTCAGTCCGTATTCCGGATAAAACCTTCCCTGCGGATAATTCGGTATACCGGTCAGCACCGTAACCCGGTATCCGCGCCGCACCCACTCCTTTGCTATATCATTGATCCTGAAGCTCTCCGGGAAAAAGTGCTGGGAGACAATCAGGATGTGCGGTTTGCTCACACGTGCTCCAGGTCATATTCCACCATCAGCCGCACCAGTTCCTCAAAGCTTGTCTTCTGCGGATTCCAGCTGAGCATCCGCCTGGCTTTGGAAGGATCCCCCAGAAGATTTACCACATCGGTGGGACGGTAGAATTCGTCGGACACCTCCACCAGCACCCGGCCGGTCGCTTTGTCAATTCCCTTCTCCCCGATGCCCTCGCCCCGGAATTCGAGTTCGATTCCCGCATGATGGAAGGCCAGTCCGCAGAATTCCCGCACACTGTGCTGAACACCGGTGGCGATAACGAAATCCTCCGGGGTATCATGCTGCAGAATCAGCCACATGCATTCGACGTAGTCTTTTGCATATCCCCAGTCCCGCAGCGAGGAGAGATTGCCGAGATACAGCTTTTCCTGTTTTCCCTTCGCAATCCGGGCGGCCGCCAGCGAAATCTTTCTGGTAACAAAGGTTTCTCCGCGGCGTTCCGACTCATGGTTGAAGAGAATTCCGGAACAGGCATACATGCCGTACGCCTCCCGATATTCCCTGGTGATCCAGAAGCCGTACTGCTTGGCCACGGCATAGGGACTGTACGGATGAAACGGCGTCTCCTCGGACTGGGGCACCTGTTCCACCTTGCCGTAAAGCTCCGAAGTGGACGCCTGATAGATCCGGCAGGTCTTTGTCTGTCCCGTGACGCGCACCGCCTCCAGAATCCTCAGAACGCCTGTAGCATCTATATCGGCCGTGTATTCCGGCAAATCAAAACTCACCTGCACATGGCTCTGCGCCGCCAGATTGTAGATCTCGTCCGGCCGCACCTCCCCGATCACCGCCACCAGGCTCATGGAATCCCCCAGATCGCCGTAATGAAGATGAAAGTGCGGATGATGCTCAATATGATCAATACGATCTCGGCGATCCACCGAAGACCGGCGGATCAGGCCATGTACGTCGTATCCCTTCTCCAGAAGAAGCTCTGCCAGAAACGATCCGTCCTGTCCTGTCACTCCCGTAATCAGTGCTTTTTTCATCTGACCTCCCATCAGGTCGGCAAACAGCATAAGCTGCGCCATGCGTGTCAGTCATCAAACTCCGCCACGCCGGTCCGTGCCTATGCTCTGCCGGCGGATACCCCTCGCCAATGCGCAGGCTGCATCCCTTTTACCACGAATCTCTCCCGAATCATCGCCTCCGGTTTCTTGTAAAACATTCCCATTTTATACTCGCGATCATAACGAACTGCCGTTTTCCATCTTTCACCGCGATATATGCAGTTCACGTAATCGACTGCCTCCGGCAGTCAATAACGTGAACTAGTATACCATACCGGCCGGCAGTATTCAAGAACAACCGTTATCCTATAATACCAGCGTCAAAAGTTCAAACGGCGGTCGAGCCTGCTCGATGAGCCGTTTGACTTTGGACGCGCCCCAACATGAGCAAGTAGCAAGATGCCTGTTTTTCGGCATCGCAGCGGATTGCGAATGTTGGCAAAATCGCGAGAGTTGCGAAGCAACGAAGCGATTTTGTGTATTATAATACCAGCGTCAAAAGTTCAAACGGCGGTCGAGCCTGCAAAGCATCTCTTCACAATCTCAATCACCCTGTCCTGATTTTCAGGCTTCATCTTGTTGTCAGACGGCAGGCAGAAGCCGCGCGCAAAGATGTCCGCGCAGACGCTCCCGTCGTCCGCCGCATCCCCTGCCCGCACCGCTCCTTCCTCCGTGACACAGCTGTGCCCGCGGTATAGCGGCTGCATGTGCATCGGTTTCCAGATCGGTCTTCCCTCCGCGCAAAACGCGGCAAGGGCGGCGCCGATTTCATCCGGACAAGTCTTCCCCGCCGTCGGTATCCAGGAGGTTTCCTGATCCGTGCGGGTGACCGGACACATGGCTTCCGGACGGATGATAAGGCAGCTCAGCCAGTAATTCGGCTGCCAGGAAGCATCCCCCGTCGGATTCATGGATACCGGCAGATCTTTGAAGCCCTCCCGGTACCGCTCATAGATCTCCCTCTTTTGTTCAATATGTTCTTTAAGGTGGAGAAGCTGTCCGCGGATCACCCCCGCCACCACGTTGGACATCCGATAATTATAGCCAAGCTCCGTGTGCTGATACCAGGATGCCGGCTCTCTGGACTGTGTGCTCCACTTGCGCACGCGCTCCGCATACTCCCTGCGGCCCGTAAGAAGCGCGCCGCCGCAGCTCCCGGTGATGATCTTATTCCCGTTAAAGCTGACGATACTCATATCTCCGAAGCTTCCTGTCTGGCGGTCACCGACGGACGCCCCCAGCGATTCCGCGGCGTCCTCGATCAACATTGCCCCGTGCCGGTCGCAGATCGCACGAATCTCTTCGCAGCGCGCCGGTGTCCCGTACAGATGAGCCAGCACGACCAGCCGTACCTCGGGATACAGGGAAAATGCCCGTTCCAGCGCTTTCGGAGACATATTCCAGGTTTCCCGTTCGGAATCGATAAAGACCGCCTCTCCGCCCTCGTATGCCACGGGATTGACGGTTGCATCAAAGGTCATATCCGTGCAGAAGACCTTTTTGCCGCGTAATGTGCCCTCATAGGCCTTGTGGGGGCCGTACAGGAGCTCGCCGGCCAGTCGGATTGCCAGATGCTCTGCGGCCGTCCCGGTTCCCAGACCGACCACATAGGGAACGCCCGTCAGATCGGAAAGCGATTTCTCCACCGTGTCGATATTCTCTCCGACGGTGCTCACCCAGTTGGTCCTGAACGCTTCCTCGACATAGGCAAGCTCCTCACCGTGCATGGTGGGTGAGGAGAGCCACTGCTTCTCCGCAAAGGGCTCAAGCTCGCGAAATCTTTTATCCTCTTTGATGTTCATGCCATCCCTTTCTGTGTGATGCCAGGGCCAGAAGCTCACTCCTGTCTCTCGCTGTCCGTCACCTCAAACCCCGCTGTACTCTCCTTTTTGAACAGAATCCGGAGCGTCATCAGCACAAGCTTGAAATCAAGCCACAGCGAATAATGCTCAATATACATCATATCCAGCCTGAGTTTATCATAGGCGGTCGTGTTATACTGTCCGAAGATCTGCGCATAGCCGGTGAGTCCTGCAGGGACCTTGTAGCGATAGACAAACTCGGGAATCTCCTCCAGATATTTGCGCACATGCTCCGTACGCTCCGGCCGGGGCCCCACAATGGACATCTCCCCCTTCAGGATATTGAAGATCTGCGGCAGCTCATCCATCCGGATGGAACGGATGACCCGTCCGACCCGCGTGATCCGCGCATCGTTGTCACTCGCGGGAAGAACCTCTCCCTGCCGCTCCGCATCCACCACCATGCTCCTGAATTTCAGAATCATAAACTTTCTGCCGCCCTCCGTCACACGTTCCTGACGGTAGAACACCGGCCCGTGATCATCCAGCTTGATGGCGGCCGCGATGACCCCCATGACCGGAAGCGCAGCAATCATACCCACCAGACACACCAGGATATCCAGCAGGCGCTTGACCAGTCGCTCAATCGCAGTGATTCCGCGGCTGCGAACCAGCACCAGCGGCGTGTCAAACAGATCGATGACCTCCCCGCCGCGCACGATGATATCACTGAGCTTCAGTTCCGCGTATACCCGGATCCCAAGGCTGTAGCAATACTTCAGAATATCGTTGCGCAGCTCGGCCGGCACATCATTAAGCACCACACCATCATACAGTGCCGCCTCCCTGCGAAGCGCATCCAGGCCGATCTCGATGCCGATTTCCTTCTCGATCCGGTACTTGTCCGGCCGCGCCGCCATCTTGCCGTCCAGCCCGTTTCCGCCATTCCTGCCGTGAATCATCAGAAGCCTTCTCGGAACGTGCGTCTTCAGATAGATCACATGATACAGGGTGCAGATCACTCCGATCGCGATCCCGTCAAACAGGCACAGTACAAGAATCGGCAGAAAACGAACCATGACATTGGCGATCAGCGACAGGATGAAATACTCCACGAAATTGGCCAGAATCATGGCAATGATCTGTGAGAAAATGATATCCGTCTGCTTCATCATCCCGAACTGGAACCCGTTCATGACATGACACAGAAGATAAAGCAGCACGGCATAGACGCCCGCCAGTACATACTTTCCGCGTCCAAAGTATGCAGGGAACACCCCCCGCTCGTCGTAGCCAAGGCGCCAGACCAGGTAGAAAACCGTCGCAAGGAGAACAACCTCCAGCACCGCCTCCAGGCGGCGGACCATATCCATCGCATCGGACTTGCGACGGTTACTGTTTAATTTGGCAAAAATCTCATCTTCGTGATTCATACGCTGATATTATAGCACATGTTACGATTCAGTGCCACGCATCGATATACACCTCCGTTGCATGTGCGGTTTCACGGGCCGCGTCAATAGCGGCGTCATCCATGGCGGGGTCGGCATCGCCGTAAACCACAGCCACCGGACAGGCCTCATAGCTGATATAGGTATCCTTCACCCGGTGTTCGGCTGCCGTGTTACGCAGAAAGAGCACACGCCTTCCGTGCAGATCCTCCCGCTCCGCCATCGCCTGAAGAAACCGTCTGCCCTCCGGATCGATGGTAACCTCCCGAACCTGTCTGTCCGCTGCGGCCGTCACACGCCAGGTCACGAAAGCGCGAAGCTCCCCGGCATAATCAGCGGCCAGAACAGGAAGCAGCAGAAAGGTAAGAATCGCCGCCATCCGTTCCGCTCTCCTGCGTTTCCCGTCCGTTCCGATACGAATGGCCAGAAAAAGGAGCAGCATCGCAGTGCCGAGGGTAAGGGGCGCTCCGTAGCGGGAAAGGGAAAGGGACATGTTGTACGGCTGCAGATACTGATCCTCCGTTTGAAACACGGTAAAATGCGCAAGAAGAATTCCTCCGTATACGATGCCGCAGGACGCGGTCAGCCAGAGAAGCATCCGTCCGTAGAACATCTTCCCTTTTCCATTTTGAAATCGCTCCGACGCCATTAAAATAACAATTGATATTATTAACACGCCCAGCCATGCGCCGGTCGAAAAATCAAGCAGCGGATTTTTATCCTCATGCATGGGCCATCGGAAAAAGGCTTCCGCAAAAATCCGCATCCGTTCTCCCGCATTTTCAGGGATGGGAAGACCGTTTCTCGCCATGCGGAGTCCCTCTCCGGTCAGTTTGGCGACACGACGGTTGATCAGGCAGAAGCTTCCCCAGCTTCCCAGGGTGATCACCGGCAGAATCGCCGTGAAGAGCTTTGTCCGCAGATGATCTCCACCGCAGACAAAAAACCAGTAGAATAGCGCTATCAGCGCCCAGAGAAAGCCGACGGATTTTAAAAGCACCAGCACGGCCCCGCAAACGGCCACCCGTGCATAACGAAAAAGCGTTCCCGGTCCGCCCGGTGATTCCTTCTCCAGACGCCGGATTTCCGTCATATCAATCAGCATGGTTCCAAAGACACAGCCCATGGTGATATCCGCGGCCGCCCCCGTATACTGCAGGCCGCATACCGCGCCGGGAAGAAGAAACACGACGGGAGGCGTCAGCATACGCACCGCCGGGCGGCACATTCGCCCCGTCACTGCGATCAGGGGCAGCAGAAAGATCATATTCAGCACATGATACGCGGAGTACTGCAGGCCTTCGCGATAGGTGTGCGGAGAGAGCGAAAGAAAAACCCATTTCCAGAGTGCCTGTGCCGGCGGATAATCACCGAATTCCGGGCTGACATTGCCGTATTTCCCGGCGAAGCCTCCCATATACCACAGAAATTTCGCATCATTTGCCCAGAAGTTCAGGTCGTCCCACCAGACAACCACCCGTCCCGCCGTGAGTGCGGCAGCCGACACAAGCAGTCCCATCACAAGCCACAGCTGCGGATCCCGGCACCAGGCAAAGGTATTTCTGCCGGTGCGTTTTCTGATCAGCAGGAAGAGACACCCACCGGCAAGGACGGCACAGGAGATCCATCCCGCAAGAGGCAGTGCGCCGAAAAAAGCCAGCAGATACAGCAGCAGGATTCCGCAGCCGGTCGCAAAGGGGAGGGTGTCAAGGACACCCTCCCCGGATCTTACGGTTATCGTAACTGCCGCAAGCAGCAGCGCAAGCAGGAAAAATGCGCTCATATCAGACTGTCTGGATCAGCCCCAGGGATTCTCCCCCTCGTAGAGGGTACCGGCAGGCTGGTTGTAGCCGATCTCGGCCGGCTCCACGCCGATATACTTCAATGCGTCGTAGAGCGGCTTTGCATAGTGGCCGAACATCACCGCGCCGTGGTGCGGGAAGTTCTTGCCGATCAGCCAGTGGCGGTAGAAGCGTCCCATTTCCTTGATGGCAAAGACACCGATGCCGCCGAAGCTTCTGGTCGCAACCGGCAGAACCTCACCCTGTGCGGCATACGCGCGAAGCTTTGCATCCGCCGTGGACTGCAGGCGGTAGAAGGTGATCTCTCCGGCCTTGATGTCGCCCTCGATGGTTCCGTCGCACCAGTCCTGAGGATGGGTGCGCGCCATGATGCGCTGGAAGGAAAGATGGGGATTGTTAAGCTTCGTGGAGCAGGTGTTGCCGCAGTGGAAGCCCATGAAGGTGTCGGTAAACTGATAGTCGAATTTGCCCTTGATCGACTCCTCATACATGTCATGAGGCACCGAATTGTTGATATCCAGAAGGGTGACCTCCTCACCGGAGATGCACAGCCCGATATACTCGGACAGCGTGCCGTAGATGTCAACCTCACAGGAAACCGGAATGCCTTTGCGCATCAGGCGGCTGTTGACATAGCAGGGCACGAATTTGAACATATCCTGGAACGCCGGCCAGCACTTGGTCGTCAGCGCGACATACTTACGATATCCCTTGTGTTCCTCCACCCAGTCGAGCAGGGTCAGCTCATACTGTGCCAGCTTCGTCAGCATCGCGGGCTCCTTGCCCTTCTCATAGCCCATCTCGGCAGCCATATCCGCTGCGACATCGGCAATGCGCTTATCCCCTTCATGCTTCTGATAAGCTTCAAACAGATCCAGCTCGGATTCTTCCTCGATTTCGATATCGAGATTGTAGAGCTGCTTGATCGGCGCGTTGCAGGCCAGGAAATTGGCCGGGCGCGGACCGAAGCTGATGATCTTGAGATTGGCAAGTCCCTCCGCCACACGGGCAACCGGAAGGAACTCATGAATCATATCGGCGCACTCCTCGGCATTGCCCACCGGATACTCCGGGATATAGGCGCGCGCATTGCGCAGGGCAAGATTGTAGCTGGCATTGAGCATACCGCAGTACGCATCTCCGCGGCCGTCCATCAGATCCTTCTGGCTCTCCTCCGCCGCGGCGCAAAACATCTTCGGGCCGTCAAAATGCTTGGCAAGCAGCGTCTCGGAAATCTCCGGGCCGAAGTTGCCCAGATAGACACAAAGCGCATTGCACTCTGCCTTTTTGATATCCGCCAGCGCATTCACCATATCGGTTTCGCTCTCAATAATCGTGACCGGGCATTCATAGATGTCCGCCGCATCATACTTCTTTGCATAAGCGTCAACCAACGCCTTCCTGCGGTTTTCCGCCAGTGATGCCGGGAAACAGTCACGGCTGACAGCCACGATACCGACCTTGATCTTCGGAATGTTACCTACCATATTGCACCTCCTGCCCAAAATGAATCGATTAACAACAGCCCGCGCGCATCACGCGGACATCTACTATTTTACCAGATTTTCACACAATATGACAGAGGTTTTGTTATTGTTCGGCACGGAACAGTCTTACCGATTTCCGGAAAACAGACGGCGCAGCGGGCGAAGTCCGCAAAGCACTGCAAGCGTTAACAGGGATAGAAACAGCGAGACAAGCTGTACCGCCGTCCGCCGGTAGATCAGGCTGACGCTTCCCTCGAGTCTCTCCGGATTTTCCACCGCTGCCAGACCGTCCTCCTCCATATAGACCGGAAGGGTGATTCTCGATCCGTCCGCGGCGGTCAGAACCGCGCGGTAACCCTTATAGTAAATGCGCGCCGGAATGACAAGTCCGGCCGATTCCACCGTCTCCGCCCGCTCCGCCTCGGGATCATAGGCACAGGGCAGCCATTCCCCGCATCCCACGACGTCATTTTCCTCCGCGAGTGTCTCCTCCGTAATCAGGTGAAATGCTACCGGATCAGCGGTTGTCACCGTGCGGTTCTGCACGACGCCGAAGACGACCGAGAGAAGCAGCGCCGAAAGCATCACAGCGCTCATCCGAAAGTCCCGGCCGCGCCCTCCGGCCGTCTGCTGCGGAAGCATGCGGTCAAACAGCATGACCAGTCCGAAGATCAGAAAGAGCAGCGCAAACGGATAGATCCGGAAGGTAAACTGCAGCTGATTGAGCAGGGTGTGTGAGAAGACTTTCCACGGAACCAGATCCGTCATGGCGGCAAAAAGGGCAAGGCCCAGAAAATAACACAGGTCGCCAAAGTGCCCGGCCGCATCTTCCGGCCTGCCGGCAAACAGACGCGATCCGATAAACAAAAGGATCGGAATCCCGATTCCCACATGCGCGATATTGAAGAAATAGCCCGTCAGGGCAAAAAACTCCTCCCACGGCTGCGTAAATTCGCCGATGTCCGCCCAGGGATGGCGGTAGACAAAATCAACCCCGCTGCACATCTGTTCCAGCATCGGTGCCCAGTACCAGGCCGTAAGCGCGAGGGTAAACAGCGCCGCCGTCCCCAGCCGGAGCATTCTCTTCTTATCGCGATAGGCCGCTCTTCCGTCCCGGGTGAATGCCATCACGACAAACACGGCCGCTGTCAGCAGCAGCCCCTGAAAGGCATTCAGGGTATGGGTGAGGATCAGACCCCCGAGCGAAAATCCGATGAGCCGCACATGACGTCCCTCACGCGTAAAGAAATCCGCCAGTCCGGCTATCAGCGGCGGCAGAAAAATATTGGACAGGTAACTGGAGAAGCCCACACGGACAACCAGATCCGCCAGCACATACTGACTCAGCGCAAAGAGCGCGGTGCCGGCAATCGCCGGTTCCCATCTGCGGCACACCATTTTCATTGAACGCTCGGTAATCAACACCAGCAGCACGGAAAAAACGGCGCAGGTCAATTTGTAGGCCTTAAGGGGCGAGCAGTGAAGAATCCGGAGCAGGGCGGGAAAAATGAGCAGCAGATCCGGATAGAACAAGGGCGAACCGTAGCCCTGCCCGTCAAAGAAATTGGTGTAGATCGCAGCCGGATATCTGCCATGAAGCAGCGCATCCCGCACGCCCTCGATCCGGTTCAGATGGTAAAGCGCGTCCGGTTCATATCCATACAGACCCGGCATGCGGAACGGAAAACAGGTGACAATCAGAACCAGACCAGCCGTCAGCAGCGTCCAGCAGTTTTCCGAAGAAACAAGCTGTTTGAATAACATTTGATATTTATTGTTTTTCGCCATCTGCCTCACCCTTCTCCGTCCGGCGATTTGCATCTGCTGTCACGTTTTCGTTCCCGCCCCGGCCGGGCCCATGCCATTCTCTGATCATCAGGAGGACAAAAACGGCCAGTCCCGCCAGACTGATCACCGCCCCGACACCGAGGCCGGGCGTCCGGTAACGAAGCGTAATCTCATGATAGCCGGGCTCCAGCAGCAACCCCATAAAAGCGGTATTGGCCCGCATCATTTCCTTCCGTTCCCCGTCAACGAAAGCCTGCCACCCGCGCTGCCAGGGAATGGTCAGCACAAGCACTCCCTGCTCCCCGTCAGCACAGGAAGCAACGAAGGTCACCGTATCGGTCATCAGGGACACCGGATTCCTGTGCAGATCCGTTTCCTGCACCGCCCGGGCGGAAAGCGCTTCCCGCAGCGCGAAATACTCCCCGTCCACCGCGCGGGACAGAATCTCCATATCATCGACGGTGTAACGCCCCGGCGCCGGAAACTCGAGCAGAACACTGTGGAAGGGTGCTCTCCCGCTTCCGAAATTGACCTCATAATCATGCCATCCGCTGTAGAATTCGCTCTCCGGTGTCTTATAGGAGATCGTGCGCCGGATGATTCCGGCCGCTTCCGCTTCCGCGCTGTCTGACGCATCCGGGGCAGGTGTTGCCGCAACACCGATATCCACGATGTCCCTCGGTCCTTCCACACGCAGACCGCGGAGGAACAGCCCCATCTCCTCCGGTTCCCCGTCTGATCCGTCATCAAAGGACAGGCAGACCCTGCCACCGTTTGCACCCGTCACCAGAAAGGTGCCGCCCGTTCCGTCGTCCTGCGCCGGTATCCAGGATACATCTTCTTCGAATGAAATCTCCCATGCGGTCTGTCTCCATATCTCTGGTATTCCGTCCGAATGAAGCATCTTAGCTCCGCGGCTCACGGCGCGATCCGTGTCTTCATCTGAAAGAACTGCCGCATACAGCATCGCCTCCTCCCGATCCCAGGGGGACAGGGACAGGTACTCTCCGCGGGGCAGTGTTTCGGCATACACCGTTCCCAGTCCCACCGGAAGCGTGTTCTCGTAGATTGCGTAATTGTAGTACTCCGCCGCGCGCACAAACCCTGCGGGTACATAGGCTTTCTCCTCCGGTGTATCAAAACGCAGCGTATAATGCGTCACCCCGGCCACCTCATCCGCCGTCATGCGGTCCTCAAATCCAAGGTAACAGTAATTCGCCAACTCATTGACCGCCAGTTCGGAAAAGAAATCCGCAATCGCCCCGTTTGCCAGACTCCAGTAAAACTGTGTAGAGGAGATGCCGTGAAGAAGCGACGTATTCCAGGTCAGATTTCTGCCGCCCAGTCTGGCAAAGGTGTCGGCAGACGGCAAAACGGTCTCTTCCAGCGCCGTCATCTCCGTCAACGTCATCCGGTCAAGAAACGCCTGCCCCGTCGAGCGGTCTGCAAACCCGTTGGGAAGGTTCCCCTGCTCCGGGGCATCCGCCAGATAAACATTAACCAGAACCAGCAGGAACGCAAGGGCATACACGGATCGGGAAAGCCACTGTTTTCTGAGCAGCCTGTCCCATTCCGCCGCCGTAAGCCAGGCGATCAGCAGAGCGAATGCCCAGCACCAGCGGTTGATTGCGTACGCAAAACCGCTCACCACAAATCCTGCTGCGGGAAAAAGGAGCATCAGGATAAGAAGCACAAACTCCGCGCGCTCCCGCCTCAGTCCCCACCGCCCGGCCAGGAAAAGGGTCAGCACCAGAACCGGCCAGGCAAGCAGCGTCAGGGACAGCTCCGTGTCATAGAGCGGATGGTAGATGTAGAAAGCCAGATTCCGGATCAGCTCCCGGTAATAGCCCGCCTCATAGAGCAGAGGAAGTGCGTGCCCGCCTACACGCGGATTTCCGAGCAGTGCGAGAAACATCGGAAACAGCAGCACCGCACCGATCATGACCCCGCACGTGCCCGAAAAGAAAAACTGAAGGAAACAGGGCAGCATCATGCGCGCACCGTTTTGTCGTCCCGCCTCCCGGAAAGTCACGGCTTCCCCGATGAGTTTCCGGTCAAACAGCATGCGCAGCGCGAAATAGCCGAAAAGAAAGATGACCTGCATGTAAAAAAAGTAGAAATTGGATACAGCCGCCAGCGCGACGGCAGCAACAAACGGGGTGCTTTTCCTTTCCAGCAGCAGCCGGTCCACCCCGAGGATCAGAAGCGGCATCGTGATCATGGGCGTCACAAAAAACGGATTCCACATACCGATGAAAAGGACGGTACCGGAAAAGGAATAAAGCAGTGCACCGGCCGCCAGGCCCGTTCCGGAAACCGGCATCCGGCGGCTCCGATACCGGCCGAGCAGGAGAAAGGAAATTCCCGCCAGCCAGGGTCTGAACAGAATCAGAAACTGAAACCAGTAATAGACCGCCCGGGACGGAAGAAACGCGACCGGAAGATTCAACGGGTCGCCCACCGCATAATACTGCATGCTCGTGTAAAAATCCGCTCCGAGTCCGATCCCGAAGGAATAATCCTGAAATGCCAGCCGATGCTCATGCACCAGGGTGTAGAAGATCCCACGCATCCATTTTCCGTAGGCAATCAGTGCGTTGATGTGCTGCTCCAGCGCATCCGCCTCGCAGATCAGCGACTTGCCCGCACGAAGAAAGAAAAAGGCGCGCACACCCATACATACGGCGTATGATACCGTAAACAAAAGTCCTATCTCAACTGTCTTCTTTCTCTCTGCGGTCATCAGCGACGATTATACTCGTATACGATATCCTTTTCCAGTCTCAATTCCCATTCCGGCGCTCTGTTCTCCGTACCTGTTCTGTGATATACTACCGCTATGGGCAGAAGAAGACATCAAAATCAGACCGGCGGAGGCTTTTTCGTTTTTCTGCCGTACACCATTCTGTATCTTTTGCTGGCAGCGCTTTTGTTTGCTCTGTTCAGGCTTCAGGGAAAATCGCTGGTGTATCAGGCCGACGGCTGGAGACAGCACCTGCGCGCACTGTCCTATTACGGCAAGTATCTGCGCGGTGCCCTGAGGCATCTGATTCTGGACCACTCGCTCATCCCGCAGACATGGGCGCCCGACATCGGTTACGGTTCCGATGTGATCACCACCCTGCAGTATTACTGCCTCGGTGATCCTCTGGCGGCGCTTTCCGTATTTGTACCCACTTCAAAAACCCTGTACCTCTATGAGTTTCTGATTTTTCTGCGGCCGTACCTCGCCGGATCCGCCTTTCTGATCTATGCCGGAGTGCGCGGTGAAACAAGACCGGGGCCGGTTCTGACCGGCGCTCTGCTTTACGCTTTTTCCGGCACGGTTCTCTACACCGGCATGCTCCACCCGTATTTTATCAATCCGATGATCGATTTTCCTCTGCTTCTCTCGGGCGTGGAGCTCGCGCTGAAGAAGCCGCCGGAGGGCGTGGCGGGTGGCCGCCCGGCAGGCAGGCGATTCATTCCGTTTGTGCTTCTTGTTGCACTGTCGGCCATGACCAATTTCTACTTTTTCTATATGCTTGCCATCTTCACCGCTGCATACGGAGTCGCCCGTCTGCTTCAGCTGCATGGCCTCACCGGTCTTCGGGGCGGCAGGCTTCTGCTGGCTGTCTTTTCGGACGTCCTTTGCTTTATCGGCGCCGCAGGGATCGGCGTGATGATCGCCGGACTCATTCTGCTGCCGGTCATATTTCAGTTTCTCGGCGACCCGCGAGCCGGGGTGGAATTTACCCGTCACGCACTTTACGAGCGCGATTACTATCGCCAGCTGCCGCTGAATCTCGTCTCCTGGATCAACCATCCGATGTATGACACGGAGCTGTGCTTTGCACTCCCGTTTGTTCCCCTTGCCCTGATTCTTCTTTTCAGACGGGGACACCGCACGCTTAAAATCTGCCTTGCGTTAACGGTTCTGCTCCTGCTGTTCCCGGCCGTCGGCAGCTTTCTGAACGGCTTCTCCTACACAATCAACCGCTGGACCTTTACTGCCGCCATGCTGGCCGGCTGGATCTGTGTCCGGGCAGTATCCGATCTGACCGATACGTCGGACAAAAAAGGGTCCGCCGCCGTTTCACGTGTCGTTTCCGTCCTTCTCCCCGCTCTGACAACCGCGGGCATCGCCTGGAACATCCTGTATGGCTTTTCCCCCTCCTTCCGTGCCTTCCCGTCCGAATTTCTCGATCATATGGACAGCGAAGCCTGGATTGCTGCCGCTACCGACAACGAAGTGAGCGCGGTGGCTGCGCTGGGCGGACAGGAGGATCACGATTTCTACCGGTATTCCGGCCGTAATCTGAACTGGAATGCAGCCATGGCCAGCGGGTTGTCCTCCACACAGTTTGCCTTCAGCTTTGCCAACGGCACCGTCTCCGACTATTTCCAGTCAATCGGCATCAACGATGAGCAGAATTTCGCCTACTTTGCGCTTGACGACCGGATGATTGCCAGTTCTCTCGCAGGCGTCCGCTACTACACGCTGGCTTACGACAATTACTATGAATATCGCTTTATTCCCTACGATTTCATTGACCGCGGAATGGTCGGAAACTTTCATGTCTACGAGAATCCGAACGCACTTCCGCTGGGCTTTGTCATGGACCGTGTGATGCGTCGCTCCGAATGGGAAACGCTCTCCCTCACAGAGCGGGAGGAAGCGTTGCTGCAGGCAGCCGTTCTGGAGGACAAAAAAGCGGAAATGTCTCTTCCCGGTTCCGTGTCCGAATACACCGCCGCCGAGGCCGCCGCAGACGCCGTCTGCTTTGAAGTCCCCTTCACGCTCTCCTGCGGGGAGGGTGTCACCTTTTCAGACAACCGCTTCACGGTACGGGACGGGGATCGTACAGCGACGCTCACGTTCGACGGCGCCGCCGATGCCGAAACGATGCTCCAGATCACGGGCCTTGTGACATCCGGCACCGACAGTGTCTGCAATCTCCTGTTCTCTGTCTTCGAAAACGGCGAGTACTATCTGGACAAGACGCTCTCCTACAAAACGCCTGATATCCAGTATTACAGCAACTGGCACGATTTTGTCATCAACTTCGGATCCACGGGGGACAAAAAGACCGGGATCCGGATCGATTTTCCGTCGGACGGAACCTATTCCTTTGAGCAGATGTCGGTGGTCTGCCGGCCGATGGACGCCTTTCCGGATCGTCTGAAATCACTCGCCGTCCGTTCGCTCGGCGAAATGGATCTGCACGAAAACCCGATCTCCCACGCGACGGGCACCATCACCGGGGAAATCGCCTCCGGCGAGGATGCCGTACTCCTTCTCACCCTTCCGTACACCCCGGGCTTTCGCGTCTTTGTAGACAATCAAAAAACGCCGGTCACCCAGACCGACGTCATGTTTCTTTCTGTTCCGATATCCGCGGGCACCCACGATATCCGCATCGAATACCGGACGCCCGGTCTCCTTGCCGGAGCGATCTGCTCTCTGTTTGGAATTGCCCTGCTTCTGTGGCTCGCAGGTGTGCTCCGCTTCAGGCGTACTTGAGTTTGAATTTCTGCTCGCTCCGGTCATCCTCCACGCGTTCGATGACGGCGCCGAGACTCCTGAGCTTCATGTAAAAATCCTCATACCCCCGCTCAATAAAGTGGATATTGTCCACTGTGGTGAAGCCGTCCGCTACGAGACCGGCCAGCACAAGCGCCGCGCCTGCCCTCAGATCAGGAGCCGCGATGCGTGCCCCCGTGTAGCGTTCAACGCCCGATATGATGGCCGTGCTTCCCTCCACCTTGATGTTTGCCCCCATGGAGGTGAGCTCGTCGATATACTTGAAGCGGTTCTCAAAAATCGATTCCGTGACGATGCTGACCCCGGCAGACAATCCCAGTGCAACCGTGATCTGCGGCTGCATATCCGTAGGGAAACCCGGGTAGGGAAGCGTCTTTACGTGGGTGCTCCTGACCCGATCCTTGCAGATCACGCGAAGCGCGTCGTCATGCTCACTCAGTTCACAGCCCATTTCCTTGAGCTTTGCGCTGATGGATTCCAGATGCTTGGGAATGATGTTGCGGACGGTGATATCTCCGCGCGTCACCGCACTGGCCATCATGAAGGTGCCCGCTTCGATCTGATCGGGAATGATCGCGTAATCGGTTCCGTGCAGGCGCTCGACGCCGCGGATACGGATCACATCCGTTCCGGCGCCCTTGATTCGCGCCCCCATGCTGTTCAGGAAGTTGGCAAGATCGACGACATGCGGTTCCTTGGCCGCATTTTCAATAATGGTCTGTCCGGATGCCAGTGTTGCCGCCATCATGATATTGATCGTCGCTCCGACGGAAACCACATCCAGATAAATATGTGCTCCGTGAAGCTCCTTTGCCTCGGCGACAATGTAGCCGTGTTCGATGCGACAGGCGGCTCCGAGCGCAGCAAATCCCTTCATGTGCTGGTCTATGGGCCTTAATCCGATGGCGCATCCGCCCGGCAGCACCACCCTTGCGTGTCGAAACCTCCCGAGGAGGGCGCCGATCAGGTAGTAGGAGGCGCGGATCTTTTTGATGTCCTCGTTGTCGATCGGGCAGTTCCTGGCCTTGGCTGCATTGACACGGACGGTATGACGCGTCGTCCTGTGCGTGAACACACCGATATCGTTCATCGCCCCCAAAAGGACATTGGTATCCGCCTCGTCCGGCATATTTTCAATCGTGACGGTCTCATCTGTCATGGCCGACGCCGCAAGAATCGCGAGTGCCGCATTCTTTGCGCCCGTGATTTCCACTTCTCCGACCAGCGGGTTACCGCCCTTGATGATATACTTTTCCATAACCCGGTTATTATAAATCACAAAATCATCTTTGTAAACCGCTAACCCGTTTACACAATCATCTCGATGGAGAGCTCCGGATTCTGCGCCAGATCAATGTAGCTGTTGCCCGCCTTGATGGTCGGGCGTGAGAGATGATCGGGATTAATAAAAACGATGTCCCCCTCGATTCCGTTGTTGAGACGGACGCGATTGAGCAGATAGGTGTTCACCACGTTCGACAGGAATGTCATGATCGCCCGGGTGTCGTATTTCTGAAGCCCCTCGTTTTCAAACAGGGCAATGGCGACAAACGGACACTGCGGACCGCGATAGACACGCGCCGAGGTTGTCGCATCGTAGACATCGGCAATCGCAACGATCTTGGCGACGGGGTCGATTTTCTCCCCGGTCAGCTTAAGCGGATATCCGCTCCCGTCACAGCGCTCATGGTGCATCAACGTCGCATATTTAATGTGTTCATTAATCGGAAGGGTTTTCAGAATATCATAGCCCTGTTTCGGGTGCGTCTGAACAATGTGATACTCATCCTCCGTAAGCTTCGAGGGCTTGGTGATAATCTCCCCGGGAATGAGGAGTTTGCCGATATCATGCAGAAGCCCCGCCTGTGTGGCCGTCAGAATCTCCTCCTCCGACAGCCGCATCCATTTTGCCAGACAGCTGCAGATCAGCGCCACATTGATACAGTGCACATAGGTCGCGTCGTCATACTGCCGCAGACTGTGCAGCATATCAAAGACGTTGGAAGGCCCGGTGCTCTCATTCACCAGCGCGTAAACGGGAGACATCATGCTTTCCACATCCAGCGGGCGGTTGTGCTTCACCACATCATTGATCTGTTCTTTGAAGTTTTCCGCCTCTCCCTCGAATTCCTGCTGAAACTTCTGAAACGCAGGCGTCTGCCTGAGCCTCTCCGCATAGGATGGCTCTTCCTCCTTTTGGCTCAGACCGATCTGTTCATCCTCGACGAGTACCTGGAGAATGGAATAGAACGCCAGCCGCGTGATGGATTTGTCGCTAAGAACCGATCCCTTGGGAAGAATCATGACCGTCCGGTCGTAACTGTACACATCATCGGCAAGAATCATTCCCGGAACCAGATCGGCGGTTTTCGTTCGTCTCATAGCACTATTATAAATCGCAACAAAACATTTGCATAGAATCAGTTTAGATAATTTAACGGATTGACCTGCGCGCCGTTTACCAGAATCTCAAAATGTATATGCGGACCCGTGCTGACTCCTGTGTTCCCGGACAGCGCAATCTTCTGCCCCTGGGACACACTCTGTCCCGCCTTCACCAGCACCTTGGAGAGATGCCCGTACCGCGTCGACATTCCGTTCGGATGCTGGATGTAGACGACATATCCGTAACCGCTTCCCCAGCCCGCCTTGGTCACAACCCCAGCCGAGCTCGCGACAACCGCCGTGCCGACCGGTGTCGCCCAGTCAATTCCCTTGTGGTAGGTGCTCGCGCCCTTCGTCGGGCGTTTGCGTCTTCCGAAGGGGGAAGTCATTCTGCCGCCCGAGATCGGCTTGATGTAGGTGGGCGGCACCTTGGTCCCCCGCTCAATAATCTTGGGAACCGCCTCCCAGGTCACTTCCTCCTTCACGATGTCACGCGCAACCTCCGTCCGGTTGATATAAGTGGTTTTGGAAATGATCTTATGATAGCCGGAGGACGGCTCCTGAAGTGTGACGGAATGGTTGGTATACCATTCATCATTAGGCACGATGACGGGCTCGGCTTCATAGCTCTCCTCAATGTACTCCTCCGTCTCATACCGGACAGCCAGCTCCGGTTCCGGCACGGTGACGATAATCTCGTCCTCAGGACGGATCGTGGATCCCGCATCCTCCAGTGTCTCGTTCATGGATATAATGGCATCCACGGTCAGTCCGAATTTCTCCGCGATAACCGAAAGCGTGTCTCCGCTCTTCACCTCATAGACCTGCGGCGTCTCTCGGTCCTTGGTCACCTCTGCGATGGCCGTATCCAGCTCCGTGAGCTCGCTCTCCGGCAGATAGGCCTCCACGACTTCGATCCTGTCCGCGAAGCTCATGGAAAAGAGACCAAGAGGAAATTCGGAGAAATCCATATCCTCTGCGCTCTTTTCCGTTTCGCCCGCAACCCGTGAAAGCTCCTGGAAGGCTCCTCCGGCCGGAAAAAGCGGCTCGTCCGTATCCTTATCTGTCTCCGGCTCCGTACTTTCCACCCTGGCCGTCAGCACATTGACCTCTCTGGTTGGCTCCAATATCAGGGAGGAATGATACCGGCCGTCCGGATCATACATGGCCAGCGCCGTATCGAGGAGCGAAAGCACCTCCTCCGCACTCGCCAGATTAACGGAATAGTCGTCAATTTTGACCGTGTAGTGCTTGCCCAGCGTTGCGTGTACATTTCCCCGCAAAACAGCCAGCATGGATTTTGCCACCTCCTCCGGCGCATCGATCCGCTGATCCGCTCCCGCGATATTCGTGATGTTCGTTACGGACAGCTCTGCGTCGGAAAGGGCAAGCGTCCCGCCTGACACATGGATCCTTTCCTTCGCAAAGGTGCGGCGCGCTGCACGAAGACAGGAAAGCGCCTCCTCTCTGGACGCGAGCGTGCCGACGGAAATATTATTGAGCGTGACCGCCAGACGCATATCCCTTGCGCTTCTCTCCACACGAAAATCAGGCATCAGGAGTAGCCAGAGGAAACAGGCTGCAGCTGATGCCAGAATCACATGAACACGAATACGATTTTTCAGACTTCTTCGGAACACCCGTGCGATCAAAAATGACTGAGAATGTAAAGAACCAGTACTCCGAGATTCACGAGCCCGGTCACCAGCGCCGCAATCGTGATCGGTGTCATGGCGTTGCGTCTGTGCAGGATGGTGTCCTCCATTGCTTCAATCCGCTGATTGAGTCCCGTGATAGTCGTGTCAAGCGTAGAGGTCTGCTTGGCAAGATAATCATTCATCGCTGCCTGAACATTGCGATAAATGCGCACACCCACGTCATGGGTGTTTTTATCCGTCACATCAGCCCGCTCACTGAGCTTCTCCGCCAAGCCGCTCATATCCGCCACAGCGTTGATACTCTGGGTCACATTGTCCATCTGTATACCGAAGCGGTTAAACTCTGACTGAAGACCCGCGATGGTCTGTTCCAATTCCTCATGGCGGCGTGCATCGGCCTCTCTGCGCGCATTCTCCAGATTGGCGCGCTCCTCGGCACGACGTTCCCGTTCCTCGTGTCTGGCCTCCCGTTCCGTCTTTTCCTGATCATGGATCTTTCGATCCTCCTCCGCACGGGCGTCCAGTAATTCCCTGATCTTGTCAAGCGAAGCCGAAGCGGCATCCGCACTGACGGCGGCGGCTTCCTGCTGCGCCGGCGCATTTTTGACCGCCTCCGCCGCCTGATTGGCCTGTTCCAGCATAAGCCGGATCCGGCGGTCCTCCGCATCGATGATCTCACGGATCTCATCCACACAGGCCGCATTCTTTTCATAAACCGCCCGCATGTCTTCCATCTGCGTCCGCAGCTGTCCGATCAGCCCGTTTAACGCCTCCGCTTCCGCCGCACCCGTCATCATCTGCGGCATCGGCTGCGGCATCGCCTGTTGCATCTGCTGCGGCATCGCCTGTTGCATCTGCTGCGGCATCGCCTGTCTGCGGGCCAGCTCCGGTCCCATATTCATGGCAGGATTCATCGGTCCCATGGCCGGACCGCCAAAATCGCCGCCCTGTGCCATACCGCCATACTCATCGTCCATCCGTCTGGGCGCGGTTTCCCTTCCATAAGGCATTGCCTCCTGCCCCATCCGTGTCAACCTGTCCATAAACCCGTCCGATGCACCGTACGCACCTTCCTGATAACGCATTCCCTGTCCTCGATTGCTGTTTCTGTCATACATGGCTTTTCCCCTCTGATAACAACGTCTGTTGTTTACCGACACTTTTTGTATAAATTTACCATAAATTTCTCTTTATGGACCATCTTTTTTGTGCACTTTTACATCATGTTTTCCGTTTGTTCATAATTTGTTCATATTTTTTCGCTACAATGTTTTCAGACGAGAAGCGAGAGAAAACATTCTTCCTCTATAACGACAGTTTTTCATAATCGCCCGGGTGCCGCAAGGTGCCCGGGCACTCCTCTTTTTATTCCTCCATCTCTCCCGCGCGGATCGCTTCGATCTCCTCATTCAGCTGCAGCATGCGCTCATCCAGTTCCGAGACCATGCGCGCGCACTCCATCAATTCCGTGTTGATGTGGGACGGGGCATTGCCTTCGAATTTGTACTGGATCTTGTGCTCCAGGCTCGCCCAGAAATCCATGGCAACTGTCCGGATCTGCATCTCCACCTTGGTTTCAATGATCCGGTCGGACAGATACACCGGAATGGCGACGATCATATGATAGCTGCGGTAGCCGCTTTCCTTCGGATGCTGTATGTAATCCTTGACCGCCACCACCTTGATATCACTCTGCTTGCCGATCATCTGTGCAATGCGGTAGATATCCGAGGTGAAGGAACAGATCACACGGATGCCGGCGATATCATTGACATATTTCACCATGTTTTCGATCGTCGGCTCATAGCCATGACTCTTGAGCTTTTTGACGATGCTCTCGGAGGTCTTGATCCGCTTGGTTACATGCTCAATCGGATTATAACGATGCACATGCTGAAACTCATCATTCAGGATCTCGATCTTGGTAGCAATCTGTTTGAGCGCAGAAGAATAAAGGAGTTGAACCTCCTTCCAGCTTTTGACCTCGCTTCCTTCGCCTCTTACCAGTTCCATTTACTCCACCGTCACACTCTTTGCTAGATTTCGCGGCTTATCCACGTCACAGCCGCGTCCGACTGCGATATAGTAGGCCAGCATCTGCAGCGGGATAATTGCCAGAGAATTCGCAAAAAGCGGATTCGTCTCCGGCAGGGTCACGCAGAAATCCGATTCCTGCTCGATTTCCCGGTTGCCCATGGTCGTCACGCCAAGCACAACTGCACCTCTCGCCTTCACCTCTTTGATATTGGAGAGCAGCTTCGCATGAAGAGAGGGCTGCGTGGAAACAGCCGCCACGAGCGACCCCTCCTCCAAAAGGGCGATGGTTCCGTGCTTCAGCTCACCAGCCGCATAGGCCTCGGAATGAATATAGGAAATCTCCTTCAGCTTCAGGGAGCCTTCCAGTGAAATCGCATAATCGATCCCGCGTCCGATAAAAAACACATCTCGCGCGGCAATAAACCGGTTGGCGATCCGTTGAATCTTCTCCCTGCTGTTCAGCATCAGCTCGATCTGCTCCGGAAGCTTGGCCAGATCCTCCATCATGCTTTTCAGCTTCCGTCCGTGGAGATAGCCCCTCGCAGAGGCAAATTTCATCGCGAGCAGATAGAGATCGATCAGCTGCGCGCTGTATGCCTTGGTCGTCGCCACCGCGATCTCCGGTCCCGCCATCGTATACATGACGAAATCCGCTTCCCGCGCGATGGAGCTGCCAACCACATTGACGATGGCCAGCACCCGGCATCCGGCCTCCCTGGCCATTTTCAGCGCTTCCTTCGTGTCCGCCGTCTCCCCGGACTGGCTGATGACAACCACCAGATCATCCTTGTCCAGCAGCGGATCCCGATAGATAAACTCCGATGCCAGATCCGTCTCCACGCGCAGTCTGGCCAGGCTCTCAAATATGTACTTTGCGGTAACTCCCGTATGATAGGCGCTTCCGCAGGCGACAAAGAACACCCTGTTCACCCGGGCCAGGTCTTCATCGGATATTTTCAGTTCCTCGATTTCGATCCGTCCGTCCCGGATGTGCGGAGAGAGCGTGTCGCGAACCACCTTCGGCTGCTCCATCATCTCCTTGAGCATGAAATGCTCATAGCCGCCCTTTTCCGCCGCGCTGATATCCCAGGCGACCTCGGACACCTCTCTGGTGACCGGTTCCTCGTCAGTCGTGAACAGTTGTACACCTTCCGTCCCAAGCTCCGCGATCTCCAGCTCTCCCGGGTACATGACCCGTCTGGTATGCTTGAGGACAGCCGTCACATCACTGGCCATAAAGGTCTCACCGTCCCCCAGACCAATGATCAGCGGACACCCCTTACGGACACCGAATATCGCTTCCGGCTGATCCGCAAACTGGATGCCCAGGGCATAGGATCCTTCGATATGCTGCAAAACCTGAATGATTGCTTTTCTGGCGTCGCCCTGATAGTAATAATCCAGCAGATGCGCCACCACCTCTGTGTCCGTTTCCGAGACGAAGGTATACCCTTTGGATTTGAGCCGTTCACGCAGGGCGATATAGTTTTCGATAATCCCGTTCTGCACGACGGCGATCGTGCCGTGTTCGTTTGTATGCGGGTGCGCATTCACATCATTGGGAACCCCGTGGGTCGCCCAGCGGGTGTGGCCGATTCCTGAAGTGCCCAGAAGTGTCGTCCCTCCCCGGGTCAGATGGTACAATGCCTCCAGCCGACCGGTAGCCTTTGCGACCTGTATGGCACCCTCGTGCTGCACCGCAATACCCGCAGAATCATACCCCCGGTACTCCAGACGTTCCAAACCGTCCAGAATCACGGGTGCTGCCTGTCTTTTACCGATATATCCGACAATTCCGCACATATAAAGCCTCCCGAACTGACAACTCCGCCGGATCGCCCCGGTCCGCTACCGGAGTTCTTCGGCTATGGACCGGATCCGCAGGCCTGCGCCACCGGTCATGCGGTTCCAGAATTCCCGCTGATTTGTACATCGCCTCACCACACCGGCAGGCAGTCTGCGGTAATTCTTCCCAAGCAGGAATCCGGCGTAGCGGGCTGCGCAGACGCAGAGGTACCCGGGAATCTCCTTCCCATGCCCCGTCCGAAACAGGCGGCGGAGCGTCTCCAGAACAAACCGCTTTCCTTCCCGCTCGGAACTGACCTGACCGAACACCTCCGGATGCATCGCCTGAGATACACCGAGATCAAAATTTCTGTGAAACTGATCCCCCGCGGTGTAATCATGCGAATGGAACACTCTGGCCTCTGCGCAGTACTGAATGCTGTATCCCGCATGCAGTGCCGCGTGGGCAAACACCATATCCTCGTTAAATATTGCCGGTGCCGAGAATCCGCCCAGCCGGTCAAACACCGACCGGCGATACATGGCACACACGTTTGAAGCAAAACTCGCCCGGATCCCCAGCCTTTCCTCATCAGCGAGCGTCTTGCGGGAGGACTGTGCCGGGTAATTGAACTCCCTGGCGGATCGTTCCGCCTCCGTCGCTCCCGGATTGGGCAGCTGACGGGCATATACGATGGCGCATTTCTCATCGCGCTCCATCACATCCGCAAGCAGTCTGATCAGATGCTCATCCGCGGGCACGGCGTCCATCGTCATGAACAGAAGAAACGCCGCATCGGACTGTGCCGCCCCCTCATTGCGCGCCCCGGCATGATCAAACTCGTCCTTCCCGATGTGACGGACAGTGAGGTTCGGAAACTGTTCTCCGATCCGTTCGGCCGACGCCCATCCCGTGTACCGTTTCTCCTCCGTATTGATCAGGATGATCCGCTCTGCCGGCAGGGTCTGCGTCTGCAGCATCCGAAGCGCCCTGAGCAGCTTATCATCCCGTCCCGGCCGATAGACCGGAATGACGACGTCAACGGAGATTCTTGGAGACATCTGCCGCTATCTTATCGCTGAAACGCTGCACATCCGCCGTGACCGTGTAATCATCCACATCGAACAGGAAGCCGTGCAGCCACTCCACATTGGCCTTTAAATCCATCGGCAGTACGCTGGATCCCACGCGGGATCCCATATTGCCGGTCGTACGCAGCGATTCCGTGGGGAAACCCTCGTCGCCCACCACATGATAGGAAGGAACTTCCTTAAGCATCTCAAAAATTTCCTGCAAATCCAGCGAAGTGTAGGTTTCCTTGAAAATACCGGAGGCGATCTTCTCCAGTGTGGAGATGTTGGAGGCCTTCGCCTTGGTCAGAATCGCGGTCAACACTCTGCGCTGCCTCTCCGCACGCGCAAAATCATCACCGACGTAGCGGATCCGGCAGTACGCTGTCGCCTGCAGGCCATTCAGCGTCTGCAGACCGGATTTGGTCACCGGAATATAATCCGTCCCCGCTGTCGCCACAAAATTGTCCTCTCCCGCGGCATTTGTTCCGTTCTTTTTCCCCACCATGCTGATCTGGTAATTGTTCAGATGGTCAATCACGGAGGATTCCACATCCACCTCAACACCGCCGAGCGCATCAATCATATCCGCAAGTCCCGTAAATCCGACCGTCACAAAATCGGAAATATCAAGATCCAGATTCATGTTGAGCATGGAGATCGCCTGAGCCGGACCGCCCTTGGCATAAGCGCTGTTGCACTTATTATAGGTATCGTTCGACAGATTCAGGTAGGTGTCGCGGAAAACGGAAACGAGCTTGATCTCTCCGTTGTCCTGATTGATCGAAGCAATGATGATCGCGTCACTTCGCGTGTTCTTATCCAGCTTTTTGTCGCGCGAATCCACACCGAAGAGCGCGATGTTGCGATAACCCTTCATCACCTGGCTCTCGGCAACGGACTCGTTGATGACGATCTCATTGCTCTTTAGTTCCACCGTGCCGCTTTCGGCCGTGGTCGTAACCACATTCAGATTGGTCTTGCCGACACTGGTGACATTCATCCGCACAAACAGGGTGTACGCGCCAAACAACAGCACCAGCAGAACCACGATCTCCACCGCAAAAATGATAATCGCCCGTTTTTTTCTGTTGCTCTTCTTCCCGCCGCGGCCGCCGCTGTGTCCGGCTTTGCTCCGGGCCGGCCCTCTTCCGCGGCTGCCTGCGGGCCGCCGCTTCACCGGACGGCGCTCTTCATCCTCATACTCATCGTACCCGTCGTCATCATACGACTCATCGTAATCATCGTCCTCATACCGGTCATCATATCTGTCGTCATATCTGTCATCACGATGACCGTCGTTTCTTTTCGTCATGATTCTCCTCGCATATCGGTCTCAAAAGGACTCTTCTTCCTATTTTTGCATAACACTCCATATTCTGCCACAAATCAAAGAATTATGCAAGTCACGTAGTGCGGAAAAGTCGCGAAACGACCGTGTGCGAATGGGGCGGGGTTCTGTGAACAGTAATCTCTCGACTAATAGGCATTCTTATTGATAAAGCCTTTGAATACCGTAAGGAAAAGAATCTTGATGTCAAACTTGAGTGACCAGTTTTCTATGTAATAGATATCATGATCGATGCGCTTTCTGATCGACGTATCCCCGCGGTAACCGTTGATCTGTGCCCAGCCGGTCAGACCGGGGCGAACCTGATGCCGCACCATATAGCGCGGAATCTGCTCCTCATCACGAAACTTTTCGACATAATTGGGCCGTTCCGGACGGGGCCCCACCAGGCTCATCTGACCGATCAGGATATTGAAAAACTGCGGCGTTTCATCCAGACTTGTCCTGCGTAAAAACCGCCCGACTCTGGTGACCCGCGGATCATCCGGTGTGGTCCAGCCGCCTTCCTCCGTCTTTTTATCCTGTACCTCCATCGTGCGGAATTTGAACATCATGAAGGTTTTCCCGTGCCTCCCCACCCGCTCCTGCTTAAAAATCACGGGTCCCTTGCTCGTCACCCTGATCGCGACGGCAATAACAAGCATCGGTACCGCGAACAGCGCGATGGCGATCAGGGAGCCCACAATGTCCATCAGCCGCTTAACCGCACGGTTCAACGTGTTGGTCAGTGCCACATACCGGATGCTGATGACCGCGAGCCCGGCAATGTCCTCCGTGTACGGGTTACTCGGAAACAGGCTGGTATAATCCGGTATGAACTTCGTGTGAACTCCGGTTTTTTCGCACCGGGCAACCAGCTCCTCCAGCCGGTCATAAGCAGTCAGCGGCAAAGTGATGGTGATTTCATCAAATTCATTCCGGTCGAGATAATCCTGAAGCTCATCGATTTTGCCGATTACCTTAACGCCGTGATACGCCGTGCCGAGCGGGACATCATCATCCAGCACCCCTACGCAGTCGTATCCCCACTGCGGATTGGAATCTATGCGGATGATATAGCTTTCCGCCGCCCGGGAATAACCCACCAGAAGCACATGCTTGATATTGTAGCCGCGTTTCCGGAAATAGCGCAAAACCGCCCGTACCGCCATACGCGAATTCATCATGACGATGATATTGATCACGAAAAAAATACCGATCATCGTCCGCGAAAAATCGATCTGCTTCGAGATGTACAAAAGGACAAAGAACCCGAGAAAACCCACGATATTCGATTTGACGATATTGGTAAAATCCTCCCAGCTTCGCGAAACGCGCTGGGAATTGTAGAGCCCGAAGAAATAGTACAGAATCAGATAGGCGGGCACCAGCACATAGAGCGCCCTGAAGTAGGTCTCCATCGGAAGCGCGTGCACATTCGGATCCCTGGTGGCAAAAATCGACTCAAATTTGATCCACCAGGCCAGCATATACGCAAGAGCCGTCAACACAGCATCCAGAACCAGATGCAGTCTGTTCAGGAATGTTTGATTGTCCTTGATCAACCGACTACCCTCCGGATCAGATTGACATACAACTCGGCTGTCAGGCGGATCAGCGCGCGAAGCTCACGCGGATTGGCCGGACGTACCCTGCGGTCCGCGCCGTCTAGAATCTTCCGGCAGCCCTCGGCAAGCCCTCCGATATATGCCGTCCCCAGGCCTTTTCTGCAGAAATAGACCCCCTTGATCACCATTCCTGCCGCCAGCAGGGGAGACAGAATCGCCAGCACCACCGGCGGAAAATTCTTATAAAGAAGATACAGATTATTGCCCGCGGCCAGCCGCACCTTAAAATCACTGTGACGCTTCCCGCCGGAGGACGCGCTTCCGGAATGCAGGACCACAGCCGTCGGTTCGTAGAGATTCCGATATCCGGCCAGACGCGCCCGAATGCCAAGGTCAACGTCCTCCAGATAACAGAAATGCGCCTCATCAAACATGCCGACCCGGATCAGCAGCTCCCTGCGGTAAAGAGCTGCTCCCGCGCAGGTGGAGGTCAGCTCAGTCCGTCTGCAATACTGTCCCTCGTCCGCCCCCAGCCCGGGTGAAAAAGCCCAGCCCAGGGCGCAGTACAGATCCCCGCAGCTGTCGATTCGCCTCGGCTTCGACCTGGTCAGCATCTTTGCCTGAACGGAAAAGGTGTTCCGCCCCGTCTCCTCCATTGCGCCAAGAAGGCGCTGCAACGCACCGGGCGTCACACGCGCATCGTTGTTCAGCAGAAACACATACGGCGTTTCGGCCGCAAGGATGCCGGCATTCACCGCATGTGCAAAGCCCCGGTTTTCCTCGAATTGAATGACACGAACCTCCGGAAAACGATGCTTTATCAAATCAAGGCTCCCGTCCGTCGAACCGTCATCCACGACGATAATACTCGAAGCCGGCGCTTCCCGCAGGACACTGGCCAGGCAGCCGGCAATCTCGGCTTCCCCATTGAAATTCGGTATGATGGTTGTCAGCTTCCCGCCGATTCCGACCATGGTCTCAAATCCTTTTTTCCATGAGGGGATCCCAGAGAATCCGGTATCCTCTTTCGCGGATCTTCTCGCACAGGTTAATGCTCGCCCGGATTCTTTCCTCCCGGTTCATCCCGTTCACACACCCTTCGGACAGCAGCTCGCGGATTTCTCCGGACAGACTGTGCAGCAGCTTGGGCCGAATGATGATGTTTCCGCAGTCAACCGCTTCCGCGTCCTGCTGGCAGGCCGCCCGGTGCGTGAACCCGCCGCTTGCTCCGCGCGGCTGTCCGTCGAAGAGGATCTCGCCCTTCCCCGTATAAAGTCCACCTCTCATGCGCCCCCGTCTGTCCGTCAGTTTTCCGCCGACAGCTCCGATATCCGGACGGGATACAAAAATATCATCGAAATATTGCACACGGAAGAAGCCTCTGTGCGCTGTTTCCTGCACGGCGCAGTTTACGCCGCGGGACCTGAGATGCGACGAGACGGCCCGTCTTCCGGCCTCGTGGGCATAACTCTTATGTGCGCCGCTTTCCGCTGTCGAGTCTTTGTGGGATCGCCAGTGATAAAGCACCCTGGGCACATGAAGAAACCGGGCATCCGCGCACGCGGGCCCGCCTGCAGGCTCTGCCTGCGCAAACAACCGCAAAAACAGCTCGTGATCCTGTGATCCGTCATATTCACCGTTCATCTTCAGCTGCTTAAGAACGGCGGCATCAATCATCGACAGGTGGCAGATATAATTGTTGGACAGCAGATAATCATAATTGAAATCCGGCTTCCTGTTCGGAGCAAAAAACAGAGGCTCGCTCTCCGTGCGGATCTTGTCCTCATCGGAATAAACCATAAGCGGACGAACGCCGCGTGCCTCCGCGGCCTTGACCGCCTTCACCAGATGGTATAATGCATCCGGCGCCAGCAGATCATCGTGATCCAGAAGGGCAATATACGCTCCCGACGCCCGTGCGATGCCGGCATTGGTGTTGGCGGAGATCCCGCCGGGTTCCTCGCTGATGATCAATTCAAAGTTGCCGTAGCTCTGAGACTCCACCGAAGCCCGCATCGCCTCAAAGTGTTCCCTGACCGGCTTCCATGCGGGCACGACAACGGACACGAGTGGCGCGGTCCCGGCCTTCATCCATTCCCCGGATTCACGGCGCTGACGCTCCAGTTCGGCCGCCGCAGGCAGATCATACCGATAGGGGACGCGTTCATCCGCAAGACGCTCTCTGGCTGCGGCAATCGTCGCAGCCAGACCGTTTCGTCCGGCATAATCCAGCGTTTTTTTGATGTCGGAACGTGTCACGTCTGTGCTTCGACCGTCAGATTCCGGCGACCGCCTTCACGGCATCGGTGAGCGCCGCTTCCTTCGCGCGGGCATCTTCAAGAGACGTTCCCTTCACGCCGATATAAAACTTGATCTTCGGTTCCGTTCCGGAGGGTCTTGCACAGCACCAGGCGTCATCCGACAGCGCAAAATAGAGCACATTGGAGGACGGGAGTCCCGTCTTTCCCTTTTCACCCGTTTTATAGCTGACCGTTTCGCCGCTTTTATAATCGCGGAATTCTTCAACCTGCCAGTCGCCGAACGCTTTGGGCGTCTCACTCCTGAGCTTATCCATCAGGGCGGCAATTTCTTTGGCGCCTTCGATGCCCTTCATGGTGATGGCAATCTGTCCCTCCTTGTAGTAGCCGTATTTCTCATAGATGTCGATCATCGCATCCCACGCGGTCTTGCCCTGCGTTTTATAATATGCCGCCAGCTCGCAGAGCATCAGCACGGCCACCGTGGCGTCCTTGTCTCTTGCGTGCGTTCCGGCAAGACATCCATAGCTCTCCTCCAGACCGAAAACATAGTGATAGGATCCCGCCTGCTCGAAGAGCTTGATCTGCTCCCCGATATATTTGAAGCCGGTCAGGCATTCCACATAATGCAGGCCGTAATTCTCGGCAATGACGCGTGCCATATTCGTTGTCACAATCGTTGTGACAAACGCCGGATTTTCCGGCATCCGTCCCGTCGCCGCACGCTCGCGAAGGACGTATTCGCCGATCAGCATGCCGCTCATATTACCGGTAAACATGATATATTCGCCGCTTTTTGAATCCTTCGCGAAAATGCCCAGGCGGTCGCCGTCCGGATCGGTCGCCAGCACGATATCCGCATCCTTTTCCCGCGCGAGCTTCAGCGCCAGCTCGAAGGCCCTGGGATCCTCCGGATTGGGATAGTCCAGCGTGGTAAACTCCGGATCCGGCTCCTCCTGCTCCGGAACGACGAATACATTCTTAAAACCGACCTCCCGAAGGATCCGCGTGGTGGGCTTCAGGCTCGCGCCGTGGAACGGCGTGTAAACGATCTTCAGGTCGCCGCCGGCGGCATCAATCGCCTCCTGATGAATGATCTGCTCCTTCAGCGCCTTCATGTAGGCATCATCGATCTCTGTTCCCCAGGTCTGGTACAATCCCTGCGCAACGGCATCCTCTCTGGACATGGTCTTCATATCGTGATAATCGGTGATGGCACGCACCTCATCGATGACACCGACATCGTGCGGCGGAGTCATCTGCGCACCGTCCTCCCAGTATGCCTTGTAACCGTTGTACTCCGGCGGATTGTGCGAGGCCGTCACCATCACGCCTGCCTGACAGCCGAAATAACGAAGCGCGAAGGACAACTCCGGTGTCGGCCGGAGCGTGTCGGAAAGATAGGCCTTGATCCCGTTCGCCGCAAGACAGAGGGCCGTCTCCTCGGCAAACTCCGGGGAAAACCGCCTGCAGTCGTAGGAAATCGCGACACCCTTGGACGGATCGCCGTGTTTTTTTATGTAATTAGCAAGACCCTGGGTCGCTTTGCGAACGGTGTAGATATTCATGCGATTGGTCCCCGCACCGATCACGCCCCTGAGACCGCCGGTACCAAATTCCAGTTCCTTGTAAAAGCGATCCTCCACTTCCTTTTCATCATTACGGATCGCCGTCAGTTCCGTTTTGGTTCCCTCATCGAAATAGGGATCATTCAGCCAGTATTCCAGTTGCTTCGTTGCTTCGCTCATCACATTCCCCTTTCTTGCTGTTGATAGTTGCCTCTTCCCCCGCCCTCAAAAACATCAGAAAAGCCCTTTCCGCCTAGTTTATCACGATTACAGGACGCGCGCAACGTGCTTTGCCACAGCGATATTGCCCTTTTCCGACAGGTGCGTGGTGTCCACCATATACCCGTTGCTGTTTTCCTCATCGGTCATGCCGTGATAGTTGTCAAGAACCGTGACGCCGCACGCTTCTCCGACCTGCAGAATGCTATCGATATAGGTCGTCAGTGTTCCGTGTCCGAAATCATAACGGTCCGCCGATACCGGGTTGCCTTCCGGCGTGTAGGTCATCACCAGCGCCGGTGTAACCAGCACCATCCGGATGTGCGGATACGCCTTCTGAATCGCCCGGATTCCGGAGGCATAGGCACCCGACACGGTATGGATATCCGTCCAGCGCTTCTCCTCATCCGGATTGTACCCGGAACGCTGTTTCAGATAATCCTGTGCGTCATAGTAGATCAGGATGGTATCCAGCGCTTCATAATCCGCATTTTTGATGGCATCGTAGGAAAATTGGATATTGTAGTTTTCCTCCCAGCGATCCCGCACCGGCTGCTCCATGTCGGAAAAATCCTGCGCGGCAATACACATGGCAATGTGATAAAAACTGAAAACGTCCCCGGGGTCTGTCTCCTCTCCCGATTCCTTCACAGTGACCGTGGAGCCCGGGAATGCACCGTTTAGAATCTCAGCTCCGGTTTCCTCTGCCAGTGCCTTTGTCAGCCCGCCTTCATAATCCCAGGCGAAGGTGTCGTTTCCCAGGCAGAGAATGGTATTCTTCCCGTCATCCTTTTTTCCGGCGAGCTGATCTGCGGTCAGGCGATACACCTGATCCAGAATCTCAATATAAAAATTCTCCCCGGTTTCATCGGACTGCGTATCCGCCTGCCCGGTGTCCGCCTCATTTCCCTGGTTCCAGCGGTAGAGCTTCCAGGCGGAAAAACCCAGAACCGCCACGATCACTGCCAGCAACACAAGCTGCACCCATCTCATGATTCCTGCTCCTCCCATTCATCCGCATAGATCCGATATTGTTCCGTCTCTGCATAGACCTTCCATCCGCAGGTATCCGGCGGCACATCCGTCTCCCGATCCTTCCGCAGCACAAGAAAATCCACCTCCGCCTCGCGGAGTGCCGTCGCAAGCCCTTCCATGGAGATGCATTCCGTTCCCTTCATCCGCTCATGAATCTCATTGTAGTATCCGTAGGCGATAATGTCCCGTCCGTACGCGAGGATAATATCCGTGTCGTACTGTCTGATAAAATGAACCAGCTCCTCAGGCACCGCGGCGCGTACACGCACGCCCTCTTCCAGCCCGTATGTCATACAGTCGGAGACCTCGATCACCTCCTGCGGAATATGCCAGGCATTTTCCGCACGACTGACGTACGGATTCCGATAGACCAGACTTCCGCACAGCGCGATCGCGAGGCCGATCAGCACCGGTGCCAGCACGCGGTCAAACAGCCGTTTTGCGGTAAGTCCCTTTCCTCTCACGGGGATCAGCACGGCTGCCCGGCACCCGGCATAGGCAATCGTCATCCCCATCGGGACAAGCCAGAGCATCCGGTATTGGGTGTCTCCCGACCCGGTCACGCGCACATACCCTTTTCGAAACAGCGGAAAGAAAAACAGAAAAAGGATGGATGCCGGCATCCACAAAAACAGGACACGAACGGAGCGCTCCTTCTCACGGAACCACAGAAACGCAAACGCCAGCGCATACAGCACAAGCAGCCATCCGCTCCCGCCGTAGAGCTTGAACATCACAAAGCTTTCCATAAAAATTCCGTACACCGGTTTCCCCGCTTTCAATGAAACCTAGAACGGTTTCAAAACAAAACCCATCAGAACCAGGATCGCATTCGGAATACAGGTCAGTCCGCCCCAGAACAACAATCCCAGTCTGTGCTTCAACGATCCGCCTCCGCCGAAGGCGGCAATGAAAAAAAGGCCGGCAAAAATCAGCATGGTCACAACCAGAATTCCGGAAGTGCTCAGAAAGCCGGCCGTCACATTGATCAAAAACAGCAACAGCCAGGGAAACAGCCGCTGCCGCCTGGAACAGGAACGCCAGTTCTGATCCCGCTCCTGGTCGGCCAGATGAAAGAAAAACAGAAACACCGCCGGAATCACCAGATTGCCCACAACAGATTTCCCCTGCCAGGTCCGCATCAGGAAAAAGGTCTCCGGTGTGTAGATGGACACATTGCCGAACATGGAGAACAGGGCAAGGAAACAGAGAAACAGCGGGATGAGATCCGTTCTTTTCCGGAACAGGAACCGCGCGACCGCCGCATAAACCGCATAACTGACGGGTATCCAGAACAACGGCAGGATGGTGTGTGCAAAAATGGTCGCATGCACCAGGGACATTCGCGCGATATACGCGATCCAAAGCGGATATTCCGCCAGCGCATGACGGTAATCCAGAGCCGTGGAATACCCCAGATACGGCTGCAGCGTGTTCATGGTGTTCGTCTGCTGGGCCTGTACGGATTCGACAATATAGTAGGCATCATCCCCGTCAAAAGGAGCATACAGTACTGCCATCACCAGCTGGATTGCAAGAAGAATCAGGAAAACGGAAAAATAGAGCAGCTCGCTCCTGGAGAAACGCCGGTCAACCCTGACAGGGTCTCTTCGCGGATGATAAAGATCCGCAACCGGCCGGACACGGTGTCCCGGAAACGGGGCCAGAAAATGCTCCGACCACCCGTCTTTATCACATCTTACCCATGTCACAATCAGGCGGATCAGCCCTCCCGCCGCAAGCAGCAGCATGATCGCCGTATAAATCCAGGTAAACCGGTAAAAGCTGTCATAGATAATACGGATCATACAATAGATCGCCAGCGGCTGAAACAGGACAAAGGAAAGGAGCAGTCCCGACAGCCAGACCATCCCTGCGGTCCTTTTTTCTTCAGGGAACAGGGCAGACAGCAGAAAGCCCGACAGCAGAGGAACCAGAATAAGCCAGATAATCAGAAGGAACGGTGTGAGCACATGGAAGCTCTCCATCTTTACCGCCCCTCGTGATATTCCTTTTCCGTGTTGACGCGCCAGATATTATCACGGCTTCGCTCGCCACTGATGATGTTTTTAACCGCCTCGAAGGAGGTGCACATGGAATGATCAATATTGTTGTAGCGGTGCTGGCCGTTTCGTCCCACACAGTACAGATTATCGATACTGTTCAGGTATGCCACCAGCGTATCGATCTCCTTGTAGGTGTCAAAATATGCCGGGTATGCTTTCTTTACCCGTTCCACATGATAATCCAGAACGTCGCTCTCCTTATCGATCATCCCCAGCGTCACCATCTCGCGGATACCGAGCTTCGCAAAATCGTCATCCTTCATGTTCCAGAAGGAATCTCCCTCGTTGCAGAAATACTCCAGTCCCACCCAGACCGTGTGTTCAATATCCTTGATCAGGTAAGGGGACCAGTTGTTGTATATCTGCATCCGTCCCATCTGCACCGTGCGGTCATGAATGTAGATCCAGTTGTCCGGCACAATATTTCCGATGGTTTTCATCTTCGTCGCGTTTTTGAGATTGAGATGCGGCACCAGCACGCCAACCGTCATATAATCGCGATAGGGGAGGCCCGCCGCGATCCGTGCCGGTTCCGGCGGTACGTCGTTCATGCCGCCCACCAGATCGCGGATCGGCATGGAGGAGACCACATAATCACAGGCGAGCTCCACCGTCTTCCCCGCCTGTTCGTAGATGACATGCGTGATGTGTCCCTGCTCGTTCTTACGGATCCCGGTTACACGGGACTCCCTGAGAATCTTGCCCCCCATTTTTTCAATTTCTGCGCCCGTCACATCCCACAGCTGACCGGGGCCCAGTTTCGGATAGGAAAATTCCTCGATCAGGGAAGTTTCAACCTTGCGGTTTTTCTTGCCGAACTGCTTCTCAATCGCATTTTTCAAAACCGCCGAAATCGACACGCCCTTGACGCGCTGGGCGCCCCAGCTTGGATCGATCTGAGAGGGATGCCGTCCCCACAGATTCTCGGTGTAGTGCTCAAAAAACATGGAATACAGCTTCCTGCCGAAGCGATTGATGTAAAAATCCTCCAGCGAACGTTCCTTTCGCTTGAACAGAACGCCCTTCAGATAACTGAACCCTGCGACAATCGTCGTCACCAGTCCCATATTCCGGAAGGTCTCCGGCCTTAAGGAAATCGGATAATCAAAGAATCGTCCGTTAAAAAGGATACGCGAAACGCGGTTTCGCCGGAGCATCACCCGGTCGGTCTGCTCCGGATCCGGCCCGCCGGGTGCCAGCGTCGCCTTGCGGTTCAGTGCAATATCATCGCTTGCCGGCGCACCCTGTCTGGGAAGCATGGCGTCCCACCAGGCATTTACCTCCGGCACTTTGGTGAAAAACCGGTGTCCGCCCATATCCATGCGATTTCCGTGATACTCCACCGTACGGGAGATGCCGCCGAGCTTCTCGCTCTCCTCAAGTACAATAACCTCAATCTCCTCCGGTTTTTCACGGTGCAGCAATTCGTATGCGGCAGTCAGACCCGCAGGTCCCGCGCCGATGATCAGCGCACGCTTCATAGACACTCCTTTCGGTACGACAGGTCAAAGATCAATTTACATCATATCATAAATACCAACCGGATACAATTCTGTGCCCCGTTCGCCCATTTGGCAGCAACTTTAATGAAATCTTAAAAGCATCCGCCCGCAAACTGTGATAGGATAATGTCAGTTTAGTCAAAGAACCCGAGGTGATCCTATGCATAAAACAAAAATCCGAACCGTCATCTGCACATTTCTTATCCTGTTTGCGTCCATATCGGCGGGCTGCGGCAACACCGCCGGAATACCGAGCGCGGAGTCCTATGTAGACGAAGCGAACCTGTCGGGGACGACGGCCACCGCGGGCGACGATATCCCGACAGAGAAGGAAGTCTCCCCTCTGCAGATCCCGTCATCCCCGTCCCTGCCGGCAGCCGGCACAGGTGCCTCCTCTGCGGCAGGATCAGAAAAGGCGTCATCCGCGTCCGCCTCCTCCGGGGTTTCCGTTCCCGAAGTGCCGGATGACGGCAAGGATTACATTGAAATCCTGTTTCTCGGCGACTCACAATTTGCTTCCGGACGCGGCACCGACACGGATATTCCGACAATCGTGCGGGACTATGTCCAGATCGTCGATGATGCCGACTGCTTTGTCTACAACCTGGGCGTTGCGGACAGCGCCACCACCATCCAGTCCGAAGAGAAGGAGCTGTCTCCGGAAAACTGGAGCAGCGTATCCCTCCTGAGTATGGCTCATCTACTGAACGGCGACGGTTCCCTTTCCGCCCTGGAGCACGCTTCCCCCGAAGCGGCCGCGGTGTATCGCACCATCCGTCCGGAAAAAATCGACTACATTGTCATCGAATACGGCATTCATGATTATCTGAACGGAACGACCGCCGTCGATAAAAATGACGACCGGACGCTCTCGATCTTTTCCAACGCCTATAAAGCAAGCCTGTTTCTGCTGAGAAACGCGTTTCCGCAGGCCACCATCCTGTGCTGCACCCCCTGCTTCGCGCAGTTGTTCGGACCGGACGGTGCGTTTCTCGGCACCGGGGGCAGTCTTGACAACGGCTCCGGCAATCTCGGCACCTACGTGGGGCTCATTGATTACTGGTATCGTCAGTTTGATCGTACCCTTTATGTAGATATGTATAACGGGCAACGGATGGATCTCGATTCCTATACCGCAGACGAGTATCTTGCGGACGGCATTCTCCTGACCCCGGAAGGACGGCGCGCTTTCGGAGCCGCCGTCGCACAGGTCATCAACAAGGATCGCGGAGCCGTCACGGAGGAGTATCAGCTGATCGAAATCGACGCCCTGTGACGCGCCTGCCGCGGCAGTAAAAACCCCGCTGCAGGCAGCGGGGCATGTTTGGCAAATCTCTCTTCAGGGCGTGGATAAACGAACCCGGCGGTCAGTCGCCATCGTGCGTGTAGTAGGAGCGATACCAGTCCACAAATGCCCGAAGGCCTTCCGCGAGCGGCGTGTCGGGATGAAAGCCGAAATCTCTTGTCAGCGCGGATACATCGGCGTACGTCTGGTAGACATCTCCGGGCTGCATCGGAAGGAACTCCTTTTGGGCCTCTTTTCCGATCACGGTCTCCAGCGTGCGGATCATCTCCATCAGCGGAACAGGTGTGTGATTGCCGATATTGTAGATCCGGTACCGCACACCCTTCTCATTTTCCGACGGCGCTCTGTCAGCGACCCTGACAACCCCCTCCACGATATCATCAATGTACGTGAAATCCCTCCGCAGATCCCCGTGATGGAACACGCGGATCGGTTTGTCGGCCAGAATGCGCTCCGTAAACAGAAACGCTGCCATATCGGGACGTCCCCACGGACCATATACGGTAAAAAAGCGCAGCCCTGTCATCGGAATCCCATAGAGCCGGGCATAGGTATACCCCATCAGCTCATCCGCCTTCTTCGTGGCGGCATAGAGGCTCTCCGGCTCATCCACCCGGTCTGTTTCCTCGAACGGAACCTTGGTATTTCCGCCGTACACCGAACTGGAGGAAGCAAAGACCAGATGCTGTACGGGATGATGCCTTACCGCCTCCAGAATGTGAAAAAAGCCGATGATATTGGACGAGATATAGGCGGCCGGATTCTCGATCGAATAGCGGACACCGGGCTGGGCTGCCAGATGGATGACGGTATCGGGATTCCATTCCTCCATCACCTCCCGGGCGGTTCCGTCGTCCGCCAGATCCCTCCGCCAGAGCTTCAGGCTGTCCGCTTTCTTTTCCTTCGCAATTTTCTCCAGCTCGCGAAAGCGGTCTTCCTTGAGGGAAACCGCATAGTAATCATTGAAATTATCGACAATGCCGACCTCGCAGCCGTCACGAAGAAGGCGTGCCGCGGTATGGAATCCGATAAATCCCGCGCCGCCGGTTATCAAAACCCGTTTCATTCTTTACCCCCGAGCATCTCGATGATCATCCCGTGTCCTACCGGCGGCTGATGGTCGATTTTTCTTCCCCGCCGACCCGGTTTGCGGCAGCCTGATCGCCCTTCAGAATCGCCCTGACCAGCTGCATTCTGAACCCCGCATCGATAAAATCACAATGTCTGCAGAACGGAATATTCTGTCTTCCCTCCGCGAGCTTCCTTCGAAGCTCCATCAGCGCCTCCCCCTGCCAGGCCTCCTTTAACGGCGTTTTCGTCAAATCGGCATAATCCGTTTTTTCGTAATTGTCACAGCAGCACAGTCCCAGTTTGCCGTTGGGCATGATCCACATATCGGTAAAAGGAAGCAGGCAGGTCTCCCGGATCACCCGCTCGGTCGCCTGCTTGTTCGGCGCACTTCCCGCTCGATTGGTGAGCACTTCCTTGAGATACCGCATCTGGATGAGAATTTCCACGTCCTGATATTCCGCCGGGTGCGCGGCGACATAGTCGTAGATCTCCTGAATGTTCCGATGCAGTTTCATATCCTCACAGTAGTTGTTGATGATGATCTGATCCACATACGGCTTGATCTCATCCACCTTTTCCCGCGTGAGAATCAGGCCGTTGGTGGACATGAAGATAAACGATTTGGGGAGCTTCTCCCGCGCATATTTATGAAAATCGACGATGCGCGGATCCAGCAGCGGCTCATTATTGCCGTACAGCGTCAGATGACCTTCATATCCCCAGTCCGCCAGCTGATCGATAATCGACCGGTAAAGCCCTTCGTCGATTCTGGCAAGCGGCCGCTTCTCTGCATGAATATTCGCCGTGCAGAACGCACAGGTCGAATTGCACCGGTTGATCGTCTCAATGTTGACCACATTGGGCTTCGGGATCTCCCCGGCATGCAGGAAATAATCACAATACTGCTTCTGCTCCCGTCCCCTCGTCAGAAACTGCAGCTTCAGGTAGGCATTGCTTGAGAACGCGGGGAAATATTTCCGCATATTCCACCCGAATTTCCCCATGAAATTATTGATCTTTATGGACATTGCACACCTCCCTCTTCTGTATCCCGTCTATCAGGTCCCTCAGCGCAAGAAACCAGGCAACCAGCGCAATGAGGGCGTACGCTTCTTCAGGCAGCGTGTTCCCGCCGAACAGATACTGACAATACATCACGGTGGTCACAAGAATCATCATAGCGGGTATATAACACTTGCTTCTATGATAGTACGCATAGTACAGGGTGACAAGCAAAATCGGAAGATAGTCATACCGCTCATGCATCGCCGGCAGCGTCATAAAGCACCCGTATCCCGTCACCCCGGCAAGCTGCAGAAGGCATTCCCCATTCACCGCCTCCCTGTGCCGGATCAGGTATCCCGTGAGGAGAGCCAGAAACGCAACGGTTCCGTACACGGCAAGATGTCCCGCCGCCTCATAATCACTCCGAAACAACCGGTACAGGTTGCCCGTATTCAAAAACATGTAATGATACTCACTGCTTTGATCAAAGTAGATCATATAGACACTCCGTGCCGGTCTGCCGCACAGAATGGCGGGAAGACCTGCCTCCAGATAGGTCACGGGTATCCTGAGCCACATCAGCAGGGAATACTTTTTTCCGCAGAAATAGGCAATCAGAAATACCGGAAACAGCAGAATGGTCTGCAGCTTAAAAACAAAAGCGACTGACAGGAAGACAAACGCCCGGTAATAGGAATCCTTCAGCAGATAGTAGAAAGCCATCAGCGCAAAGGCCGAATAGATGGCATCGCACTGTTTCCAGAATGCGCTGTTCAGAATCATCGGCGGCAGAAACAACAGCAGCACCGCCGCATAGATCGACCGGTGTGCGTGATCCTCCCCGCCCAGATATCGGAGAATCCGGTAGGCGTAGTACACACAGGCGTACTCGCCTGCACAGGAAAGGATGGAAATGATCACCCAGGCATCCATCGGAAACAGCGATGCGAAGGCAAAAATCAGATTGTACGGGATATAATAATTGGTGAACGAGGACGCCAGTCCCTGAACCACGCCCAGTCTGCGGTATTCCTCCACCCAGGGAGCAATGCAGTACTGATAATCTCCGGACCAGTCGGTTTTGGGTGCGAGATCGATACGGATCAGCACTGACAGCGCAAACAGTGCTGCAAGGACAAGCTCATGGCTGTATTTTGTGACAAATTCCCGAATACGATCGTCCGCCTTCATCCCGGTATCTCCCCGATATTCTCCGGATCCGGATACTTGATCTTGTCCGTCACGCTGATCGCTTCCCCGATCTGCACCTCAATGACTCTGAGAATCGTTTTGGCGGCAATCGTGTGCTTACAGCCGACCGGAAGCTCGATGACACTTCCCTGCCGCACATCGATCCGCTCACCATCCCTGATCACAAATCCTTCGCCTTCGGTGACCGTCCAGACCTCGGAGCGTCTCTCGTGCGCATGATAATGCAGGCGATGTCCCGGCATCAGAATGATCCGGATGGTCAACGCCCGCTCGTCAATATCAAGGATCGTAAAACTCCCCCAGGATTTCTCGGCATACCGGACCTGTGCATCGAGTTTTTCCACCAGCGGCTTCATGTAACTGGACTGATGCTTGTCCGCCACAAGGATACCGTCGTTGGACGCCGCCACAATCACATGCTGCAGGCCCAGTCCGAGAATTGGAATATCCAGCTCATTGACAATGTTGGTATCCGAGCTTGTGGAATCGAGGGTTCCCTTTCCGATCACAGTCTCATGCATTTCCTCGGCAAACGTGTTCCATGAGCCGATATCCTTCCAGTTTTTATCATAAAGCAAAACGCCGGCGGAGCGTTCCTTTTCCCCCACGGCATAATCGAAGCTGATTCTTTCGCAGTCCGCGTAATTGTCGTAGAGCGTCTGATACTTTGTATACGGCAAAAGCTCCTGCGCGCGGGCGAGCAGATAATCAAGACGGAACGCGAAGATTCCGCAGTTCCACAGGGCTCCCTTCGTGAGCAGGGATTGCGCGCGGGCCAGATCCGGCTTCTCCTCGTAGC
Organism: Lachnospiraceae bacterium; assembly: GCA_024682835.1. Lineage (GTDB taxonomy): Bacteria > Bacillota > Clostridia > Lachnospirales > Lachnospiraceae > Butyrivibrio. Next base: position 82,375 of record JAIKYU010000017.1, on the reverse strand, counting down.
TGCGCACCGCACTCATAACCGCTTCCTTCTCCGGCACCAGATAGCCGTATTTTTCACTCGGATAGGTCGGCCGCACACCCATCAGATTCAGGTTCCATCTCCCGGTCCGTGTCATCTCGTAAAGCTTTGGCAGACAGGCAAAATAGTCATCCTCCACATACGGATCCACCGGGCAGACAATCACCGGCTCGGCCGGATCCACGCCCTCCCGTTCCGCCAGATACATACAGGCGAGCGCCACAGCCGGAAAGGTGTCCCTCCGGGCGGGCTCCACACAGACATGGACATCCTCGGGCAGCTGATTCAGTATGGAGGATACCTGCGAACGGCTTGTCGCGATCGTGATCTGCGCGTCCTTCCCCACTGCCTCCCGGATCTGTCTGTAGACACGCTGCACCATGGATTCCAGTTCGCCGTCGGGTCTTCTGAAAACCTTGATGAACTGCTTGGAACGAATTTCGTTGGATAGCGGCCAGAGACGCCTGCCACTGCCGCCGGAAAGCAAAATGATATTCATATGGGCCTCCTGTCCATCCCTTCCATCATACATGATTGTCTGATTCTTTACCAGCAAAGATCCCTTCGGTAAAGAACAGGAGCGCTGCCCCCATGCCCCACGGATATACGCCGTAGCGCTGAGGATGCTGGGCAAAATCAACGCACTCCGCAAGCGCGTCCTCCATTCTTCCGTCCTTCATGCGGGAAAGAAGTCCTCCTTCCATCCGTCCGACGGCGCAGTCCGTCTGCAGACGGTCCGCATCTGCAGGCAGGAGCTCGGATCTTCCGGCAGTCCGCAGAGCCCAGCCGATCATGGCGGACGCCGATGTGTCCACATGGCCCTCCGCTGCGGGCAGCTGCCAGGAAAACAGACCGTCCTGCCGCTGAAATGCAAGCGCATCGTCCTTCAGGCCGAAAAACCGATCCCTGAGCTTTGCATCCTCAAACGCGGTCAGATAGGCGGCAAACCCCATCATCAGGAATCCTGTCGCCCGCCCCCAGCCAACGAGCCCCCTTTTCTCGACCATTCCGTTCTCCAGGAGGCAATAGCCGTGATACGGGAGTCCCGTAGACGCGTCCATCCCGTGCATCATGTAGTTGGCCAGCTGGATACGTGCCATCTCCCGCGCTGCCTCCGCGTCCGGAAGCCCCTCTCCGGTCAACGGATCGCGAAACGCCGCATACGAAGAGAGAAACATCGCCGTCATACCCGTTCCGTCCGCATAGACACAGCGGTTCTGCTCCGAAGGATGATAGATCAGCGAACCCGCCGCATCCTTCGGTGCCTTCTGTAAAAACCGGAAAGTCCGGCAGGCCGCCTCGCGTGTCGCAGAGGCCTCCTCCCGGTAATACGTCTCGCCATCAGCTGCCGCCCTCATCCGGCACAGGCCAAGCGCCGCAACGCCTGCCAGGGCATCATCGACATGCCGGATCCTGCCGTCCTTCCTCAGCCAGTCGGCAAACCATGCCCCGGCTTTCCCTGCGGGATTCTCTTCGAAATGTACTCCGGCCGCAGCACTCTCCACCAGCCCCAGCAGCAGAAAACCCGCCGGCCAGAACAACGGATCACTCTCGCCGGCTCCGGAACGTCCCAGAAGCGCCTTTACCATCCGTTTCGCCCGTTCCGCAGCGGAGGGATGCCGCAATGCCTCCAGCATGTCCACACAACCGCTCTGCAGCTGCCGCAGCATATCCTCCGTCACACGGCCTGCTTCCTGCGGCTTCATCGCCTCACTCTCCTCCTGATCAGTTCCACCAGATACCCGCATTCCTTCGTGCGTCCGAAGCACAAAAAGAACAATACATGAAAGATCACCGTGATGACCGCCGCCGTCAGAACGAAAAACGGAACGGAAATCCGTCCGCCCGTCATTGCCCCGGGCATCAGAAGCCCGCGCAGAAAAACGGAAAGAACGAGTGCCGCACCCGTGACGGCCATATATTTGACATTATCCAGATAGTATTGCTTAAGCGACAGGCCGTCAAAGCAGGAGCGATAGATGATGACCGGCTTTGTCACGTTGGCAATCAGACCGCTGACCAGCGTGCCGACGTAGATACCTGCCAGACCAAGCGGCCGGACGAGCGCGACGGAAATCACCAGATTGACGAGCCCCTGCAGCAGCGCCAGATATCGATCCGGTTCAAAAACGCCCGCCGCCGTTTTATAATTGGATAAAACGACCCGCTCCCCCTTAAAGTAGTAATCCAGCAGAAAGAGCTGCACCGCAAGGGCGGGCAGCACCCATTCGGCGCCGAAAAGAAGAGATATAAGCGGTGTCAGCAGCACAAAGAAGCCGACAAAGGAAAAACCGTAGGCATAGGCGGCAAAAAACCGGTAGACACGGAACATCGCGTGCTGCTTTTCCTCCTCCTCCGTTGCGATCAGATTGCCGAAGCCGGAGATCACCGAATTGAAGATGATATTTACGAAATTGGCAATGGTGTTGACAACCAGGAGATAGTTGTCCACCAGTCCGACCGCCGCCACCTCAATAAACGCGGAGATGAGCATCGCATCCGTCTGCAGGCGCAGGGCATCTCCGATGCGGTGCATGAGAAGGGAACGCGTCTTTGTCCAGACCTCCATACGTTTTGTCTGATCAAGAGGCTTGACGTCCCGGTCTCGCAGGAGGGGATAACGATGGTTCATCCACACGCTCACGACAATCTTCTGGGCAAGCTGCACGAGCGCATCCGTGAGCAGAAAAGCATAGAAATTCTCGGTGAGAACCAGCACGGCGATCTGCAGCAGCACGGTCACAAACTTTGTCAGCGTGACGACATTCGTCTGAATGTAATTTCGCTGCTCCGCATTGGCAAGTGCATACTTGTACGAAACAAAATAGGTACTCACCGTGTTGAACAGAAAAATAAAGTAATACAGGGTCAGATCACGGACGCTGTGGCTGCCGGGATTTCTGATGAGAACCGGCAGAAACGGCGTGAGCGCCAGCCCCAGCAGCGCGATGGCGGCCGCGACCACGCGGTAGACACGGGCGTACATCGCCATATACGACTTGACTGTCTCCGTCTCCTTTTCCGCAACAGGCCGGTATAGCGCGAACTGAAAAGCGGTGCCGACGCCCAGCTCCGCCATGGACAGCATCGACAGGATCCCCGTGTAGAGCCCGTTTACGCCCAGCAGCGTACCGTCCAGATGCAGGATGAAAATCTTGCGTAAAATAAAGGACAGCAGGGCGGTGATCACCGTCCCTGCATATCCGAACAGAATATTGATTCCGGCAGCCCTCACCCGGGAAGGGGCGCCGCCGTGTCCCTCCATGTTCCCCACCGGTTCTATAACACCACTCCGTCCTTGAAAATCGATATTTCCCTGCAGCCGTGCTTCTCCGCCAGCGTTTTTTCGCCTCCGGCCACCCGCAGCACGTAATCGAGCAGGCGCTCTCCCGCCTCATCCAGCGTCTCCCTGCCCTCGGCGACCGTACCCGCGTTGAAATCAATCCACCCCCGCTTCTTCTCGTACAACGCGGTGCTGGTCGAGATCTTGATGGTCGGCGCCGGCGCTCCGAACGGCGTACCGCGTCCCGTTGTAAACAGAATCAGGTGCACACCTGCCGCCGTCAGATCCGTGGCGCTCACCAGATCGTTGCCGGGACCGGAAAGAAGGTTTAACCCCTTTTTCGTCACAGGTTCCGCGTAGGAGAGAACATCCACGATCTGTGCACTTCCGCCCTTCTGGACGCAGCCGCAGGATTTATCCTCCAGCGTGGTGATGCCGCCGGCTTTGTTGCCCGGACTCGGATTCTCGTAGACCACCTGCCCGTGATCAACAAAATACTTCTTGAAATCATTTACCATTCGGACTGCCTTGTCAAATACAGCCTGATTCTCACAGCGGGAAAACAGAATATTCTCCGCACCGAACATCTCGGGCACCTCGGTCAGCACCGTCGAACCGCCCAGGGCAATCAGCAGGTCCGAAAAACGTCCCACAGCCGGATTTGCCGTGATTCCGGAAAGGCCGTCCGAACCGCCGCACTTCATGCCGACCACCAGTTCGCTGGCGGGCAGCTCCTCCCGTGTAAACTGTCCGGCATATGCCGCCAGCTCCTTAAGCAGTTCTGTACCGGCCTCCAGCTCATCCTCCACCTCCTGGGTGGTCAGGAATCTGACACGCTCGGGGTCGTAATTGCCGAGCGCCTCCCTGAACATCTCAAGCGTCAGGTTTTCACACCCCAGCCCGAGGCAGAGTACGCCTCCCGCATTCGGATGCCTGACCAGGGCGGCAAGGAGCTTTTTTGTCTGTGCCAGGTCATCTCCCAGCTGCGAACAGCCAAAGGGATGCGGATAATAGTAGAGACCGTCTATGCTCCCTCTCACCAGATCCTGGTTTGCCTCAACGAGCTGCTTTGCAATCCCGTTTACACATCCGACAATGGGAATGATCCAGATCTCATTGCGGATCGCAGCCCGCCCGTCCCGTCTCCGGTATCCCCTCCACGTGCGCGCGGCCGTTTCCGGCAAGGGATAGGTCTTATGCTCGTAGACATAGGAGGCATCCTCAGAGAGGCCTGTTTTTGCATTGTGGGTATGTACCCAGCTGCCGGCGCCGATTGCCTGTGCCGCCAGCGCAATGGTGTTTCCGTACTTGATGACCGGATCTCCGGCCGCCAGATCAGAGAGCGCAATCTTGTGTCCGCGGGGAATATCCTCCGCAGCCGTGATGTCCACGCCGTCCGCGTTCAGCTGCTCTCCGGCCCGGATCTCTTCCAGCGCAACCGCAACATTATCCCGTGGGTGAATGTGTATCAGCTTCATGCTTCCCCTCCTTTTTCCGAATTTGCCCTCAGTCCGCTTCTTCCGCAGCAGTCACCCGGATATGCAGCTCCTCCAGCTGCCTGTCGGTAACAACCCCCGGCGCGCCCATCATCACGTCTGCCGCATTTTTATTCATCGGGAAAGGAATGATCTCCCGGATGGAATCCTCCCCGGCCAGTAGCATGATCAACCGGTCAATGCCTGGCGCCGCACCCGCGTGAGGCGGTGCGCCGTAGCAGAAAGCATTGTACATCGCGGGAAATTTCGCCTTCACATCCTCTTCGGTCAGACGAACCAGTTCAAACGCCTTGACCATAATCTCCGGATCGTGATTTCTGACCGCGCCGGATGCAGATTCATAACCGTTGATCACCAGATCATACTGCTGCGCCATGATGGTAAGCGGATCAATCTCGCCGCGCTCCGCCTGTTCCAGGGTCGCAAGGCCTCCTGTCGGCATGGAGAACGGATTGTGGCAAAACTCCAGCTCCCCCGATTCCTCGCCGATCTCGTACATCGGGAAATCGACGATCCAGCACATCGCGTACTGCTCCTTATCAAAGTGTCCGGGCAGATCCTGTCCGAAGATTTTTAACGCAAACCCGGCCGTCTTAAGCGCCTGCGCCTCCTTCTCAGACGACGCGAGAACCACCAGGGTGTCATTTTGAAGCCCCAGAGCACGAATCACCTCATCCCTGCGATCCTGAACAAATTTGGCAATCCCGCCGACGATTTCGCCGTTTTCATCCATGCGAAACCAGCACGCCTTAGCGCCGGACTGCACCTCCACATCCGCAATGTGCTTGTCGATCCATTTCCGACTCTCCCGGAAATCGGAGATCACGATCGCCTTGATCCGGCTGCCTGCCGCAAAGGGTGCAAATCCGCAATCCGCAAGCACCTCCGTCGCGTCCGTGATGGTCAGATCAATCCTGAGATCCGGCTTGTCCGAGCCATATCTGGACATGGCCTCGCGGAAGGGAATCCGCGGATACGGTGCCCCGGTGACGCGGTCTCCGTACAGACCGTACTCCTTCATCACCGGTGTCAGCACATCCTCCAGCACCTCCAGCACATCATCCTGCGAGGCAAACGCCATCTCCATATCCAGCTGATAAAACTCTCCGGGGGTGCGGTCTCCGCGCGCATCCTCATCACGAAAACAGGGAGCGATCTGGAAATACCGGTCGATGCCTGCCGTCATAAGCAGCTGCTTAAACTGCTGCGGCGCCTGGGGAAGCGCGTAGAATTTGCCGGGATGCTTCCGTGCCGGCACCAGATAATCCCGGGCGCCCTCCGGCGAGGAGGCCGTAAGAATCGGTGTAGAAATCTCCAGAAACCCTTTCTCGCTCATACGGCGCCTGAGCTCCGCCACCACCCGGGAACGCAGCACCACCCTCTGCCGCATGTCGGGATTGCGCAGATCCAGATAGCGGTATTTCAGCCGGGTGTTCTCATCGGCCTCTCTGCTTCGATTGATCTCAAAGGGCAGCTCGTTGTACCGGCATCTGCCCAGAACCGTCACCGATTCGGGCACCACCTCGATCTCACCGGTCGGCAGCTTTTCATTTTTACTGGATCGCTCGCGCACGGTTCCGGTCACCTGCACGGTCGATTCCTTGTTGATTTTCCGGAATGCCGCCATCATATCCTCCGTCTCGATGACGACCTGTGTCGTGCCGTAAAAATCACGCAGAACGGCGAATCCGAGATTGGCGCCGACCTCACGCAGATTTTCCATCCATCCGGCAAGCGTCACCTTCTCCCCGATGTCGCCGATCCTCAATTCTCCGCAGGTATGTGTTCTTGATTGTGTCATGATGCTTCTCCTCTGTAAAAGTTGCTTTTTTTCTGACTTACACCGGCATTTTTCTCAATCCAGTTTCAGAATCAGCTCCAGAATATGCCTTGCCGCACGCTCCAGGTCCTTGCGTTTGATCAGCCCCTCATCCAGCGCCAGCTTTATGCGCTCCGGCACACCATGCGGCATTCTGAGATCGATTCCCCCGAGCAGATCCCGGTACGGATCGCCGGTCGACCACCAGTCCGTCATAATCAGTCCGTCATATTGCCATTCTCCGCGCAGAATATCCGTCAGAAGCTCTTTGCATTCCGACGTGTGCACGCCGTTGACGATGTTGTAGGACGTCATCACGCACCAGGGATGCGCCTCCGTGACGACGATCTCAAAAGCCTTCAGATAGATTTCGCGCGCCGCACGCTCCGAAACCCGGGAATCCGATTCCCTGCGGTTGGTTTCCTTGTTGTTGAACGCAAAGTGCTTGACCGTCGCTGCGATATGCTGGGACTGTACCCCCTCCACAATCGCCGCAGCCATTCTGCCGGTCAGCAGCGGATCCTCCGAGAAATACTCAAAGTTTCTTCCGCACAACGGACTCCGGTGAATATTCATCGCGGGCGCAAGCCAAACACCGACGTTGTTTTCCTTCACCTCCCTGGCGGCCGCCTCACCGATTCTTCTTACAAGCTCAGGATCCCAGGTGCTCGCCAGTGTGGTCGCCACCGGCCAGGCAGTCGCCACAACGCCGGTCTCCGGCTGCGTCCGGAATCCGGCAGGGCCGTCTGCCGTCATGACATTGGGAACCCCCAGGCGGGGCTCATTACCGAGGCCCCAGGTGTTCGCCACACCGGTGTTGGGCTGACCGCTGAACATCCAGCAGAGATCCTCATCCGTCAACTGCCTGATAAAGGCATTCAGACTGATTTTTCCCTCTGCCACATGAAGCAGGGTGTGCTTTTTCTTATCTGCTCCGAATATACCGGATGCGGCGACCGCGCGTGCACCGGGCGCTTTTCCGTCCCAGTCGGAAAGAGCCAGCGGGGGCAGCACCTCCTTTTCCTTCAAGGCGGGAGTCACAGGCAGCGCCTCGTATTTGCCCGATGCGGTAAGTCTGCGCCTGAGTGCCTTCGGCGCGAGCTTTTCGGTAAGCTGCCTGACCACGCGATCCTTCGAAAGCTTCAGCTCGTATGGAAGACGCGCCGCGTCCGCCACGTTCGTCCCCAGGAAGAAACCGTACGCACCCTTTTCCAGCACCCAGGCCGATCGGGCGACCTTGCCCAGATCATCATAGGAGGCGAGATCCGCGATCCGGACGGTGAGCCGCACACGCTGCATATCTCCGGGCTGCAGCACTCTTGTCTTGGAAAACGCCGCCAGCGTACGCGCCGGCTTTCCAAGCTTCCCCTGCGGCAGCTCCGCATACAGCTGGACAACCTCTCTGCCCGGCCGGGCGCCGCGGTTGATCACCGTGACCTCCGCCTCCACGCACTCACCGGATCGGAACGCGCTCATGTCCTCCAGTGCAAACTCCGTATAGGAAAGCCCGAAACCGAAGGGATACACCACGGCGTGCGCAGCGTTTTTCATGGTGCAGAAGTACCGGTAACCGACGTAAATATCCTCTTCATACTCCACATATCGATCCGATTTGAAAAAGGTGCGCGTGGACGGATAATCCGTGATTTCGGCCGCCCAGGTATCTACCAGCCTGCCGGACGGATTGATCATGCCCAGAAGCGCTCTTGCCGCGGCCCGGCCGCCGCACATTCCCCCCTGACCCGTCAGCATGGCCGCCTGGATCCTTCTGTCAGTGGCAAACCATCCGGTTTCCACCACGCCGCCTACATTCAGCAGCACCACAATCCCGCGGAAGGCCCCGCGAACCTGATCGATCAGCGCTTTCTCCTCATCAGACAGATAGAAGTCGCCGCGCGCGAAAAGCCTGGCAGACTGATGCTCTCCGCTGGCGAAATCGTTCCGTCCGCTTTTGACGGTACGATCCAGCTTCCTGTCCCATCCCTCCCCGGAAAAACGGGATATGGAAATGACCGCCACATCGGCTTCCCGAGCAGCCCGCTTTAACAGCTCTTTCGGCAGCGCCGGCTCCGATACGCAGCCCGGCTGAATATGATCCGCGAGTTCCCGTTCTACATGCTCTCTGTAAAACGGAATGGTCGCCTCAGAGACGGTCACGTCATCAGGAAACGCCTTCAAACCGTCATAAATATTGACAACGTGGGAGACGGTCACGTCACCGCTGCCGCCGCCGCCCTTGACATAATCAAAGGTGGCCTTGCCGAACAGCGCAACGCGCGTGCCCCGCTGCAGCGGAAGAAGGCCCTCGTTCTTAAGCAGGACAATGCCCTCTCCGGCGGCCTCCTCAGACAATGCCTGGTGTGCGGCACCCGCTGTCACGCGGGTCCCGTCCACACCGAGCGGGAGGTTGGGCTGATACTTGAATCGGTTCCATCTGGTCGGTGTACTCATCCTATTTCTCCTTTTTTTCTTTGATCTTTTTGGTCTCCGGCAGCGCGTAGCGGGTCTCATAATATTCAATGCGGCGTTCGAACTCCGGATTGCTTTCGTTTCTCATGATCTCCAGATACTCATGGGCATCGAAGCCGTCCTCCCGCACCTGCAGCACCGCCACCGCGATGTTGCTGCAGTGATCGGCCACGCGTTCGCAGTCGGTCGCGACATCGGTCAGCATCGGTCCCAGTTCAACCGAACACTTGCCCTTTCGCAGACGACGGATATGCCTTTTTTTGATTTCCATATTCAGGGAATCTATCACTTCCTCCAGCGGCTCGATATCTCTGGCGCGGGTAAGGTCGTTTTTCGTGAATGCCTCCACACTCATGCCGGTGATCTCGCGAACCGCGGCGGTGAAGGTGGCCAGCTCCTCATAGGCCTTATCGGTAAACTTGAGTTCCCTCTCCTCCATCTCCGCCATGGTCTCGGCAATGTTGCGCGCATGATCGCTGATCCGCTCAAAATCGCCGATTGAGTGCAGAATGACCGACAGCGCATGGCTCGTTCGCAGATCCAGCTCCGTTGCATTGATTTTTACCAGATAACTGCCGATTTCATCCTCGTAGCGGTCGATTCGGTTTTCCAGACGGACAACCTCCTCCTTCCCTTCCGGGGTATAGGACATGATCAGTTCAAGTGCCGCCTCCAGACACTCTCTGGAATAATCAGCCATCACACACGCAGCCGTGCGGGCTTGCTCCAGTGCGAAGGTGGGGTTTGTGAGAAACCGGTCGTCCATCGCCCGAAGGCTCATCTGAGAAGCGTGTTCCTCCTTTTCCTTTGCATCAATCGGGATACTCCTGAGCGCGAGACTCACCAGGAGCTCGGAAAACGGCAGCATGAGCAGCGTCGCAGCCAGATTGACAAGCGTGTGTATTCCCGCCACCGCGACCATTCCCGCCTTCTCCTCCAGAAAGTGAAAGTGAAAAAAGGCATTCAGCGTGTAGAAAACCGTCATAAACGAAACGGCCTTGAGAATATTGAAATAGAGATGCATCAGTGCTGCCCGCTTGCCATTCTTGCCCGCCCCGAGGGAGGACAGGATCGCCGTGATACAGGTGCCGACCTCTGCGCCGATGACGATCGGGATCGCCGCTCCCATGGACACGAATACCGATGCGGCCAGCGCCATCAGGATACCGATGGTCGCGGCAGAAGACTGAATGATCATGGTGAAGAAAATGCCGACCAGGAAGCCGATCACCGGATTGGCAAAGGTCGTGAGGACATGGGTAAAAGTCGCATTGTCCGAAAGCGGTGCCACCGCACCGGACATGGTCTGCATCCCGGTCATAAGGACGGAAAACCCCAGCAGAATCGTCCCGAAATTTTTCTTCCGGTCCGTCTTTCCGGCCATATACAGCACAATGCCGATAAAGGCCAGAAAAGGGGTGAATGTCGAAGGACGAAACAGGGACAGCCAGGCGGATCCGGCGCTGTCAATCGCATTCAGCGACAGCAGCCAGGCATTGGCCGTTGTACCCAGATTGGCTCCGAGAATAATATTGACCGCCTGGTTAAGCCCCATAATCCCGGAATTGACAAAACCGACCACCATGACGGTTGAAGTGGAAGAAGACTGTACGAGCGCTGTCACACCTACGCCGAAAAGATAGGCAACCAGACGGTTCTGGGTAACACCGGACAGGATTTTTTCCAGCGTGCCGCCGGACAACTTGGTGAGCCCGCCGCTCATGACGCTCATGCCGTAGAGAAACAGAGCGAGCCCGCCGACGAGACCGGCTATAATCATCATGCTTCCTTCCTTTCGGAATCCTGCCTGCCTCCTCCGAAACGGGTGAGGCTTTCCTGCTACCCGACAATCATATCATATTCTGATATCAGGGTCAAAAATCCTCCGCCCAGGCAAGCGATGCTTTGACTGCGCGCCGCCATCCTTTCAGGAGCTCGGTACGTCTGGCATTTTCCATAACCGGAACAAACCGCCGTCCCAGCTGCTCCTTGCCGATCAGCTCCGACTCATCTCTCCAGAACCCGGTCGTCAGACCAGCCAGATACGCCGCACCAAGCGCCGTCGTTTCGATGCATTTCGGCCGCCAGACCGTTGCATCCACGATATCCGCCTGAAACTGCATAAGAAAATTGTTGGCGGATGCTCCTCCGTCCACACGCAGCTCCTTCAGCGGTACACCTGCGTCCTTTTCCATCGCCCGGATCACATCGTGGGACTGATAGACAATCGACTCAAGGGTGGCGCGGATAAAGTGTTCCTTCCTGCAGCCCCTCGTGATTCCCACCGCCATACCGCGCGCATAGGGATTCCAGTACGGCGCGCCGATTCCGGTGAAGGCGGGAACCAGATAGACGCCCGCCGTATCGGGCACAGCATCCGCATACTCCTCGGACTGGGCAGCCGTTTTGATCATCCGCATCTCATCGCGCAGCCACTGGATTCCTGCTCCGGCGACAAAGACGCTGCCCTCCAGCGCATAGCAGGGCCGGTCGTCCGTCCCGGCCGCAATGGTCGTCAGCAGTCCGTGTTCGGAACGGATCGCCTTGTCCCCCGTGTGCATGAGCAGGAAGCACCCGGTTCCGAAGGTGTTTTTTGCCTCGCCCGGCCTGAAGCAGCACTGACCGAACAAAGCCGCCTGCTGATCACCGGCCACGCCGGCAATCGGTATCTCCCCGTTGAGCAGGAACGGATCCGTCGTGCCGTACAGATGTCCGGAGGGCACGACCTTTGGCAGAACGGCCCGGGGTATGCGGAAGATCCGCAGCAGCTCCTCGTCCCAGGTGCGATCATGAATGTTGAAAAGCATCGTCCGCGATGCGTTGGTATAATCCGTCGCGTGCACCTTTCCCTTCGTAAGATTCCAGACAAGCCAGGTATCAACGGTCCCAAAGGCGAGATCCCCCGCCTCTGCCTTCGCGCGGGCTCCCTCCACATGGTCCAGAATCCAGGCGATTTTGGTTGCGGAAAAATAGGCATCCGGCACCAGGCCGGTACGCTCCCTGATCTCTTTTTCCTCTCCGTTCTCCCTGAGTTTCTCGATCTCCGGGGCTGTGCGGCGGCACTGCCAGACAATGGCATTGTAAACCGGCTCTCCGGTCGTCCGATCCCACAGGATGGTGGTCTCCCGCTGATTGGTGATGCCGATCGCCGCGATATCCGATGCGGAGGCCCCCACGGCGGCCATGGCCTCCGTCGCCACCGAGAGCTGAGAGGACCAGATCTCCCTCGGATTATGCTCCACCCATCCCGGTTTCGGATAATACTGCTGGAACTCCTTCTGCGCCAGAGACACGATTTTCGCATCGCGGTCAAAGAGAATACAGCGGGAACTGGTTGTTCCCTGATCCAGTGCCATGATAAACCTTGCCATCTCAGTGTCCTCCCGTAAAGCTTTTCACAAAGCGAATGTAGTTGCCGTACCGGACAGGCGACAGAGAAACCCGCCCCTCTCCCGGATAGGCTCCCCCATAGATATCCTCTTCGATGCGGACCTCCTCCAGACGTTCGAATCCGAGTTTTTCGCACAGGTGCACCGATGCCTGATTCCCTTCCTTTACGAGGGCCTGTACCCGCGGCAGAAGCAGCACCTGCTGTCCGTATCGCATGATCGCCTCACAGGCCTCATAGGCATAGCCCTTTCCCTGATCCGGGCGTGCAATCATGAAGCCCAGCTCAATATCATCGAATCCCCTTCGGATACTGAAGCCGGCGCGTCCGATGATCCGGTTCTCCGCGGTATTTACCAACGTCCAGACACCGAAGCCGAACATCCCGTATATCCGTCGGATATAATCCTCCATATAGCGCTTCTCATCCTCCGGATCGTCAAAGAGCCCCTCCTGATACTCGGTCATGGAAGGATCCCGGTAGATCCGGTAAAAATCATCGATATCCGAAAGCGTTGTCTCCCGGACCGTGATCCGGTCGGTGTGCAGGATGGTCCAGGGGATGCCGGACAGCCGTTCCCACGCCTTCCGATAGGAGTCCGCGTCCACCTCGTCCACGTCATCAAACACAAAACTCAGACCGGGAAATGCTTCCTGCCGGTTTTTATCATGCAGAAATCCGACAACCTTTCCCTGTCTTTCCCGCAGTCGTCCGGCAATCTGCGGATCATCGGCAAGATAGAGACATTCCGGATGGTCTTCCGGACGCGCTTCCTCCGGGGGCAGAACAAACGCCTCCACCCCTTCCTCGTAAAGATGTCGGACCGCCCGGTCCAGCAGCGCCTTTCCGGCTTCGTTCTGCGAGTTTCCCTCGACACAGAAACAGATTTTCATCCGCATGCCGTTCATGCTCCTAACGTGCAGGAGCAGGGATTTTCCCTGCTCCTGCCTGTGTTCATTCTATCCGTTTACATTTGCGCCCGTAACCGTACCGGACAGATATCCCTCCAAATCGATGATCGCAGCTTCCTCATCCGATCCGTCGGCCGTTACCATCACCTCATCGCCGGTGTTGAGCGTCAGTGCCATCATTCCCATAATACTCTTGGCATTGACCGTGGCGTTTCCCGCCTTGATGCGGAGGGATGCATCATACCGGCTGGCATGCTGCACCAGCTCCGCGATCGGGCGCGCTTCCAGCCCCCGCGGAAGTTTGATTGCTATTGACTTTGTAATCATGTTTCCTCCTCCTTACTCCTCCGTTTTCCTCAGTTTTTCACAATTTTCCTCTATCCTCTTCCATGCAGTTCTTCTGCCAGCTTCACGATCCTGCGCAGCCGGTGATTGACTCCTGATTTCCCGACGGCGGGATGCATCTGTCTGCCGAGTTTCTCAAGGGTCGCTTCCGGATGGGCAATCCGTAGCACCGCCATCTCCCGCAGGGAATCCGGCAGCTCCTCCAGGCGGTTCTGTGCCTTCAGAAACTCTATTGCTTCAATCTGCCGGGCCGCGGCATCCACCGCCTTGCCGATATTGGCAATTTCCAGATTTACCCTGCGGTTGACATTGCCCCGCACATCACGGACAACCCGCTCGTTTTCCATTTTCAGGAGCGCCCGGCCTGCTTCCATATAGCCAAGGAGCCGGACGATGTCCTCGCCATCCTTGAGATAGACCACGTACCTGCCGTTGCGAACGGTCTGTCCCACCTTGAGCTCCTCCCTCCGCATGACTTCCGTCACCATATCGGCAAGAGACCCGTTCCTGCAGACAATCTCCAGATGGTATGACTTGGAGGGATCATTGATCGTTCCGGCGCACAGAAACGCCCCTCTCAAAAAGGCCCTTCTGCAGCAGGATCTCCCCTGAAAGGGCTCCCCGATCGCCGCTCTGACGTCTTTCAGATCGCCGGCATCCCCCCGGATGACTGCCTCCTCATAATCAGCGTTTATATTAAATGCTTTTTTCAAGATTGTAAAGAATTTTCTGTCCGCCGCGGCCGGTGTCCGTCTCAGACTAAGGAGGCCGTCTGCCGTCTCTCCCTCCTGCAGCAGCCAGATCGCCTGCATCTCTGCCAGCCGGCAATGTCTTGCCGATCCGACACATTCCGCCAGCTCCCGTTTAACCTCCTGTGAAAAGGACATACCGCCCTACCTCGTCCTTTTCTGCAGTTCACGGTGCGTGAGATGGAAGCCTACATGCTTTTCCTCCTCCTGCAGGCGGCGACACAGCTCCGCAGCAATGGCCACGCTCCGATGCTGCCCGCCGGTGCAGCCCACGCCGACGACCAGCCGGTATTTACCCTCCTTCTGATACCCGGGCAGCAGAAATGTCATGAGCCCGACCAGCCGTTCCAGAAACTCTCCGCAGACCGGATTGTCCAGCACGTAATTCCGGACCGCTTCATCCTCGCCGGTCAGATGCTTGAGACTTTCCACATAAAACGGATTTGGCAGGAAGCGGACATCAAAAACCAGATCGGCATCTGCCGGTATTCCGAACTTAAAGCCAAAAGAGAGAATGGTCACGACCAGATTGCTGTAGGAAGCACCGTCGGTGTAGACATTGCTGATCTCCTGCCGCAGGTCTCTGGTCAGAAGCTCGGAGGTGTCGATGATATAATCCGCATTCCTGCGCATGATGTCCAGCGCTTTGCGCTCTCTGGCAATCCCGTCCTCGATTCTCCCGCCCTCCGAGAGAGGATGCACCCTGCGCGTCTCTTTATATCTCTTGATCAGCACCTTGTCATCCGCATCCATGAACAAAATCTCGCAGGGCGTTCCCGCCGCGCGAAGCGCCTCGATCTCCTGAACGGCGCTTTTCAGCGTCCGGTCCGCATCCCTGACGCCCCCTGCCGCCGAGCGCACATCGATTCCGATCGCCGCACGTGTGATCTCGGAATCCGGGACGCTGACCAGTTCGGCAAACTTGCCGATCAACGAGATCGGCAGATTGTCCACACAGTAAAATCCGTCATCCTCCAGCATACGGATGGCGGTCGTCTTTCCCCCTCCGCTCATCCCTGTCACAATCACCAGACGCATTCTATCCCTCTTTGTCAAATACCCCGCAGCGGACAGCGGGGCATGGTTTAGCAGTTTTTATAACGGGTGCCGGCGGTTCAGAAACCCAGCAGGAGCACCTCGCGCTCGAGTCGGATACCGCTGTTTTCAAAAACGCGCCGCTCCACCTCGCACATCAGTGCGCAGATGTCCGCCGCTGTCGCCTTTCCCTTGTTGATCAGAAAACCGGCATGCTTCTCGGAAATCTGTGCATCACGCACGGCAAGTCCCTTGCAGCCGGCTTCCTCGATAAGTCTGGCCGCAAAGAGTCCCTCCGGCCGTTTCCAGGTGCTGCCTGCGCTCGGGTAGGAGAGCGGCTGTTTCTCCCGCCGCCTGACCGCCAGCTCCTCCATCCGGGCTTCGATCACCTCCTGATCTCCGCGTCTTAAGGAGAAGACCGCGGCGCTCACGATCTCTCCGGAACGCTTCAGTGCACTGGTGCGATATCCGAAGTGCAGCTCCTCGTTTGTCAGCGTCCCGCGTTCTCCGGTTGCACGAATCACCCGGACGCTTTGGATCACATCCTTACATTCCCCGCCATAGGCGCCGGCGTTCATCACAACCCCGCCGCCCACTGTGCCGGGAATTCCTGCGGCAAATTCCAATCCGGTGAGTGCACAGTCTCTTGCGAACTTTGCCACTGCCGCAAGCGTTGCTCCGCTTTCGGCACGGATCAGCACCTCTCCGTCATGCTCCCCCTCCGTGCGGATATCTGTCAGACCGCCGGCCGTAGTGATGATCCATCCCCGGTATCCTTCATCGGAGACCAGCAGATTGCTCCCGTTTCCGATCACCACATGCGGGACCCCCTCCGCTTCCGCCTGTTTCAGAATCTCCAGAAGCTCTTCCTCGGCGGAGACAGTGATCAGCCGGTCAGCCGGGCCGCCCACCCGCATGGTGGTGTGACCGGCCATCGGTTCATCGTACAGAATCTTCATCCGTTCACACGATCCAGAATCAGTTTGGCAGCGCCCACAATCCCCGCCTGATTTCCGAGCGTCGCAAGCTTCCATTCGACCGCCGCGCATCCCGGAAACACACAGCGCGCAAAGGAGGGCTTCAGCAGATCAAACAGCACCTCTCCGGCCTTGGTCACACCGCCGCCGAGCACGATGGCCTCCGGATTCAGAACCGATGCGCAGATGGCAAGTCCCTTGCCGAGGTAATCGCCGTACTTTTTGCAGGCCGCCTTCGCTGCCGCATCACCTGCCGCTGCCGCGTCAAAAAGATCTTTACAGGTAAATTCCCTGCCCTTCAGCGTGCTCTCGCCATCCCAGTCCGCCAGCACCCGTCTGGCCACGCGCACGGCGCCGGTCGCGCTTGCGTACTCCTCAAAGCAGCCGTACTGCCCGCATCCGCAGGCCTCCGTTTCCCCGTCCTCCAGATGAATATGGCCGATCTCACCGCCGGCTCCCGCGGCGCCGGTCAGAATCCTGCCGTCGGCGATAATCCCGCCGCCCACACCGGTACCGAGCGTCACAAGCAACAGATTGCGGAAGCCCTTGCCGCCGCCCTGCCAGGCTTCTCCAAGTGCGGCAATGTTGGCATCGTTGCCGACTGCGACCGGCAGTCCGGTCAGCCGGGACAGTTCCTTTCCCGCATCCTTGTTTTTCCATCCGAGATTGACCGCCTGCGGTACCAGGCTCTCGTCGATGACCGCTCCGGGCACGCCCATTCCGACACCGAGAATGTCCTCTTTTGCAATCCCCTGCGCATCAGCTGTCGCGCGGATGGATTCTGCAATATCGGGAAGAATCCGTTCTCCTCCGTCCTCCTTTCGCGTGGGAATCTCCCACTCCTGTTCCCTGCCGCCCGTCTCGTCAAACAAACCCATTTTGACGGTGGTGCCGCCAAGATCCACACCGAATAGTTTCTTTGCCATCGCCCGGTCCCTCCTTCCCGAATCTTTTATACCTTGTTGTCCAGATCGTCCACATCATCCTCTTCGCCGCGGTGCGCGATGGATTCCTGCACCCGGCGGTAAAGCTCCTGTGCCGCGTTGTAGCCCATCAGCTTCTGCCTGTGATTGACTGCCGCCGATTCGCAGATAATCGCCAGATTCCGTCCCGGACGGATCGGAATGCGGTGCATGACCAGCTTGTTGCCAAGATACTCCGTGTACTCCTCGTCCAGGCCCATCCGGTCATATTCCTTGTCCTTATCCCAATCCTCCAGCTTGATGACGATATCGATATTCTGCGTCTCGCGCACGCAGGAAGCACCAAAGAGCATTTTGACATCAATAATGCCGATTCCCCGCAGCTCGATGAAATGCTTGGTGATATCCGGCGCGGAACCGACAAGCGTCGCCTCACTGACCTTGCGGATCTCAACCACGTCGTCCGAAACGAGGCGGTGGCCCCGCTTAACCAGCTCCAGTGCGGCCTCGGATTTACCGATGCCGCTCTCTCCCGTGATCAGAAGTCCCACGCCATAGACGTCCACCAGCACCCCGTGAATGCGGATGCGGGGCGCGAGCTGGACGTTCAGCCAGCGAATGACCTCCGAAGTAAACGCCGATGTCGTCATGGTCGTCGAGAGCACCGGCACCTGTTCCTCCTCGGCAATCGTCAGAAACAGCGGATCGGGAATCAGCCCGCGACAGAAGACGATACCGGGAATATCAAAGGAAAGAAGCTTGCGAAATGAGTTTTCCTTCTCCTTTTCGTTCATGGAATCCATAAACGAATACTCCACGAAACCGATAATCTGCAGTCTTGTCGCATCAAAGTGCTCGAAATATCCCGTGATCTGCAATGCCGGCCGGTTGATATCCGGCTGCGTGATGCGGATGCTTTCGATGTCCACCTCATTGGTGAGCAGGGTCAGATCCATTTTCTCGATGATTTTCTTCAGGCTAATGCTTGCCACGCTTCCCTCCTCCTGCCATGCAGGCTTCAGCTACGCTTTTTCGGGCTTTCCCGCTTTGGCGGCGGCATCGCGGAAATAATCCCGGATGGACTCTGCCTCCCGCCGCCGGATCTCCGGAACCTGCATCAATGTTTCAATATCGGCATTCCGAATCGCCTCGATGGAATCAAAATGCCGCATCAGCGCCTTTCTGCGTTTCTCTCCGATTCCGGGGATCCCGTCCAGCACCGACATCACCTGCGATTTGGAGCGCAGGGAACGGTGATACTCAATCGCAAAACGATGCGCCTCATCCTGCATCCGGGTAATCAGATGGAATCCCTCGGAATCCCTGCTGATCGGCAGTTCCTTATTATTATAATACAAACCCCGCGTGTTGTGATGATCGTCTTTGACCATCCCGGCGACCGGAATGTCAATCCCCAGCTCTTCCAGCACCTCCAGCGCGATATTGACCTGTCCTCTTCCGCCGTCCATCAGGATCAGATCGGGAAATCTGGTAAAGCTCCCGTACCGTTCGTCAATCTCCCGGATTTCGAGGTCCCTGGCCTCCTCCATGCCATGCTTCAGGCGCCTCGTGAGAACCTCCCGCATGCATGCGTAATCATCCGGCCCCGCAACGGTTTTTATCCGGAATTTCCGGTAATCACTGCGTTTCGGCTTCCCCTTCTCAAACACGATCATGGATCCGACGTTGGCAAACCCGGAAGTATTGGAGATATCATAGGCCTCCATGCGGGAAAGATGGGCCAGTCCCAGGAGGTCGGCGATCTCTTTGACCGCGCCGATGGTTCTTCCCTCCTCCCTGCGGATCCGTTCCCTGTCCCTGGTGAGCACGAGACGCGCATTTTCCGCGGCAAGCTGCAAAAGCTTGCGCATCTCTCCTCTCTGCGGCACCGTCAGGTGTACCCGTTCCCCCTTGCGCGCCGAAAGCCACTCCTCGATGACTCCGGGATCCGCAATCTGCGTCTGAAGGAAAAGCTCCTTTGGGATAAACGGCGTTCCCGCATAAAACTGCTTGACAAAATCCCCCAGCAGCAGCGCAGGATCCTCGCTCTGAGCCTGTGTCAGATAGAAATGCTCTCTTCCGATGAGACGCCCGTCCCGCACAAAAAAGACCTGGACAACCGCGTCTGCTCCCTCTGCGTAGAGTGCGAGGATGTCGCGGTCCATCCCCCTGGCGTCGTTCATCTTCTGTTTTGCCGTGACTGCCCGGATGCTTTCACAGAGATCCCGATACCGCGCGGCTTCCTCGAAACGCAGCTCCTCGGATGCCGTCTGCATCTTCTTTTCCAGATCACCGAGCAATTCGGAGACGTCGCCGTTCAAAAAGGCAAGCGCGCGATTCACGCGTTCCGCATAATCCTCCTTCGATATGGCGCCGATACAGGGAGCGGAGCATTGCTTCATATGGTAATTCAGACAGGCGCGGCCGCTCGTGGGCAGTTCCCGCGCACAGGTGCGAAGGCCGAACAGCTTGTTGATCAGATCGATCGTCTCCCGGACTGCCTGCGCACTGGTAAATGGTCCGAAGTATCGCGATCCGTCTTTCTTTAATTCCCTGGAAAACCGGATGCGGGGAAACCGCTCTCCGACAGTCACCTTGACATAGGGGTAGGTCTTGTCATCCTTGAGCAGCGTGTTGTAGCGCGGACGGTGCTCCTTGATCAGATTGTTCTCCAGCACCAGCGCTTCCAGCTCCGAATCCGTCACGATGATTTCGAACCGGTCGATCTGCTCTACCATCCGGTCAATCTGCGGCCCCCGCCCGATGATCTTCCGGAAATAGGAATGCACCCGGTTGTGCAGATCAACTGCCTTTCCGACATAGAGAATGCTGTCATGCCGGTCACGCATGATGTAAACCCCGGGCTGATGAGGCAGTTTCTTCAGTTCCGCGGCAATATCAAAGGACGAAGCTTCCTCAGTCATCAAAAATATCCGTGGCGTTGGAGAAGCGTCCGGACTGTACCGGATTCTTCTGTTCTGTGCCGGCATCCTGTCCGGTGGCGGGATCCTGCGCGGGCTGCGGCGGAATCTCAGGCTCCGGCTGCTGTATGTCCGTCTTCCCGGCGGTATCCGTTCCGGAAGTCTGCCCCTCGTTCTGCGATGGCTTTTCATTCACTGCGGGATCGAAGATCGACCGGAACTCCCTGCCGGGATCCTCATAATGGATACCGCCCTCATTTCCCGCCGTCTCCGGTCCACCGACGCTTGCTTCAAAGGTCGGCTTCGGCGGATTCTTCTCGCGCACGGGAACATTCTCCCCGACCGCGGCCGATTCCGGACGGGTCGCCCAGATCCGGACCTTTCCCTTTTCAATCTCCTCCGGCGTGGGTTCCGGTATTCCTTCGCTCTCCCGGAAGATCTTCATAAACTCCTTGCCGGTGATGGTCTCATGCTCGATCAGATACTGTGCCAGCCTGTCCATCGTGTTCAGATGCGCCCGGATGATCTCCTTGGCCTCCTCATAGCACCCGGCCAGATACTCCCGCACCTCCTCGTCGATGGCTGTCGCCGTTTCATCGCTGCAGACCAGCTCACGTCTGCCCTCCAGATACCTGCTTTCGACGGTTTCCAGCTGCATAAGGCCGAATCGATCGCTCATACCGTAGAAGGTGATCATATTCCGCGCGGTCGCGGTAGCTTTCTCGATGTCGTTCTGCGCGCCCGTCGTCACCGTGTTGAAGATGATCTCCTCTGCCGCCCGGCCGCCCAGGGTCGTCACAATATCGTCATGCAGTTCATCCTTTGTGCGCAGATGCTTCTCATCATCGGGGATATGCAGCACGTAGCCGAGCGCACCCATGGTGCGGGGCACGATTGTGATCTTCTGCACCGGTTCGGTATTGCTCTGTACCGCGGATACCAGCGCATGCCCCACCTCATGATAGGAAACGATCTTGCGTTCCTCCTTGGACAGGATCCGGTCCTTCTTCTCCTTGCCCATGAACACAATTTCGACCGCTTCCATCAGATCTCTCTGAGAGACCAGTTCACGGCGGTTTTTCACCGCCAGGATGGCCGCCTCATTGATCATGTTGGCCAGATCCGCGCCGACCGCGCCGCTGGTTGCAAGCGCAATGGCGTGCAGATCCACCGTCTCGTCCATCTTGACATCCTTGGCGTGCACCTTGAGGATTTCAACACGTCCCTTCAGATCCGGCTTGTCCACATTGATGCGGCGGTCGAACCGCCCGGGTCTGAGCAGCGCCTTATCCAGAATTTCCGGGCGATTGGTGGCCCCGAGAATAAGAACCCCTTTGCTGGAATCAAAGCCGTCCATCTCGGCCAGCAGCTGATTCAACGTCTGCTCGCGTTCTTCATTGCCGCCGTACTTGGAATCCCTGCTACGTCCGATGGCGTCAATCTCGTCGATAAAAACAATACACGGCGCGTTTTTGGAAGCGTCCGCAAACAGATCCCGCACGCGGCTGGCACCCACGCCGACATAAAGCTCTATGAAATCCGATCCGGCAAGAGAGTAAAACGGCACGTGTGCCTCGCCGGCAACCGCCTTGGCGAGCAGCGTTTTGCCGGTTCCGGGCGGTCCCACCAGCAGCGCACCCTTGGGAAGCTTTGCGCCGATGCCGGTGTAATGCCCGGGATTGTGCAGGAAATCCACCACCTCAACCAGCGATTCCTTGGCCTCATCCTCACCCGCCACATCGGCAAAGGTCACCCCGGTCTCCTTCTGCACATAGACCTTGGCAGTCGACCGGCCCATGGAAAACGGTCCTCCGCTCTTGGACATCCGTCGGAACAACAGGGAAAGCAGCCCCCACATCAGCAGGATCGGGACAATATAGGACAGAATAAAAGAGAGCACCATGCCCGAGCTGTCCGGCACGTCGCCGGAAAAAGCCACGCCGGCCTTGAGCAGCCGACCGGTCAGCGTGTCATCATCCTCCACCTTTCCCGTGAAGTAGGTGATGCCTCCGCTCTCGGTCCGCAGCCCGTACAGGGAACCGAGCCCTCCCCTCTGTGACTGCGGTACGGTTGCCAGCTCCGGATAGATCAGAATCCGGTCATCCTCGATTTTAACCGACTGAACCTTGCCCTCCGCGAGCATCTGAATGAACTCGGAATACGTGATCTCCTGCGTCTCGCTCCCGCTCATGGCCCGCAGAAAATAACTCATGCAGAGCACCGTCACCAGCGCTGCAATCACCAGAAGCATAAAGCTCTGTTTTCTTGGGTCTCTCCCGTTTTCTCCTTTATTACCGCCGCCTAATGGGTTGTTATCCATAATAACCTCCGATTTAAAAACCTCTCTGTATCATAGCGAATCAACGGACAAATTGCAAACCAATGATGATGTCAGTCCGCATCAAAGCCCATCATGGCAAGATAGCAGGCTTTGAAATCCTGCCGGCCTGCAAGAGGCAGCTCCGCCCCATCGCTGCAGATCCGGTCAAGCGCGGCAAACGCCTCGTCCTCCCGGTCATTCAGAAGCTCATTCAAAACCCGTCCTGTTCCGGCGAGCGCACTGTTGCCCACCGTCCGGCACCGTCCGGTCAGAACCGGCGGAATCATTGCCAGCGGCCGAAGCCTGGAGAGAGGAAGAGCACCGCCAAACGCGCCGGCTATCAGGATCTCGCCGATGTCCGCAGCGGGAATTCCGCAGGCGAGGGGCAGGGTTTCCGCCCCCGCGCGTATGGCCGCCTTCGCCAGCTGGACAGCGCGCACATCCTCCGGATAGATCCGGATTTCATCCCCGGCCAGCGGAAAGCCCTTTGAAAACCATGGTTCCGCGAGAAGGCCGTCCCGGTCAATCATCCGCATCCGCACCAGCTCCGACACCGCCTCCAGCACTCCGCTGCCGCAAATGCCCGCGGCCGGCGCATCTTTGATGGTGCGGCACCGCGCGGTCACCCGGCTCTCACCCTCCCCGGCCGGAACCAGCACAACCGAGCAGATCGCCCCCTCTTCTCCGCGCATGCCGCAGCGAATCCCGGCGCCCTCAAAAACCGGTCCCGCTGCCGTGGAACAGACCGTGATGGTTCTTCTCCCCTCCTGCTGCCGGATCAGGGCCATTTCTCCGTTGGTTCCCAGATCCATAAAAAGCACCGCCTGCCCTTCGCCCGCCGGAAGGAACCCCCTCTCCTGCATTTCATATAAGCCCGCCGTGATATCGGCACCGACAAAAGCGGAGATGCCGGGAAGAAGCCATAGGGGTACGTCGGACCAGGGTGCAGCAAGCTGCGGCAACAGTTCCCGGGCTGTCCGCTTTTCCGCAGCCAGGGAAACCGGATGGTACGGGAAGTGTCCGAGTCCGGTGCAGTCGTACCCGCACAGCAGGTGCAGCATCACCGTATTGCCGCACAGGACAACCGCATCCGTCTCCTCACAAAAATCCCCTGTCAGAGAGGAGATCACTGTCAGAAGATCCTGCTGCATCCGCTCCTTAAGACACGCCGCCGATCCATCCCCTACAGCCCGCACCCGGCTCATCACATCCACACCGAATGAGGCCCCGCTGTTGGCCCGCGACGATCTGCGGATCACGAACCCCTCCTGATCCGCAAGCATGCCGACGATATTGGTTGTCCCGATATCAATCGCGATTCCGGTTTTTTTTCTCGCCATCGCCTTTCACCCGTGGTATAATATGAATACTTGTATTTTACACCCTTTCCCGATCTTTAGGAATCGGGAACCCACGCAAAGGAGGCTTAAGCTATGGGACTCATCGCTGCAGCAGTTGCTTCGGGAGCAGGCGTACTCGCCGATCAATGGAAAGAGTATTTCTATTGCCCCTCCCTCCCCGCCGACACCCTGGTGGTCAAGGCCAGTAAAAAGACCAAGGGGAACACCAACCGCGGAAATGACAACATCATCTCCAACGGCTCCGTTGTTGCGGTCAACGAAGGCCAGTGCATGATTATCGTCGAGCAGGGAGCGATTGTCGAATTCTGTGCCCAGGCGGGCGAGTTCGTCTTTGATTCGACAACTTCTCCGACGATCTTTACCGGCGGACTTTTACAGGGAATCAAGGACAGCTTCGAACAGTTCAAAAAGCGCTTCACCATGGGCGGTGATACCGGCACGGATCAGCGCGTGTATTATTTCAATCTCAAGGAAATCATCGGCAACAAATACGGCACGGCCAGCCCGGTTCCTTTCCGTGTCGTCGACAACAACATCGGACTTGATGTGGACATTTCCATCCGCTGCCACGGCGAATACACCTACAAGCTCTCGGATCCGATCCTCTTCTTCAAGAACGTCTGCGGCAATGTGCAGGATGCCTACACCCGCGATCAGCTGGATTCGCAGCTCAAGAGTGAATTCCTGACCGCTCTGCAGCCGGCATTCGCCGAAATTTCCGAAAAGGGCATCCGTTACAGTGCGCTGCCGGGCCACGCGGATGATCTGGCAGAGGCCATGAACCACGTCCTCTCGGAGAAATGGGGCGGACACTACGGCATCACCATCACCTCCGTCGGTGTGAGTTCGGTAACCGCTTCCGAAGAAGACGAAAAGATGATCAAGGAGCTTCAGAAGAATGCGGTCTTCCGCAACGCCAACATGGCGGGTGCGCAGATGGTCGCCGCACAGTCCGAAGCCATGGTCGCCGCGGCCAACAATCAGAATGCCGGCCCCATGATGGCCTTCGCCGGCATGAACATGGCCAGCCAGGCAGGCGGCGTCAATGCCGCTCAGCTTTTCCAGATGGGAGCACAGCAGCAGGCGGCTGCTCCCCAGCCCGCGCCTCAGATGCAGCCCGCCTCTGCCGGCGGATGGACCTGTGCCTGCGGCACACAGAACACCGGCAAATTCTGTTCAAACTGCGGACAGCCCAGACCGGACGGCCCCTGGACCTGCGCCTGCGGCGCGCAGAACACCGGCAAATTCTGCTCGGAGTGCGGAAAGCCTCGTCCGTAAAAGATCACATAACCTTCTGCCGCTTCACAACCCGCGAAGCGGCAGAAGAATTCCTTCATTGATTGCCGTAAACAGATCATACAGCACAGGATGTATCAGAAACAGCCGCATGCGCAGCGCGTGGTGCGGATCGGCAATCGGACATCCGTAGATTTCAGAAAAACGGGGAGCGTACCGCTCACGGATCACCTGTCCGAGGGCACATACGCTCTCCCTTTCCTTTTTCCGGCGCCCCTCCGTCCGAAGTGCCAGCAGCTTTTTCCCCACTATATAATCATGCATCACCGCCAGTTCATGCCGTCCGGTCTCCTCAAAAAAAGCGTCTCTCTCCCAGTATGAGGGGATCTGCTCCTTCAGCAGATCTGACAGCGCGCTCCGGTTCATGATGCTTCCCTGCCGGTCAACCACATAGGCGTAAAACGCTTCATCGAGATAGACCACATGCTCACATCGCGCAATCAGCTTCGCCGTGATGACGATATCCTCATATCGGTGCGCGGGATATTGCAGCTTACCTTCCGGATTCCGTTCCGGCAGAAACAGTTCCCTCCGGTACAGCTTATTCCAGGCCGCGTTCTGGATGACCGTCGCCTCATCCTCCGCGACAAGCGCAAAGAGAGCCTCTTCCCTGGTGAGCACCCGATCATCCGCCTCTCCGGCACTTCCGGATACCGTCTGCCCTGTTTCTCCATCCGATACCTGCAGATACCGGCACACGGCCATCTGCGCCCCTGCTTCCTCCATCGCGGCCGTCATGCGCGCATACATTCCGGGCAGGATCCAGTCATCTCCGTCTACCAGAGAAAGAATCTCTCCCGTCGCCGCTTCAATCCCGGTATTTCTCGCGGGCCCAAGCCCTTTGTTCTCCTGATGGATGACCCGCATGCAGGCGTTCTCCGCGGCATAGCGCTCACAGATCTTCGCGGTGTCATCCGTTGAGCCGTCATCCACCGCGATGACCTCCAGCTCCGGTCCCTCCTGTGCGAGTACCGAATCCAGGCATCTGCCGATCTGTCGTTCAATGTTATAGCAGGGAATAATGACGCTGAGCTTCATAAGCCGCCTGCGCCTCCGGTCTCCAGCCACTCCTCCAGCATCAGGATGTACCAGATCTGCACGCGCCAGATACCGCGTTTTGTGTAGTCCTCCCAGATCTGCTCCACCACATCCGCATCGAGCAGACCCTCCTTCCGGATCTTATCCGTCGCCAGCAGCTTTTCAGCCCAGCTTCGGAGCGGTTCCTCCTTAAGCCACTGCTCGACCGGAACGGAAAAACCTTTCTTCGGCCTCTCCATCAGCTCCCGCGGCACATGACGATAGAGGATATCCCGCAGGATCCGCTTCCCGATCCGTGTTTCCTTTCCCAGCAGATCCTGCGCGACCTGCGTCAGATATTCCGTCGGAAGACGCCAGGCAAACGAGATCACATCCGGATCCAGCAGCGGCACCCGGGTCTCCAGAGAATTCGCCATCGCACACCGGTCCACCTTGACCAGAATATCGTCCGGATGATAAAAGATCAGATCCGCGAACATCGTCTCTCTAAAGGGCACAGCCCAGCATGCATCCGATCCCGCCTGCGCTGCCCGGGCGTCCTCTGCCATCCGCCAGAAGCCTCTGTCCGTGATCTGCGTGAGCTTGTGCGGCGGCTCCTTCTCTCTCGGTCCGGATAGTGCAATCCGGCCGATGATCGGCTCATGATCGGATTCCAGACGGTGCAGATCCACCGGGCTTTTTGCAGCCAGAAGCCTCGCCTTGGTGCGCCGGATCTCATTTCCCTGCACCTGCGGAAGCGTAAGCAGCAGTGCGCTCGCCGGTCTCCGCAGCGAATACGGGATTCTCTTCATCTTATCCCAGATCCGCTTGATGGATTCATAGGAGGTATATCCGCAGAAGAGTTCATCTCCCGAATCCCCCGAAAGGGACACGGTCACATGCTCTCTGGTCATCTGACTCACCAGAAAGGTCGGTATCTGCGAAGAATCGGCGAAGGGCTCACCGAACATGCGCGCGAGCTTCGGGATCACCGCCAGAGCATCCTCTTTGGTGATGTATTTCTCGGTGTGATCAGTGCCCAGATGTGCCGCGATCTCTTTGGCGATCGGTGCTTCGTTGAAGCCTTTCTCCTCCATGCCAATGGTAAAGGTGCGCACCGGTTTTCCGCCATCCTCACGTGCAACTTCCTGCATAAGAGACACGACGGTCGAGGAATCGATCCCTGCGGAGAGGAATGCACCCAACGGCACATCTGCCACCATCTGTCTGCGAATCGCCGCCTTTAACAGCCGTTCCAGCTCTGCGGATGCCTCCTCGAAGCTCCCGGTAAAAGGATGGCGCTGACCTTCCGTCATGGTCTCCCACATGGACCAGTAAGTTTCATACTGATGCCCGCCGGGAAGCCGCTCAGAGCGGCTCTTTTCCGCGGTCGCGGGATCCGGATCCTTCCGATCGGATTCCGGCCCCCGTCTGCCTCCCAGCTGTCCCTTCTCGAGCGCATCCAGTTCCTCCTGCGGGTCAAAATACGCATAAGGCGGCTCGACCGTGAGAACCGTTCCCGGCTCCAGCTTCCAGATATCCCGATAGATCGTGTAGGGTGCCGGGATATAGCCGTGGATAAAATACAGCGGCAGTACCGCCCGGTTAATCTCATTCCGGAAGCCCTCCATCTCCTTAAGACATCCGATATCCGACGCAAAAACAAAAACCGGCTCCTCAGCCGCTTCACCGGAACGACGCACGAATCCGTAATACAGCGGCTTTTCACCCACACGATCCCTCGTCAGGCTGATCCGGCCGGTCTCGTGATCGTAGACTGCGATCCCGCACATGCCGTGGCATTTCTTCAGCGTCTCCGCGAGCCCCCACGCCTCGATGGCCTCCAGCAGGATCTCCGTGTCCGACGTGCCGCGCCAGTCCTCCGGCCGCACCTTTCCCGTCTCCTCCAGCTCCCGCCTCAGATCGGAATGATTGTAGATCTCCCCGTTATACACGATCGAAAACCTTCCGGAATGGGACTGCATGGGCTGCGCACCGGTATCCGTCAGGTCGATAATGGCAAGGCGCCGGTGTCCCAGCGCAAGATCGCTGACACGCCCGTCTGCCGCCCTGAATTCATACAGCACGCTTCCTTCCGCATCCGGCCCGCGTTCCCGCATATGATCCGTCATCCGGCGGATCGTCCGTTCCCGCTCCTCACTGCTTCGATGCAAATTACAAAATCCGGCGATTCCGCACATCACCCGTTCCCCATTCTCTGCCTGGTTTGTTTCATATGGTTCGCAAGCAGCTCCTCCCAGCTGTCCGTCACCCGGTCCGGATCATACCGGCTTCGCATTTTCCGGGCATTCACAGACAAACTGTCTGCCAGCGCCCTGTCGGTAAAAATCCTGCGAAGCGCCGCGGCAAGCGCTTCCTCGTCACCTGTCGGCACGACCAGTGCATCCTCGCCGTTCGTCAGAAGCTGCCCCATTCCGCCCGGAATACAGTCGGTCGTCACGGAAGGAATTCCCAGACACATCGCTTCAATCAGTGTATTCGGCATACCTTCCGTATCAGACATCAGACAATAGGCACCTGCGCGGCGGATCAGGCCGGCAATTCCGCTCCTGCGGCCCATAAACCGCACATGATCGGCAATTCCCAAAGCCTTTGCCAATTCCTCCAGCTGCGGTCTGTCCTCGCCGTCACCATATAATAACAGCTGGTATTTATCTGCCTCCGGAATCGATTCCGTCCCCGGCAGCCTGCCGATGATCCGCGCAAAAGCCCTCAGAAGCAGATCAAACCGCTTGTTGGCATCCATCCGTCCGACAGCGACAACCGTCCGTTCCCGCTCTGCAGCTGTCTCCTCTTCGTTGCGGTCGCGATCGGCTACAGGCTCCTCCGAGAGAAACTCCCGCGACACGGCATTGGGCATGACAACAGCCTTTTTCCGAACCGATGCCGGAAAAAAAGCCGCCGAAGCCGCTGTCTGCACCGCCACTGCCGCGGCCCGTCCAAACAGAACCGACGCGGCCAGCCTCTGGATTCTCCCCGGATATTCCAGCCCGGGCACGGCACGAACCGAGACGATCACCGGTATCCGTTTTCTGTGTGCAGTGAGCAGCGCCATCAGATTGTTTTTTCCGATAAACGATAAAATAACATCTGGTTGCAAATCTTCCCAGATTTGATCCAGTCTGACCAGTCGTCTGCGCAGCGCGCTGAGACGTCCGCCTGCCTCTTTAGAGGAGATTCCGGAGAACACACGCGCAATACCGTTTCCCCGCGTATTGCCTTCTGCCCCCGCTGTTTCCTTCCATTCTTCCAGTTCCACCGGTATCCGGCGCTCATCCGGCGTCAGCACCTGCAGAATATGGGATCCCCGCGCTTGTTCCTCCGGGAGGGTTTTCCACAAGCCATGCGGTACGGGATATTCCTCCACGGCAAGATACGTCGTGACCAGTGTCACCCGCCATCCCCGGGCGAAGAGCGCCTCCGCAAGATTCACCATCACGTGCTCTGCGCCGCCCATCTGCAGTGAACCGATGTAGAGCGCCACATGTCCGTTGTCGTTTCGCCTCACCCTGCTGCCCGACACCATCTGCGCTCCCATTTCTGAAAGACATAGAAGGACCAGACCAGTTTGGAAAAATTCCGTCCCGTTGCCGGGCCTGCATCTCCCTTGAGGAGATAATCCGTCACGAATTTGGACACATATTCCGGTTCAAAGATCCCCTGCTTTGTAAGATACCGCATGGAGCTGACCTCCAGAAGTTCCTTTTGAAGCGGGCCCCTGAGCCACTTGTCGACAGGAGCGCCGAAGCCCTGTTTGGGACGATCCAGCAGCTCCCGCGGAATGTAGTCATACGCAATGTCACGGAGGATCGCCTTTTTCACACCGTTCCGGTACTTGAAGGCATGCGGAATCCGGAAGCTGTACTCCACCACACGCGTATCGAGGATCGGGCATCGGGCCTCCAGCGAGTATTTCATGGACGCGCGATCCACCTTGCACAGAATATCACTGGGCAGGTAGGTGTCCATATCCAGGAGCATCCGGATCACCTGCCAGTCCTTTGCCGGATATCGATCCTCCAAAGGATACTTGATCGGCAGCATTTCCGACAGCAGAAGACGCCGTCTCTCACTGTCCGACGCTCCGGCAAGAAACGCCGTTGCCGCTTCGATATAGCCGGTAGAAGCGATCTGCGTCTTCGTCAGCGGATCGCGGTTATCGGAAAGCACGCGTACCCGGAAGGGATATTTCTCCGAAAGACTGCCGCCGCCCGGAATGGGAATATGGCCGATCAGATGCGTAAGCGCTGCTGGAACGTCCAGTTTCTGCGCCTGGGCGACGTTGTCATAGATATTATAGCCACAGAACATCTCATCTCCGCCGTCTCCGGAAAGTGCCACCGTCACGGCGCGCCTGGCTGTTTCCGAGACCAGCATGGTCGGAATCTGGGAAGGATCCGCAAAGGGCTCGTCAAAATACTGCGGCAGCGCATCCACCAGCGAAAACATGTCCTCTTCCGTGATGATGCGTGTCTGATGCCGGGTGCCCAGATGCCTTGCCACCGCTTCAGCGGCTGCGGATTCATCAAATTCCTGCTCACGAAACCCGACGGAGAAGGTCTGCACCGGTTCGGCGGAGCATTCCTGTGCCAGCGCCGTCATCAGGGACGAATCAAACCCTCCCGAGAGGAAAAGCCCCAGCGGCACGTCGGCAATCATCCGGTCCGCCACAGCCTGCTTCAGCAATTCCTTCAGCTGTGTCTTCGCCTCCTCATAATCGGAAACCGGATCCGCGGAGCACGCCGCATAACGCGCGGCGGTGTCCCAGTACTTCCTCTTTTCCGTCTTCGGTCCCCGCCCGTATGCGGACAGCTCCAGGCGAAGCATTTCTCCCGGGCAAAGCTGCCACACATCCTGAAAAATGCTCTCCGGCGCATGGATATACTGCTGAAACAGATATCTGGGCAGCACCCGTCTGTTGATTTCCCGTGGAAAGCCCGGACAGGTCATGATCGGGGAAAGCGTAGACGCAAAGACCACCTGCCCGCCGCTCTGCCAGTAATAGAGCGGTTTTTTACCCGCGCGGTCACGGGCCAGAAGGACGACGCCCATCCGCCTGTCATAAAGCGCGAGCGCAAACATCCCGAAAAGATGCTCGAGAAATTCCTCTCCCCAGGTAAGGTATGCCGCCAGAATCACCTCCGTATCACAGCGGGAGCGGAACGGATAATCCGCCAGTTCCTCCCTGAGCGCCGCCATATTGTAGATTTCTCCGTTGAACACCAGCGACAGGCGTCCGTCTGCCGTCTCCATCGGCTGATGCCCCAGCGGCGAAAGGTCACGTATGGCAAGGCGCCTCTGTGCCAGCCCCACCGCATATCCGCCTGCTGCCGGATAAATCCGCACGCCGGCGTCATCCGGTCCGCGGTGGGTCATCGTGTCATTCATCCGGATCAGATCATCCTGCGAGATATTCTGTTTGGTAATAAAACCGCAGATTCCGCACATATTTCCTTCTCTTTATCTGTCCTCCATCAGCTGCCGCAGAATTTCCTCTCCGCGTACCCGCTGATTGTCTGTCCCGTCCTTACCGGCTGCTTCCGCGTCGTAGACAATCTCCTCATCCGGCTCCAGTCCCACGCCGTTCAGATCAAATCCGGAGGGTGTATAGTAGGTCTCCACCGTAAGCTTTAATGCGGTTCCGTCGCCGATCTGATAGATACGCTGCACGACGCCCTTCCCGTAGGTCGTCGTGCCGACGAGCCTGCCGAGTCCGTAGTCCCGAATCGCTCCGGCAAGAATCTCGGAAGCACTGGCCGTATAATCATTAACCAGCACGACGATGGGGAAATCCGCAGCGTGACTGCCGTCGCAGTCAAAATCCTCCCGGTTCCCGTCACGGTCAAGCGTGTAGACGATCACGCCCTCCGGCAGAATCTGTCTTGCAATATCACAGACCGCATCCAGATTGCCGCCCGTGTTGCTTCTGAGATCAAGGATCATCCCCCGCATCCCTTTCGATTTTAATTCCGCAAGACCCTCTGCAAACTGATCCGGCGTCACGTCATCAAACTCCGTGATTCTCAGATACCCGATTCCGTCCTGCGGATCCTCCACAATCACGGTCGGCGATTCTATCCGGGCCCGGACTATGGAAACCTCCAGCTCCTTTCCGTCGCGAAGCAGCTTCAGCTTCACCGTTGTTCCCCGCTCTCCCTTCACACGGGACACAATGGTGGACAAGTCCAGTCCCCGGGTGGATTCCCCCTCCACCTCGGTCAACAGATCCTTTTCGACCAGCCCCGCCTCTTCCGCGGGAGAGCCGCTGATGGTACCGGTGATCACAGGGTACTCGTACTCTCCCGACTGCATCAGGTAGGCACCGATCCCCTCATAGACTCCCTGAATATCCGTCATGATCTCGTCAAATTCCTCCCCCGAATAGTAGGTGGAATACGGATCATCCAGCGCATCGATCATTCCTCGGAAAAGCCCGTCCCGAAGCGTCTCGTCCTCCACATCCGTCCGGTAGAAATTCTTTTCGATGGATTCCTCAATCAATCCGATCTTTTTCTCGGTCGCGGCATTCAGAAGGCCGGACGGATTCCGGAGCGAAAACGGCAGCCGGATCACGTCCATGCGCACAAAAATCGCAAGCACAAACCCGGCACTCATCATGAGGAAAATGCCGCAGATCAATCCCATGAAAAAAAGGAGCCCGCCTCCGGCACGCTCCGGCTCTACAGGCCCGGCATAGACAACCGGTGCCTCGATGCCCGCCCCCGGGATTCTGTCCGCCGGCTCCTCATGCAGTTCTTCCGTGATTTCTTCCATATATCCCTCAATAGATAAAGATCGTAAGGTTCTCTCTTATCCCAGATAGGTCCAGGGGTTTACATAGGAACCGTTCAGACGCACCCCGAAATGCAGATGATTGCCCGTCGATCTGCCGGTGGATCCGACCGCCGCTATATTCTGTCCCTTGGACACCTCCTGTCCTCTGGATACCGAAAGCGAGGAGCAGTGCATATACACCGTGTACAACCCGCTCCCGTGGTCAATCATCACATAGTTGCCCATGGAGGACGAATAGGCCGCCGCGACCACCGTTCCGTCATACGCGGCGACGATCGGCGTCCCGTACGGAGCCGCCATGTCCACCCCGTTGTGCATCAGCTGCACTTTCAGTGTCGGATGCAAACGCATGCCGAAATTGTCGGATATTCTCGTGTATTTCGGACAGGGCCAGGCAAACACACCGCCGTTGTAGACCCTGCGGTTTGCCTCCTCAAGCGCCGCCTTATCCGCGGCCACCGCCTTTTCCAGCGCGGCAATCTCAGCCGTCTCCTGCGCGATGGTTTCTTTATATGCAGCGATCTGCTGTTCCTTGTCTCCGATCTCCGCGGAGACCTGGTTAATCTGCTCCTCCTTCTCGGCAAGCAACGCTTTCACGGATTCCTGCTCGGCCTTCACCTCCTCGCTTGCCTCCTCAAGCGTCGCCTCCTCTTCCTCCAGCGCCTCCTTGACCAGCGCCACATATTCCGTCTCAGCGATATACTCCTCCAGCTTCCGGCGGTCATAGGCCGATATCTGTCCGATATACTCCGCGCGGTTGAGCATATCCGTGTAGCTGTCCGCCTCAAACAGAAGCGCGAGATAATAGGTGTCTCCCTTTTCATACATAAAGCGGATGCGTTTCTTCATCGCCTCATACTGCGCTTCCTGTGTCGCCTGCGCCTGGGCAAGCTCCTCCTTCGTCTCCTCGATTTCCTCCTGTTTCTCGGCGATCTGCCTGGTCAGCTCCTCGATCCTTTCTTCGATCTCCACAAGATTCTGATCCAGTTCCTTCACATACGCATCCAGATCCGCCTTGCTCTTCTGAAGGGAGGCTTTGATCTTTTCCAGATCGGTCATGTTGGATTTCAGGCTATCGCGCTGTTTTTTCTGCTTTGCGATTTTTGCCTCCTGTTCCTTGATGGAGGCTTCCGTCGGAAGCGCATACGAAAGAAGCCCTGCCGGGGTCGAAAGAAAGACTCCGGCAAGGCAGAGAACCAGGATCAGCGCTTTCCAGATGCGTCGCCGGATCATACTCTCAGATGCCGCCTGACCGTCACAAAGCTGCCGAGGAAACCGATGCCGACTCCGATGAGGAAGGTGGCCGGCATCAGCTTCTCAAAAATACTCTCGATCGGCAAAAAACGTAGGATGTTTGACAGAATCGCAAAACGGCCGCCGATGAATTCCGTCACCTGTCCGTAGACGAAATAAATCACCGCCAGAGGAATGGCTGAACCGATGGCACCGATCAGCATACACTCGATAACGAATGGCGCCCGCACAAAATAGTCCGTCGCGCCGATATACTTCATGATCGTGATCTCATCCTGACGCACGGAAATGCCGATGGTCACCGTGTTGCTGATCAGGAAAATCGAAACCGCAAACAGAATCACGATGATCGCAATCGAAATGTAGGCGACCAGCCGGTTGATACCCGACAGGGTCGTCGCGGTTACCTCCGAACGATTGACCTCACGCACCCCGTCAATAGACTCCAGAAACGTCACCAGATTCGGCTGCATGGATACATCGCTCAGATAGATCTGAAGATTCGCGGAATCGATCAGGGGATTCTCCGTAAAGCCGTCGGCGTAGGGGCCCAGATAGCCTTCCTTGAAGCTCTCCCAGGCCGCGTCGGCGGAGATGTAATCCACCTGGCGGACCTCCGTCCGCTGCTCCAGGGCCGACTGTATCGCAAGAATCTGTTCCTCCGTGACACCCTCATTGAAAAAGACGGTCACTGAAACGCCCTCTTCCGCCGCACGTACCATACTCTGAAAATTCATCACAATCGTGTAGAACAGACCGAACAGAAACAGGCAGGCTGCAATCGTGGCAATAGAAGCCAGTGTGTACCACTTGTTTCTCGTCAGGCCTTTAAAGCCCTGTCCGATCGTATAGAAAAAGGTGCTAATCCTCTTCATCGCGGTAGCCTCCCTCTTCTTCGTCCTCCACGATCACACCGCGTCTTAAAGTGATGACGCGCTTTTTCATGACGTTGACGACCTCCTTATTGTGCGTGACAACAATCACCGTCGTCCCGTTTTCGTTGATCTTTTCCAGCAGGCGCATGATCTCCCAGGTGATATTGGGATCCAGATTACCGGTCGGCTCATCCGCCAGCAGGATCGCGGGCTTGTTGACCAGTGCTCTCGCCAGCGCCACACGCTGCTGCTCTCCGCCGGAGAGCTGTCTGATCTTATTCTTATACTTCCCGGCCAGGCCGACCGTCGCCAGAACCGTCGGCACATTTTTCCGGATTTCCCGCCCGGGTGTCTGGACAATGCGCTGGGCAAAAGCGACATTCTCATACACATTGCGATCCTTCAGCAGACGGAAATCCTGAAAGACAATTCCCAGATTCCTGCGGAATTTCGGAATCTTCCCGTGGCGGATGCGAACCAGATCATAACCCATCACGGTGATCCTGCCCTCCGTCGGCACCAGCTCGCGCAAAAGGAGCTTGATCAGCGTCGACTTGCCGGAACCGGAATCCCCGACGATGAACACGAACTCCCCGCGTCTGATATGAAGCGTGATGTCATTCAGCGCGGGCACCCCCTTGGTGTACGCCTTGCTCACATGCTCCAGTGTGATGATTTCATCCGGCGGAATTTTTTTCACCCGCCTCTTTGGTGCTCCAAACATACCGATCCCCCTGAATCAATCCCCTGAAAAAACGCGGGAACGTGGTCCTCTCGTCTTAAAAACACGATCAGTACTCATTTTTTTCCATATATTTCATATACCGGATCACCATCGTCGCAATCCGGTACGTAATGGCATCCTCAAAGACACGGACATCCAGTCCGGTGATCTTCTGCAGCTTATCCAGCCGGTACACCAGGGTGTTGCGGTGAACAAAAAGCTTTCTTGCCGTCTCCGAAACATTCAGGCTGTTGGCAAAGAAAACCTCCACCGTCTGCGCGATCTCCTCCTCAATCTCCCTGTCCGGATCCACCTCTCCGAATGTCTCTGAAAGGAACATCCTGCAGAGCGGCAGGGGAAGCTGATAGATCAGTCTTCCGATTCCCAGCTCGCCATAGCAGATGACGCGGTCGTTCTCATAGAAAATCCGGCTGACATCCAGTGCCATTTCCGCCTCTTTGTATGAACGGCTCAAGTCTCTGAGGTCGCGGGATACCGCACCGCAGGAGATCCGCACATCCGGATATCCATCCTGTTCCAGCGCTGCCAGAAGCTGTTCGGCAAACGCCCGGCCCTGCTCTGTTCCCCATCGGGCGTCTTCCGCCCGCTCTTCTGTTTCCTCCGGTTTTCCCTCCAGATCAAGGATGACGATCAGGTCCTGCTCACTCACCTCGGTTACGACACATCCCGCCTTGCCGTCTACCGCCCGTCTGAGCGTTTTTATCATATCCGCTCTGCGCTCGCCCGAGGGGCGGACAACCAGGCACATCCGAAGCGTTGTCTCATCGATCCGAAGCGTCCTGGCCCGGCTGTAAATATCCACCAGCAGAAGATTATCCAGGAGAAGGTTTTTGAAAAAGTTGTCCCGGTCAAACCGTTCTCTGTATGCGACCAACAGTCCGCTCAACTGAAACGCGGCCATCTTCCCGAGCGCATGAAGATTCTCTCCGCCCCCTGACAGCGTCAGCACGTATTCCAGACGGTCCTCATCAAAGACCTTATAGTAAAGCCCGTCCGCAAGCTCCTGCATCTGCGCCGGAGAATCGGCAAATTCCCTCACGAACTGTGCCTTCACCTCCGATGAAAGAGACTCA
Organism: Lachnospiraceae bacterium; assembly: GCA_024682835.1. Taxonomy (GTDB): domain Bacteria; phylum Bacillota; class Clostridia; order Lachnospirales; family Lachnospiraceae; genus Butyrivibrio. The sequence continues at coordinate 45,284 of JAIKYU010000017.1, read as the reverse complement.
TCGGACGACGACACCAGAAGCCGGCCGTCCGGATCAAAGACACAGACCTCTCTCTGTGCAATCGAAGCGATTCCCTCGACCGTACTCTGCAAAACAAGTTTTGAGATCACAGCTTCCCCCGTCTCATTCTGTCAAGTCAATATCAACCATTTTACAATACGCACGGAAATAATTCAATAATGAATGTTATTATTTATGATGCCAGGGTCAAAAGCTCATACGGCGATCATGCTCGCATGAATCGCCGCATGAGCTCTTGACCCGCCCGACCATGAGCAAGTAGCAAGATGCCCGTATTCCGGGCATCGCAGCGGATTGCGAATGGTAGGACGGATTGCGAGAGCTGCGAAGCAGCGGAGCAATCCGTTGGCATCATATAGTGTAAATCGACTTTTGAACTTAACATCTTATTATCGCGTGATATAATAACACCAGCGTTAAAAATCTTTGATAAAGGATATCCGTTATGCAGTCAAACGTCTCAAAGAAACCAATCGTGCGGGATTTTGCGCTCTTCCTCATCGACCTCCTGGGGACGGTGCTGTTCTGGGGCGGCTTTTACAGAGCCCAGTTCGGTGCCGATACGCTGTTTCGTGAGATGCTGCCGATGAGCGACATCGGCAGTTCCATGGATCAGCAGCGCTACGCCGCCTACTATCTTGCCAAGTGGCTGCTGGACATCGGCATACAGATCACGGATCACTACCGGGCCTTCTTTTTTATCTATCTGCTCTCCATCGCGGCGGATATCTGGCTGATCCAGAAGCTGTTTCTCCCGCTTCTGAAGGACAGGGAGAGCGTCGTCACGGCGGGATTCCTGGCGGCAGCATCCCTGGCATTCCTGAACGTCCTTTTTTCGGAAACGTTTATGTTTCCGGAATTCCATATCACCTACACCTGTGCCTATCTTCTTGCCACCGTCGGTGTCTTTTTCTACGCCCGCAAAAGACTTCTGTTCCCGACCCTGTGCATCCTGATCGCCTGTCTGTTTTACCAGTCGGCCGTCATCTACGCCGCCATGCTGTATACCGGGTGGCTGGTGATCAGCGAGGAATTTGTTCTCAGCGGGAAACTGGTTCGGCGTGTACTCGTCGGAAACATGGTTTTCCTCCTGATTGGTGTACTGGACTACGCCAGCAGCGGATTTGTCAAGTACATCGGACTGCTCGAACCGGAGGCCGAGAGCAAGACCGTCGTCTTTGAAGGAATGGACACGATCAGATACATCGCGGAGGAGACGATATTGCTTTTCAAAAACAGCCTGAATCTCCTTCCGTCCTTATGGCTCCCTCTGGCCGCATCGCTGCTGGCCGCCGTATTGACGTTTCTTTCCCTGTCCCGCAAAAAGGGCGGTGTCCGTCCGGTTACGCTGATTCTTCTGATCCTTGCGGAGGCGCTTCTGTTCCTCTCCATCCCGTTACTCTCCGCCAGCATGTACCCGCGGATCACCTTTGTGTTCTACACCTGGCAGGCGCTTCTCCTGATCGGCGCTCTCTGTGTGACGGAAAAAGCATGGATCCGCCGAACGTTTGCCGTCATGTGCATCCTGTATCTTCTGGTGCATGCCTTTTTCTCTCAGCTGATCATCGGCAACCGATATCTGAGCAATCAGCTGGATATTGTTTACGCGGAGGCCGTTCTGCGCGAAGCCGCGCATTATGAAGAAAAAACGGGTATCAAGATAACCAGAATCGCCATCGCGAATGATGCTTACGCACCGAATTCCTATGACGCCGTCCGGTTCAAACGCGATCAGATTAATGAAAGACTGCTCTCCGTCTCTCCCTTTGTCCTGTTGGAGCACCTCAACGGTCCAGGAATGCAGCTTACGCATATTCCGATGGACCGGAAGATATTCGAAGAACACTTCGGCGACAGGGACTGGGATCGGTTTGATCCGGAAGAACAGCTGTGGTTTGACGGAGACACGCTCTACTGGTGTGTGTTTTAATTCTGTCCCCGTATTTCCCTTTCACCGAGCGTAATCTTCTTTTCCTTGAGAAGCCGTCCGACAGCCCGCTTAAAACCATTTTTGCTCATGCCGAAGGTCTCCCGGATCAGTGCCGGATCCGCCTGATCGGTAAAGGGAATCCGCCCCTCCCGCTCCAGATAGGAAAGGATCGCCGCAGCATCCGCATCCATCTGCCGCCAGGCCTTATCCCTCAGCGAAAGGGAAAGCCGTCCGTCCGGCTGCACCCTGGTTACACGCACCCGGACCCGTTCTCCGACCGCAATCGTGCGCGTAAGCTCCTTCCGCGGAATAAGCGCCGAATAGCGGTCATCCACCGCGACAAAAGCACCGAAATTGCTGCTTGTCTCGTATACGGTTCCCGTCACCCAGTCATCCTCATGGTAGGGGGAAGTGTTTTCCAGATATTCATAGACGTTCATGGTGGCCGCAAGACGTCCGCTCTTATCGATGATCGGCGCGCAGAGCACTTCGTCTCCCTTATGTACCCGGGTCGTCTGATTCGCAAAGGGGAGCAGCAGATCCTTAGGCAACCCCCAGTCCAGAAACGCGCCGATCCTCCCCGTCTCCCGAACCGTCAGGCGTCCCGGGCGATGCAGCGCAAGCTTTGGCGTGTCCGTTGTCGCGATCAGGCGATCCTCGGAATCCAGATAAAGAAAGACCTCGATCTCGTCCCCCTCGCGGACACCGTCAGGCACATAGCGCTTCGGAAGCAGCACGCGTTCCTTTGATGTCCGGTTTGCGGATTCCGGTGATTCTTTGAGATAAATGCCGTGCTCCGTGCGCTCCTGCACGACCAGAATCTGTTTTTCGCCCGGCTTCAGCATGATGGCTCCAGGGTCATCTCGACCGTGCAGTACGCCGCGCCGTCGGCGTCATTCAGTGCTGTCGTGACGAGCAGTCCCTCCTCCGTCGTTCTGCGATTAATCAGCGGATAAAAAAGATCCGAAAGATGTGCCTGCTTTTTATACTCTGCCCGCACCCGCCTGACACGCGGAGCCTCCGCCCCGAATGCGGCATCCATGGCAATGCGGATATACTGCCCGTTGTTGACGTGGTGATTGGTGTCCAGATGCTCCGCCCGAACCTCCAATTGCCCGCCGGATACGGTTTCACCCTCCTGCGGAAACGGAAGCTTGCGCGGCAGATAGGTCATCTCCAGCTTTTCTCCCAGACCGTACGCCGTCTTCATCTCCTCCGGCGCCCGCTCCGGCATCCCCGTGGACATGTTGAGAAACGTCCAGACCGAATTGGCTCTGACCAGATAGCTGCCCTGTGCATCCAGCATAAAGAAATTGCGCAGTCCAAGAAAACCGCGGATCTCATATGGGCAGGTGCCGATCGTCACACGGTCTCCAAGCTCCGGAAGAGCGGCAATTTCGATCTGCCAGGCATTGACCACCCAGGCGTACCCCCGGTCGATCAGCCATCGCACGCCATACCCCACATCCTCGGACTGAAAGGTGGAGCAGTCCTGCAGATAATCGATCAGGGAAGAGAGACGGAGTACACCGTTTCCATCCACCTCACTGTAACGAATTCTTGATTCAAATGTATACATGTGCTACTGTTTTCCTATGATTAAAACATCACTTGCCAACTGGATCCGTGCGATTCTGGCTCTGTGGGCCATCACGCTTGCTCTGGGCGTCAATCCGCAAAACCCCCTGTGTCTCGCTGGACTTGCCGCGCTGTACGCCCTCTTTTCATACAGAAAGCGCGTTGCCGACCACCGTGCGCTTGCTCCCCCCGTCCGCATCACGGGCGTCCTGTATGCGCTGCTCACGGTTGCGGCGACGCATGGGGAATTCACCGCAACGTACACGCTGGGCGCTTTTCGCCTGGGACTTACTGTGATCGCCCTGGCAGGCCTTCTTCTGTTCTGGGATGCCTTTCTTCCCCTGGCGACGGAACGGGTGCTCCTCATCTGTGACACACCGGGGCTGCGCGGGGGCTCCGTCTCCCGTCCGGTGCGTCTGCTGCTTACCTTTCCGACGTTCACCTGCCTCCTGGGCTGGCTTCCGGCCTTTCTCTATGAATACCCGGGCATCTTCTCCCCCGACGGCATCGTTCAGATCGGGCAGCTTGCGGGAATAGAGCCGCTTTCCAACCATCACCCGATGATACACACCTGGACCATCGGTTTTTTCATGAAAATCGGATCCCTGTTTACCGCCGATCCCACCCATCAGGCAGCATTCTACATCGCTGCACAGATGATCTTTCTCGCCTTCTGCTGCGGACAGGTCGTCCGGCATCTGGCCCGTAAACGTCTGGTCATCCCGGCCGCCGTGACGGCACTGCTTTTTGCCTTCCTGCCCTACAACGGTATCTTCGCCGTCTACTGCCTGAAGGATATCCCCTTTACCGGCATCACGCTGCTTTTTACCCTGACGATTGCCGATTTGACTGCGGATAAAGCACGGACGTCCGCTCTGGTGCGTTTCGGAATCATCGGCTTCCTTTTCTGCACCTTCCGCAGCAACGGTTACTTTGCCTTCTTTCTGATTGCCGCTCTCCTGCTTCTGCTTCTGAAGAAACGCCCTGTGCGCGTCAAGCTTCTGACCGCCTGCATGCTCGTCATCCTGACCGCAACACTCTACCGGTCGGTGTTTCTGCCCGCCCTGGGCATTTCCGGCGGCGACCTTGCCGAAAAGCTGCATATCCCGCTGCAGCAGATCTCCCGCGTGCTCGTCATGGACCGGACGCTCTCCCCGACCGACCGGGCGCTCATCGAAGCCGCCGTCGACACAACCTATATCAAAGAGCTGTATGTACCTGATTATGCTGACAATGTCAAGGAGCTTCTCCGTGCCGGTCATCCGGAGGTCATTTCAGAGAACAAAGGCACTTACCTTCTCCTCTGGCTGCGCATCGGCCTGCACCATCCCGGTGATTACCTTGAGGCGCTGATCGATCACACCCGTGGTATCTGGTATCCCGTCGGTGCTCCGGAGGTCGCCATGATTGACGGTGTCTATCCCAATGAACTGGGAATCGAATCTCGGCCGATCATCGGAGGTCCTGTCATTGTGAAGTGCAAGGAGCTGCTGTTGAAATCCGGTCCCCTGCTTCCCGTCCTGACCTTCCTCTGGAGTATGGGCTTTTTCTTCTGGGCACTTCTGTACCTCACCGCCCTGACTCTGGTCACGCAGACAGCGGATCCGCACCGCGCCCCCGTTGCCGTTCTGTTTCCGTCCTACGCGCTCTATGCGACCCTGATGCTGGCCATCCCGCTGAGCGATTTCCGCTACGTGTATCCGATGGTGCTGAGTCTTCCTATCTGGCTGACAGCACCTCTTCAATCGCCGCAAGAAACGACGGATAATCCTCAAACGCCTGCAGCTCAGGATGTGCCGCTTTGATGGCATCGGTGGATCTGAACAGAAATCCCGCCTTTGAAGCTTCAATCATAGCCAGATCGTTGAAACTGTCCCCCGCCGCAATCGTGTCGTAGCCGATGGATTGCAGGGCCCTGACCGTCGTGAGCTTGGATTTTTCACAGCGCATCCGATAGCCTGTGATTTCCCCGTCCTCCGCGACCGTCAGACTGTTGCAGAAAATGGTGGGCCATCCCAGCTTTTCCATCAACGGCGAGGCGAATTCCTCAAAGGTGTCACTCAGAATCAACACCTGCGTCTGCGCCCGCAGCGCATCCAGAAAATCCTTCGCGCCGGGCAGCGGATCAATCCCGCGGATCGTCTCCTGAATCTGCGCAAGTCCCAGACCGTGTTCCTTCAGGATCTCCAGTCGAAACCGCATCAGTTTGTCGTAATCCGGTTCATCTCTCGTCGTTCTGCGAAGCTCCGGTATCCCGGATGCCTCCGAAAATGCGATCCAGATCTCCGGTACGAGAACGCCTTCCAAATCCAGACAGACAATATTCATTCCGATCCCTCCGCCAACAGGCTCCGATGAAATAAGATTTTTCTTGAAAAAGAAACAGGTTACGCTACAATAGATACCATCATACATGAAAAACAGGGAAATGACAAACAAAATGAATCGGAAGGACTTTGCTCAGGGCGCCAGGGACGGAATTCCCATTGCTCTGGGTTATTTTGCCGTCTCCTTTACCTTCGGAATGGCGGCGTCAAGGGACGGCATCGGCGCGTTCTGGTCTGCCTTTACCTCCCTGCTGTGCCTCTCCAGTGCCGGACAGTTCGCCGGACTGGATGTCATTGTGGCGGGCGGAAGTTTTCTGGAGCTGGCTCTCACGCAGCTTGTGATCAATCTGCGCTACCTCCTCATGTCCTTTTCCCTGTCCGCAAAGCTGGCGGGCAGCGTCGGTTCCGCCCCGCGCTTCCTCATGGCACATGGTGTCACGGACGAGATCTTTGCCATCAGCGCCGCACGGGATCGCCTGACCCCCTGGTACACCTGGGGCGCCATGAGTGTGGCCGTACCGGGGTGGACCGCGGGAGCCCTCGTTGGCGGGGTTCTGGGCGATCTGCTGCCGGGTTTTCTGCTTTCCGCCTTCGGCATTGCGATCTACGGAATGTTTCTCGCGATCATCCTGCCGCCGGCCAGTGAAGACCGCGCCATTCTTGTCGTTGTCCTTGCTGCCATGGCCTTTCGTGCGATCCTCACCTGGACGCCGGGCTTAAAAACCATCAGCCCCGGCTTTGCCATCATCATCGTGACGGTCACCGTGGCAGGCATCGCGGCATGGCTGCACCCGCACACAGAGGAGCATTCATCATGAACCGTTCCCATCTCCTTCTTTCCATCCTCGTCATGGCGGGTACGACGTACCTGATCCGTCTGCTGCCGCTGGTGCTCTTTCGGAAGGAAATCAAAAGTCCCTTCGTGAGGAGCTTCCTTTTCTATATTCCGTTTGCCTGTCTCGCGTCCATGACCTTTCCCGAGATCCTCTACGCGACGGATTATACTGCTTCCGCCATTGCAGCCTTTGCCGTTGCCGTTTTCCTGGCTTTGAAGAAAAAAAGCCTGCCCACGGTAGCGCTCGCCGGCTGCCTGACGGTTTTCATCGTGGAACGGCTCCTGGTTCTCCTGTAATCAAATAAAAGGCGGTGACCGCAAGGATCACCGCCTGACCTTTTCTGTAAAGAATCCGTCAGATTCTCATACGCTCGCCTTCAGTGCTTCCGCCCGATCCGTCTTCTCCCAGGGAAGATCCAGATCCCCCCTGCCGAAATGACCGTATGCCGCGGTCTGCTTGTAAATAGGTCTGCGCAGATCCAGCATCCTGATAATCCCGGCGGGACGCAGATCAAAGTTTTTCCGAACCGCTTCCACCAGCTTTTCATTGGAAACCTTGCCGGTTCCGAAGGTGTCCACCAGCACGGAGGTCGGCTGTGCCACGCCGATGGCGTAGGAAAGCTGGATCTCACATCTGTCAGCCAGTCCCGCAGCCACGATATTCTTGGCTACATAACGGGCTGCATACGCCGCGCTGCGATCCACCTTGGTGCAGTCCTTTCCGGAAAACGCACCGCCGCCGTGCCGCGCCGCGCCACCGTAGGTGTCCACGATGATCTTGCGGCCGGTCAGACCCGCGTCGCCCTGAGGACCTCCGATGACGAAACGGCCGGTGGGATTGATAAAAATCTTCGTCTTCGCATCCACCATCTTCGCATCCACCACGGGATCAATGACATGTTTCCGGATATCCTTATGAATCTGCTCCTGCGTCACCTTATCGTCATGCTGGGTGGAAATGACAATGGCCTCCAGACGAAGCGGCTTGCCGTTCTCATCATACTCGACGGACACCTGACTCTTGCCGTCCGCGCGCAGATAAGGCAGCGTCCCGTTCTTGCGCACCTCGGTGAGCTTCCGTGTCAGCTTATGCGCAAGATCAATCGCATAGGGCATCAGCGTGTCGGTTTCATTTGTCGCGTAACCGAACATCATGCCCTGATCGCCCGCGCCGATGGCTTCCAGCTGCTCGTCGGTCATGGTGTTTTCCCTGGCCTCCAGCGCTTTGTCCACGCCCATCGCGATATCGGCGGACTGCTGGTCCAGCGCGACAAGAACCGCACAGGTGTTGCCGTCGAAGCCCTTCTCGGAACTGTCGTAGCCGATGTCCACGATGGTCTCACGCGCAATCTTCGCGTAATCGACCTTTGCCTTGGTGGTGATCTCTCCGGTGATCAGCACAAAGCCCGTGCAGGCCGCCGTCTCACACGCCACACGGCTCATGGGATCCTCCGCCATGCAGGCATCCAGGATCGCGTCGGAAATGTTGTCGCAGATTTTGTCCGGATGTCCCTCGGTGACTGACTCAGAAGTAAAGATATACTTGTCCATTGCTTGTCCTCCTTTCGGACCGGCGATACGATTCCCGCGCGAAGGGAATGATATCAATAAATAAAAATTCCGTCTGCTTGCAACAGACGGACTTGACTGATCCTCCAAATCCTCATATTGCTCGCGCTGCGCTCAGGTTGGCACCTTCCATCGGGCTTTCCTCCGGGGTTGCCGTGGCTTCATCGATCCTATGTATCTCCACCACTCTGAATATGAGATATCTTTATGATAATACGGGACAGAGGCTGCGTCAAGAGGCGCATCCTTCTTCACAATCTCCATCATCGGTTGGGCACTGAACGGAAACGGGAACTGGCGATTATACGGAAAGATCGATATTGGCGCCGATATCCGGATTGACGGATAATTCCATGGAACTGCGCATGATGTCCGCAAGCGCGCCGCCCTGTGTCTGCATGTTTTCCAGACTCATATCGAGCATCGCGACTCCGAAATCCTGCATCAGGCGATTCTGTGACATCGCCATGGACAACTGCGGTATATCGATTGTCGGCATGATTTCCATAAGCATCCCTCCCTGGATCCATATGCATCCCTGCTGATGGTACGGTGTTGGGTTCAAAAATACATAACTCTACATTTATCGTAGCATCTCGGCTGCGGAAGCGCAATACTTAATTATTCAAAGATCCGGCTTATGCAAAAAAATGGATTATTACTGCACAAGAAGTATGGTATTGCCGGAATCCCGTTGAAGCCCAGGGCTCGGTCAGACACCGCCCTGTGCGTGTCTGTCCGAGACATGACCCTATTCGTTCACAGAATCCGGACCGATGTGCTCACAAAAATGAGCCGGATTTTGATGCGATTTTTTGTGCAACCTGTACACCTGCCTGCGATTCGCCAACCCTCTCAGGTCGGTTTCTGCACCTGTCTTTTGTGCACTCTGCCGAAAAAAGGCCAAAGAGCAAAAATGAACTTTAAAACGATTGCTTATTCTGTTTTTCTGTGTTATCTTGTCCCCAAGCAGATATTTCTTTGCGGCAGTTAGTCCGCGTCATCATGCACCGTTCGGCGCAAGGGTTTGAAATTCCTGCTCACCATATTCCCATTGCACAGGCAGGATGTTGACCCGGACGTGGATTCATACCTCCTGCAAACCGCATCCCATCCCTTTACAGGATAGGGACACTCGCTTCACAGGAGGTAGCAAATGAAACTGCTCAATCTGCACAAAGCATTTAAAACAAACCGGAACTACAAGGATTCTGTGTTCCGGATGCTGTTTGGAAGTGATCAAAAAGCACTGTTATCACTCTATAACGCTGTTAACGGCACTTCCTACAACGATCCTTCCCAATTGGAGATCAACACGCTGGAAGACGCGATTTGTGCCGGCATGCACAACGATGTCTCGTTTGTGTTCCATGACGTTGTGAACCTGTACGAGCATCAGTCCACGCTGAATCCGAACATGCCTCTGCGGGATCTGTTTTATGTCAGTGATCTACTGAAGATCATGATCCATAACGCGGGAGAGGAAAAGATTTACGGCAAAACAGGGATCACAATTCCCACGCCGCGATTCGTGATCTTTTACAATGGAACCGAACATCACGGCGATCTGACGGAGATCCGGTTATCCGACCTGTTTGGCAACAAAGAGGAGCATCCCCAGTTGGAGCTGACGGTACACCTGATAAACATCAATGAAGGCGAAGAGAATCAGGTATTGAAGAACTGCCGTCTGATGCGTGAGTATTCAGTCTTTGTTGGAACCGTAAGACGGTATATGCAGCTGTACCATGATCGCGATCAGGCGATAGGCGCCGCAATCGATGAATGCATCAATAACGGGATTCTGGAACGGTTCTTAAAGAAAGAGAGGGCTAAAGTTGTGTCTGTCCTGTATGATTATGATGAAAAAAAGGTCCGGGAATGGCAGATGAAGGAACTCGAAGAAGAGAAAAAAGTTCTAAAGGCCGAAATAGACAGTGCTCGCGCTGAAAGGGATCGTGCTCTCGCTGAGAAAGACAGTGCTCTCGCTGAAAAAGACAGTGCTCTCGCTGAAAAAGACAGTGCTCTCGCCGAAAAAGACAGTGCTCTCGCTGAAAAAGATGCTCTTATTCATTCACTACAGGAAAAACTCAAAGCTGCAGGGCTCTCATCTTAGTAGTGTGATTCCCCGGTAGCAAGATATCCTCCCGTGCATTCGTGCGGTAGCACCGGCTCACCTCTTAGCACTAAACTCAAGCTTCGCTCCAAAGAGCGGAGCTTGCTTTCGTTAAGTGCTAGAGGACGGCACATTAAGGCGGCGCATGGAATCCGAAGCGGAACAGCGAGCGAGTGAATCGTTCACAGGGACGGACCGAAAGTAATAAAAAGCATTGTACTTGTGTACTTGCGGTCCAACGTGTCTGGACGGACAAGTCACGGTGAGGTCAGACACCGCCCTGGTCGATGCATCAATTCCAGGCAGGAGACGTCACAAAAAGGATTTGGGGACCTCATGCACGCATCAAGTGCGTGTTTCGGCACTGAACAGCCGCTTCAGCTTCCTTATTTCATACCGGTACGCGGGAATCAGGAACAGATCCGCCGCGATCCATGCGCAGGGGTTGGCGAAGCACACGCCGAAGAAGCCGAGCGCCGGAACCAGCGCGAGCGCCACAAGAATCCGGGCAAACATCTCACAGACACCGGCCAGAATGGCAAAGGTGGGGAAACCGATGCCCTGGATCAGAAAACGAATGATGTTGACGAGCGCCAGTGGAATATAGAACGCGCTGTTGATCATGAGATACCGGTGCGCCCGGTCCAGCACCGCCACCTCGCCCGCGCCCAGAAACAGAGCCGCGAGACTTCGGCCGAAGAGAAAGACAACGAAGAAGGCGATGATGGAGTAGATGCTTCCCAGAAGAATGCAATCCCGAAGGCCCGCGTTCACACGTTCCAGCTTCTTCGCGCCGACGTGCTGCCCGCCCCAGGTGGACATCGTCTGTCCCATGGCATCGTACGGACAGGAGAGGAACATGCTCACCCGCCCCGCTGCCGTCACGGCTGCAACGGAATCCGATCCCAGGCCGTTCACCGCCGTCTGCAGGATCACCGCGCCGATCGCCGTGATGGAGTACTGCAGCCCCATGGGAAGACCCATGGCCAGCAGCGTATGCATAAAATGCCGGTCGGGGCGCGTCTCCCGCGGCTTGAAACGAAGCACCTCCATGGAGCGGAGGATATAAACCAGACAGCATACCCCCGAAACACCCTGGGAAATGACCGTCGCCAGCGCTGCTCCGAACACCCCCATGTGAAAGACCAGAATAAAAAGGAGATCCAGACCGATATTGACAAAGGACGCCGTCACAAGAAAAAGCACCGGATGTCTGGAATCCCCCAGCGCGCGAATCATGCTTGCCAGCAGATTGTAAAAGATCGTCACGGGAATTCCGAGAAAGATCACCAGAATATAGGTATACGCATAATCAAAGACATCGGCCGGGGTCTTCATGACCGTCAGGATCTGTCTGCAGGAGACGCCCACCACCGCGGTCAGCACCACTGCCAGGCCGGCGGAGAGCCAGACGGCATTGGCGACAAACCGGCGCAGACCCGCATAGTCCTTTGCCCCGAAGCGCTGGGCGATCGGAATGGCGAACCCGCCGCAGACTCCCATGCAGAAACCGATGATAAGGAAATTGACGGAGCCTGTGGAGCCGACCCCGGCAAGCGCGTATTTTCCAAGAAAACGCCCCACGATCATCGTGTCAACGAGGGTGTAGAACTGCTGAAAAAGGTTTCCGAACAAAAGCGGCAAAGAAAAGCCGAGAAGCAGCTTCATCGGCTTTCCTTCCGTCATATCACGCACGGTGGCATATCTGTCTGCCATGTGGCTCTCTTCCCTGCTCTACGCGGACGTGATCGTCGTTCCGACCTTACCCCGGAGGGCGTCATCGACAGCGGCGATGGAAGTGATCAGCACACGGCCGGATGGGCACTTCTCCAGATAGGCAATCGCGGCACGGATCTTGGGCAGCATGTCCGTCTCTCCGAATTCACCGGCGCGAATGCAATCCAGCGCCTGGGCGACATGCATCCGTTCGATCGGCGTCTGCTCATCTGTTTTGTAACCGGAATAGACACAGGGCACCGAGGTCAGGATCATCAGCTCATCCGCCTCCAGCAGGGTCGCCAGCTGACCCGCTATTTCATCCTTTTCGATGACCGCGCTGGCACCCTTGAGCTGATGGTTCTGCTCGATCACGGGAATACCGCCTCCGCCGCAGGCGATCACATGTGCGCCGCTCTCCGCCAGCGTCCGGATGATCTCGCCCTCCACGATACGGATCGGACGGGGTGCCGCAACGATCCGAAGGAAGCCTTTTCCCGGAACCTCCTTGACGAAATTGCCCTTTTTGATCTCATTATCGGCCTCTTCCCTGCTCATGAGGCGCCCGATTGCCTTGGTGGGCATGTAGAATGCCTCATCGTAGGGATCCACCGTGACCTGCGTGAGCACCGTGCCGACCGGCGTGGCATCACCGCGCCCCAAAAGCTCACTCTTCAGCGCGTTCTGCAGATCGTAACCGACATAGCCCTGGCTCATGGCGCTGCAAACCGACATCGGTGCCGTGGTATAGTCACTGTAGAGCCGGTGCAGCTCCGTCATGGCCTTGTGGATCATACTGACCTGCGGCCCGTTGGAATGCGTGATGGTGAGCTGCCTGCCGCTCTCTGCCAGATTCCCCAGCGCCTCGGCCGTCGCCCGTACCGCTTCCCACTGCTTGAGGGTCGTGACCCCAAGCGCTTCATGCCCCAACGCCACAACCGTCTTTTTCTTAGTCATACGCCACCCCCGCGAAACAGTCTTGTGCTATCCATTATACGCCCAAACATGAACGGGACGCAATCGCAGGGAGCGCGCGGAAATGCTTTTTCTGTAAATTCCTCAGCCCGCAAACAGCTGCGTGGAGAGATAGCGGTCTCCGGAATCAGGAAGCAGAACGACGATATTCTTTCCCGCAAACTCCGGACGCTTCGCAACCTGCACGGCGGCAGCCAGGGCCGCTCCGGAGGAAATCCCGACGAGAACGCCCTCGCTGATGGCAAATTCCCTGCCTTTTTCGAAGGACAACTCATTTGTGATACGGATCACCTCATCGTAGATGCCGGTATCCAGGATGCTCGGCACAAAGCCGGCACCGATCCCCTGAATCTTGTGAGGTCCCGGCTTGTCTCCGGAAAGAACCGCCGAGGAGTCCGGCTCAACTGCGATAATTTTCACGGACGGATTCTTCTCTTTGAGATACTTGCCGACACCGGTGATTGTCCCACCGGTACCGACACCCGCGATAAAGACATCCACCTGGCCGTCCGCGTCCTCCCAGATCTCCGGGCCGGTCGTCTCATAGTGAATCTTCGGGTTGGCCGGGTTGTCAAACTGTCCGAGTATCACCGAATTGGGGATCTCCTGCTTCAGCTCCTCCGCCCTGGCAATGGCTCCCTTCATGCCCTTGGCGCCCTCGGTCAGAACCAGCTCTGCCCCGTACGCCTTCAGCAGATTCCTGCGCTCCACGCTCATCGTATCCGGAAGTGTCAGGATGGCGCGATAGCCCTTTGCCGTCGCGACGGCAGCCAGACCGATGCCGGTGTTGCCCGAGGTCGGCTCAATAATCGTCGCGCCGGGCTTGATCTTTCCGGTCGCCTCCGCATCCTCGATCATCGCGAGTGCGATGCGGTCCTTGATGCTGCCGGCGGGATTGAGATATTCCAGTTTGGCGATCAGGCGGACGCCCTCCAGATTCTCCCTGGCGGCAAAGCGGCTGATCTCCAGCAGTGGTGTATGTCCGATCAGTTCAGTAGCTGTCTTTTTTACGCTTCCCATAGCGGCCCTCCTATTTCATAGTAATATGCTGGGAATACAGTGATTAAAGAGAGCATACGCCGTTCATCGGGCAATGTCAAGAGGATTTTCATAAACACGGGCGGGGTTCTGTGAATAGTAATATCACTATGTCGAATCGCCCAAGATCCCAAGGATCGCGTCCCAATCCATTGCAGCCAGCTTTTCGTCTATGGCGCGGAAACATTCCGCGTCCGGATCGGTGCCGATTCCCTTGAGCTTCGCCTCCAGCCCCTTCACAATAAAGGTTTCGGCCTTGCTGATAAACAGAATCCTCCGTCCCATGGTTACCTCTCCCGTCGCGGCAGCATCCGGATCCATGCCGGTATATATCTACAGGCAACATCACACTACATTTTATCCGGATATAGCAACCTGAGATCAGCGCAGATGAGAGGTCGGCCGGTAACGGACCGGAGAGTCTCCGGGCTTTGAAGTGAGTGACCGGTAAAATGCTGCCTGAACAGCATTGATCTGAGAGACGACAAACAGCGCAGGGATAAAGAAAAGCAGCGCCGACAGGAACAGCCAGGGAAGGTAGCTCAACAGCAGCAGCGCATACTGGCCGATGTGTCCGCGCATGAGCCGCGCACTGGCCGAAAAAAGCTCCGTCGTGCGACGCTCCGGAAAATCGTGGAGCAGATAAAACACCTGCGAATACACCAGTTCGAGGATAACTTCAATCGCAAGCCCCGCCGCGGAAAGCAGCATACAATAAAACAACACGCTGCGATCCGGCGTGTTCCGGTAGAAAATCTGATAGAAAACCATCGGCGAAGAGGCCAGCGTCGCAGCAGCGGCAAAAGGAATCCTCAGCAGCATCGCTTTTTCCGGGTGTTCAGCAAATCCCTGCTTTAAATCTCCGAAAGAAGCCTCCCGGTCATAGACGATATTCATGTACAGATAAGCTTCACCGGAAACCAGCGTTCCCAGCAGGAGATCGATCAGAAAGGTCGCGAAGGTCGATGCCGCAAAAAGGGCGATATTGCTGACCGGCACCAGCTGATCCACCAGAAGGGATAAAAAAAGACTGCACGCCAACAGGGTCAGCGTGACTGCAATCGTCATTCCGTATTTTCCTGTCAGTCTGGCTCGGGAAAAAACCTTGAGTTCAAAGAGATTTGTCATACCGCCGCGTCGAAATTCATACCGGGCAGAAGAGCCTTGTCCATCTGCTTTCTGCGTTTCGAATATTCATCTTCATTGGGATAGGCGATCTTTGTCGTCGTGAGACCGCCGGAGACGTAGGTCCTGCCGCACTCCGGGCAGATGGCCGTCTTGATCTGAACAGAGGCCTGCAGCACCTTGCCTTCGCCCTTGGCCTGCTTCTCATAGGCGTTGGCCACATGCTCCTGCTCATGTGCGCGCACGCGCGCGCCCGCCGCGCTGGGATCAATGTGCTGCGCCGTCTGGAAGGAGACATCGCTTTCGTTTGAACCGTCCTGATACTTGCGTTCCTTACAGGTCTGGCACTCCGCAGGCGAGACCCTTTTTCCGGGATTGACCTTGGTGGATTCGCCGGGATTGAGAATAACGCCATCGGTCCCCCCCGAACCGGAAACGCCTGACGCGCCGCCGAAACCGAAGTATCCCATGCCGTAGCCAGCACCGTATGCACCGAAAATGCCGCCTATACCCATGAAATCCATGCCTCATGTTGCAAAACAGACAATATGTCATTAAAATAGTATCATATGCAGCCTCAGAATGCAAGCCGCTTTTCGATCAGAAACCGGCGTGCTCCCGGCGCGAGAAAATGATTCAGGAGTGAGGGCGACAGCGATGGAAGAAGATTTGAAGCAATTCCGCGAAGAACTGGAAGGTCTGCTGAAAAGCAAACAGTATTCCGAGCTCCGCGCCCGCATGAAGGAAATGAACACCGCCGACATCGCGGATGTGCTCGATGACATGGAGGACGAGGATTCCCTGAAGATGTTCAGGATCCTCCCAAAGGACATGGCTGCGGATGTCTTTGCCGATCTGGAACTGGACGACCAGCAGTACATCATCACCTCCCTGTCCGATAAGGAAGCCTCCAGCATCATCGACAACCTCTATGCCGATGACGCGACCGACCTCCTGGAGGAAATGCCCGCCAATGTGGTGAAGAAGATCCTTGCAAACGCGCATCCCGACACACGTAAGGACATCAATCACCTGCTGCGCTATCCAGACGACTCGGCCGGCAGTCTGATGACGGTCGAGTTTGTGGATCTGCGCGCAAAAATGACGGTCTCCGAAGCGATCGTCCGGATCCGCCGTATCGGCCTGGACAAGGAAACCTGCAATATCTGCTATGTGGTGGACGATCAGCGGGTGCTGCTGGGAACCGTCGCGCTGCGCTACCTTCTGATCATCGACGAAAACGCCGTCATCGGCGACATCATGAACAAGAATATCATCTCAATCAACACCATGACGGATCAGGAGGAAGTGGCACAAACCTTCCAAAAATACGACTTCACCGCCATGCCGGTTGTCGACAATGAAAACCGCATGGTCGGCATCATCACCATCGATGACGTCGTCGATATCCTGCAGGAAGAGGCCACGGAGGATATCGAAAAGATGGCGGCTATTCTGCCGTCCGATAAGCCCTATTTCAAAACGGGGATTCTGGAAACCTACAGGAACCGCATTCCATGGCTTCTCTTCCTGATGATCTCGGCGACCTTTACCGGTGCCATCATCACACGCTACGAAAACGCACTGGCGGCCTACGTCATCCTGACCGCCTATATTCCGATGCTTATGGACACCAGTGGAAACGCCGGTTCACAGGCATCCGTCTCCATCATCCGCGGTATTTCCCTTGGCGAAATCGAGTTTTCCGAACTGCCGAAGGCACTGTGGAAGGAACTGCGCGTGGCGCTGCTCTGCGGTCTGAGTCTGGCAGCCGCCAATTTCATCAAACTCCTGCTGATCGATCATCTGATCCTTCCGGTAGCTGCCGTCATTTGTGCGACGTTAGTCATCGTCGTTCTCTTTGCCAAGGCCATCGGCTGCACGCTGCCGCTTCTTGCCGCGCGTCTGCATTTTGACCCCGCGGTCATGGCGTCGCCGCTCATCACCACCATCGTCGACGCCGTGGCGCTCATTGTTTACTTTGCCATCGCCACGCGGGCTTTAGGCCTTTCAGTATAAGGATCCACAGCCAGGCAACGAGGCTCACAAGCTCCGAAAGCCGCCAGAACCACGGCTCGCGGAATCTGAGAACCACCACGCCGTCATATCCTGCCGGCACCGTCACCCGGACCCGATGATCCGTCGCTTCGGTCACCTTCAGTCTGCCGTCTGTCCCTCCGGCGGTATATCCCCTATACGCCCACCTGGGGAACAGAAACCCCACAGGCTCCGGCGAGGGATTGACCACCGCGGCCGCCATGCCCGTTCCGCGCTGCCAGAGGATCTGTGCCTGCGCCCGCTCCCCTTCCGGTTCAACCTCCACGAACCACGCTGTCGCGGGCGTCGATCCCTTGACGGAAAACTCCACGTTGATCGGAACACGCAGATTCTCATCGCCCATCTGCCAGATACTGCGCCCCTCCCGCACAACCTGTCCGAGATAAGCGCCGCCCTGCACCATGGTCAGCGTGATCAGCAAGGCAGCAAGCAGCTGTGAATAAAGAATCTTCCGGTTCTGCTCCTGTTGCTCGTAAACAGCACATTGCCGGATGGCCATCACCGCCATGAGGCAAAGCATAAGAATCGCAAAATCGAGGAAATGCCACGGAAACTGAATGCGCGACAAAAATCCGTAGAGGACAGGCAACCGTTTGTCCAGAAAATGCCACGGAAACCACGTCGTGGACATCCACAGGAAAAGAAGCGCAAAACCGAAGACTCTCCACGCAGCGTCTGCGGACAGACCCGCAGCAAAACGTCCCGCCAGAAGGAGCGAGAGAAAAACGCCGAGAATAACGAAGGCAGCGATCCCCACACCAAGGAAGCCTCCGCTCACACCGGAAGGATCCGGTATCGTGACAAACAGCTCCTTCGGTTCAATCGCGTGATTCCAGAGAATCTTCTTTCCCGGATCCCCGACAAAGCTGTCCGTTAACAGATAATGCGCAAGCGGCACGACAAACCAGAGAGAGAGCAGAACCGTCTTGCCCAGCGCCCGAAGCAGCGCGGCAAAAACCGGTTTTTTAAAGGTGTACCGCGCCATGAACAGGACAAAAAGGACGATGCAGACTGCCAGCAGATAGGTGGTCAGCACGTGCGTTCCGACCACAAGTCCGATTCCCGCGGCAAGCAGGTTTTCGCCCCTTGCCCCCGCCCGTTTATCCGCGTCGGATCCCGCAAAGGCTCCGTCTGCTCCCGTGTATATCTCCCACAATCCCAGAAGAACAAGCGGCAGGAACGTGTATGCGCCGTACTCCCCGATGGTGGCGCCGGCATAGATGCTGTGCAGGCGAAAGCCAGCCAGCGTATAGAGCGCACAGCCGGCCATCCCCGCAAAACGTCCCCCGCCGATCCTGCGGAAGGATACAAAGGAAATCCACACCGTGAGCGCCGTTACAAGCACAATATAACTCTTGTAGGCAAACGAGAGCGGAAAGCCCAGCAGATAAAGGAGCGCGGGCGGCACCAGCAGAATGTCTCCGTATCCTACGCCCGCAGCATATCCGAAGCCATTGGACCAGCCGGGCTGAATCTTTACAGGAAAGCTGCCGCTTCCCAAACCTTCCGCCAGAAAGGCAATGCGCCGCAGATGGTAAAAAATATCATCGCCGAAGAGGATCCCCCGCGCGCAAAGCGGGAAGCAGGCAAATGCCGTGATTCCGGCGAGAAATCCCACCGTCAGCCCGTTGACGGAAAGCCAGGCGCTCACCCGTTCCTTACAAAACAGCATCCCCGCAAGCAAAAGATCCGACAGGAAAAACAGCACAAAGAGCATGAACGCGTCCCGAAGAAGCGTCTTCCCGGTCATGCGTGTGACGGTCACGCCGTTCACAATCAGATACTGACCGTCCGACACCGGATCGAGGTAATGGGTCACATGAAAATCCGCGCTCTCGCGAACGTCCGCGCGGTAAGTCACGCTTCCCGCGTTTTCATACAGAACCCCCCGTTCGCTGTCTACCAGTCTTGCGCCCTCCGTTTCCCGCGTGTCATCCGCTGCCGCCATGCGGGAGATGCAGTTCTTTTCATCCGGACCCGCATTGGTCTGAAACTCGGTCGTAATCACATAGATCCCGCGCTTCGCATGGAATTCCGGCGTGACAACAGCCGCGCCGGTCTCATGATCCAGGTAAAAGCCCGCAGCCGGCGTCTCCTCCCCCGCCTTCTGCCCGAGACGCTGCGATGCGACAAGCAGCTCCTCCTGCCCGAAATGAAGGATCTGCCGATCCCGCAGCCCAAACAGCCAAATGGCGGAGAATATCAGCTCCGCCACGACGATGAACGCAAAATAAAGTTTCTTTCTCATGCCTGCTCCTCAATCAGCGGCTGGGCCGCGATCGTCCGCACCTCTATCAGCGGCGCTCCCCTGCCCTCGATATAATCCCGTGTGATCGTCACGCGGCCGATGTTGTCGTCCTTGGGAATCTCATACATGATATCCAGCATGAATTCTTCAATGATCGCACGCAACGCGCGCGCGCCGGTATCGCGCTCCAGGGCCTTGTCCGCAATCGCCTCCAGCGCACTGTCGTCAAAAATCAATTCCACCTCATCCAGAGACAAAAGCTTCTGGTATTGCTTCAGAATCGCATTCTTCGGCTTCTTTAAAATCTCCACCAGCATCTCCTTTGTCAGGGATTCCAGCGGGCAGATCACCGGCAGACGTCCCAGAAACTCCGGAATCATCCCGTACTTTTTGAGATCCTCGGTTGTTACCTGCTTCTGGAGATCCTTATCATGGTCGAACTTGTCCTTGAGATCCGCGGCGAAGCCGATGGACGTCTGCTTTTTCAGGCGGTTTCCGATGATCTCATTGAGATCCGGAAATGCACCGCCGCAGATAAACAGAATGTTTCTTGTGTTCACCCTGGCCATCGGGACCATCATATTCTTTGATCCGGCGCCTACCGGGACCTCGATCTCGGAGCCCTCCAGGATCTTCAGCAGCCCCTGCTGCACGGCCTCACTCCCCACCGTGTGATGATGTTCGTCCCGCTGCCTGGCGATCTTGTCAATTTCGTCAATGAAAACGATGCCCTGCTCCGTCCGGTCAATGTCATTGTCCGCAGCGGCAAGAAGCTTGGATACACAGCTCTCGATGTCATCGCCGATATAGCCCGCCTCGGTGAGACTCGTGGCATCCGCGATCGCCAGCGGCACATCCAGCAGCTTGGCGAGCGTTTTTACCAGATACGTCTTGCCGGAGCCGGTGGGACCGATCAGGAGAATATTGGACTTGTCGATCTCGATCCCGTCCTTCTGATCCTCCATCGCCACGCGCTTGTAGTGATTGTAGACAGCGACGGAAATCACCTTTTTCGCGTGCTCCTGGCCGATGACATACTCATCCAGCTGCGCCTTGATTTTGTGCGGCGCCGGGAGCTTGCGGATATCAAAAGCGGGCTCGTCCCCCTCCTTTTTTTCCTTGCGCTTCTTTATGCGCTGCGAATTCGGAATACCATTCGCGATATCCCCCGCATTCACGAAGCCGATATTCGGCATGCCGTGCCTGTTAAGCTCCTTCAGCAGATCCGGATTGTTCAGCAGCCCGTTGTAATCAAACTGCGACGCCTGATCCATGAGACGCTGCATGCAGTCCTCACAGATATTGATGTGATTCGGAAGCCGGAACATCTTGCCCGCCTTGGATTCCGGTCTTCGGCATACAAAGCAGATCTCCTCGTAGGAGCTTTCATTCTTCTGATTGTCCGCAGACTTCCCGTTTTCTGCTTCGTTTGAATTCTGATCCCTGTGATCCTGATCGTTTTCGCCCATACACCCCTCGCATTTTCCGTGCATTCACGCGCCACGCCGGTCAACATGTCCATGACGCCGTTATGCCCATAAACCGCGCAGAGCGCGCCGGCATCCGTTCTGCCCGCGCGCATCCGCATCCGTCCCTATGGGACCTGGTTTTTACTGTCTTCCTTAATAATTGCCTCCTCCGAAGAACGGGAAGAACGGGAAGCTGTAGCCATAGCCGTCATCGCCGTTTCCGAAGTAGTAGCCGTAATCCTGACCGTTCTGACCGTTATTGTACCGATCATCGGTCTGATCGCCTGCTGCATCCTCCTGCTCATTCTGACTGTTGTTGATTCCGAGCGCTTCGGCATCCGAAAGTGTCACATCGACGTCCACCTCCACATAGCGGTCATTCTGTCTGCGCAGAATCGTCAGAGTCACTTTGTCGCCGGCCTTGCAGTACTTCAGATTCCCCTGCAGGCTCTCCATGGACTTGATCGTCTCGCCATTGAGGCGGATGATGATATCGTCCTCCTGAATCCCCGCCGCTTCCGCGCCGGTTCCCCCGGTGACGCCGCGCACCCGCACGCCCTCGATCCCGGTGTACTCATAAGGTACCGTGGTGCCGGTGATTCCCAGATAACCTCTCTCCTCATCGGTCACGATCTCCCGGTTCATCATCTCATCGATAATCGGCTGTGCCACAGAGATCGGAATGGCAAATCCCATGCCCTCAACATCCGTATCGGCAAATTTGTTGGAATTGATGCCGATCACCTCGCCGGAGGAATTGAGCAGCGCACCGCCGGAATTGCCGGGATTGATGGCTGCATCGGTCTGAATAAAGGTGCCTGTGGAACCGTCCGACAAAGCGATCTCGCGATTCACGGCGCTGATCACGCCCACCGTAACCGACTGTCCCTGTCCGAGTGCATTTCCGATCGCGATCGCAGGCTCTCCAAGCACCAAGGAATCCGAATCTCCCAGCGTAGCAATCACAATATTGCTCATGGTTTCCTTTTTCACACCCTTGATCGGCACGGAAATCACCGCCAGATCCATATCCGGATCCGTGTCACGCACCTGCGCGTCCGCACGCTCTCCGTCCATAAACTGCACCGTCAGGCTCTCCGCACCCTCGATCACGTGATAATTGGTTGCAATGAGCAAGGCTTCGTCATTCTGGCCCACGATGATGCCGGATCCGGAGCCCGTCTCCTCCTGTGTCAGACGCTGTCCGAAGTAATTGATCGTCGTGGTGAAATTATTATCGATTGAAACAATGGCCGGCATCGAAGAGGCCACCACCTGTGTCACATCGGTAACCACCACCGGAGAAGGCGCTGATATTGTTGCCACCCGCTGTCCGGAGCCATCCTCCGACTTGCCGGCAGGAAGCTCCTGCGCCTGCTGCTCCTTGGCCGGTGCCTTGTTTTCCGTCTGTTCGTCCGATTCGGCCGGCGCTTCCGCGATCTCTCCCTTCGGCTGATCGACAGGTTCCTGCTGCTCGACCTTTTGCTGCGCGGCGCCGCCGGAAAGCGGTATACGCTGCGCCACCTGATAAAGGCCGAAGGTCACCAGTGCCATGACGGCCAGCGCGGCGGCGACTATCGCGATCACCTTTCCCGCGCCGCTCTTTTTCGGCTTGTCAGCCGGATGCACATAGTCGCTGTTGAACTGCGTGTTGCTGTACTGATAACCGCGGTTCTGGTACTGACTCGTGCCATATGCCTGATGGTAACGGCTGGTATACGGATTCTCCCACGCATTCTGCTGACCGTAATTGCTCTGCCGTCCGTCTGCCGATCCGTTGAAGCCCGTCTGCTGACCGGCCCCTGCGGGCTGCGTGTAAAACGTCTGCTGATTCGTCCCTGCGGGCTGCGCGCAGGACGTCTGCTGATTTGTCTCCGCAGGCTGTGTGTAGGACGTCTGCTGATTCGTCTCCGCGGGCCGCGTGTAAGACGTCTGCTGATTCGTCTCCGCAGGCCGCGTGTAAGACGTCTGCTGATTCGTCTCCGCAGGCCGCGTGTACGACGTCTGCTGATCCAGCGGTCTGTACGGATTCTGCGTGGACGGCGCCGTCACTTCCGACCGGCTTTCGGTTTCCGTCCGGTCCGTATTCACAGGTACGCCGGTATGATCCTGTCCATTCGTGTGATCTGTTTCGTTACCGGTTCTCAAATCTTCATTCTCCCACATCGCGAGACCTCCTTCCTCTTCTGCCGGATGACCGCAGCGCCTGCTATCCGCTGCGTCTGTCCGACCTGCTCCTCTGAAGCTATTGCACAGTATAGAGCGCAAATGTGTTCAAATTGTGAAAACCGATTGACAAAAATGTGTTTTTCAAATCACAGCCTCCGCAAAAGCATCTGCCCGCGATTCATCCGCAGCGTGAAGCGCAGATCGGATGGTCAGCGTCTCCTCAATGACCGTGCAGTCCTTCAGCGCCGAAAGCTCTTCCCGCATGAGTCTGGCGGCAACCGGCGCCCAGGTTCCGTTTTCTATGAGCGCGAACCGCCGGTTCTTCAGCCCGAGAGCGATCAGATCATGAATCAGCGCATGCATCGGCAGGTAGATGCCGTTATTGTAGGTGGGAGAAGCGAGCACCACCGTACCGCTTTTCCAGATTTCACCCACCAGTACGGAGCTGTGTGTCTTCGACACATCGAAAACGCGAACCCGCCTCCCGCTTTTTTCTTCAATTTTGCGTGCAACGCAGGCAGCCGCCCCGGCCGTGTGCCCATAGAGGGAGCCATAGATCAGCACCACCTCGTCATCCTCGGGCTCGACTCTGCTCCACCGGTCGTACTTTTCAATGAACCAGGAAAGATTGTTCCGCCAGACGGGTCCGTGCAGCGGACAGATCGTCTGAATATCAAGCGTTGCCGCCTTTTTCAGAACCGCCTGCACCTGCATTCCGTATTTTCCGACAATATTGGCGTAGTAGCGCCGCGCCTCGTCCAGATACTTCCGTTCGAAATCCACCTCATCCGCAAAAATGCCCGCATCCACCGCGCCGAAGGTCCCGAAGGCATCCGCCGAAAACAGCGTTTTTGTCGCATCATCATAGGCAAACATTGCTTCCGGCCAGTGCACCATAGGCGCCATGACAAAATGGAGAGTATGCTTCCCGAGGGAGAGCGTGTCCCCTTCCTTGACTTCTATCCGCGGAAGCGACGCGGTTTCGGGAAAAAACTGGCCGAGCATGGTAAAGGTTTTGGCATTTCCGACAAGCGTGAGCTCCGGATGCAGCGCGGCCACCGTACGGATCTGGGAGCAGTGATCCGGCTCCATATGCAGCACCACCAGGTAGTCCAGCTTCCGGCCGTCCAGCACCGCCCCAAGATTCTCCATAAACTGATCTGCCACTGAGATGTCTGCCGTGTCAAGCAGCGCCGTCTTCCCGTCACGAATCACGTAGCTGTTATAGGAAACCCCGTTTTCCAGCGGGAACAGATTTTCAAACAGCTCGATCCTTCTGTCGCTCGCGCCGATCCATACCGTATCTGCTGCCACCTCTCTGATGTTTACCATGGTGTTTGTCCTCCTCCTCTGACAATGATTGCCGGTTGCCGTACATTATAGCAGGAAAGTGGTCTCCCTGCCAACAGGAACCAATCTCATCGACATCGGGCACAGGATTGTTTATAATGGAAAGCGGTAACCGTTTCTTCCCGCAACGGCACGGGTCATACGTCATCCGGCGTATCCGTCCGGCTTGCTCACGCGGGATTCAACTGAAAACAGACAGGAGGGTTCGTCATGGCTGATGACAAATGGAGATGCAGGGCAGCAGACCTGAAAGGCACGGAGACGGAAAAGAATCTGCAGGCGGCGTTTGCCGGGGAATCGGAGGCACGGAACAAGTATACCTATTTTGCTTCCAAGGCCAAAAAGGAAGGCTACGTGCAGATCTCCAATATCTTTTCCGAAACCGCGGCCAACGAAAAAGAGCATGCGGAGATCTGGTACAAAATTCTTACCGGCATCGGGGATACCGCGTCGTGTCTTAAGGAAGCCGCGGACGGGGAGGCCTATGAATGGAAGGACATGTACCCGTCCTTTGCCAAAACAGCCAGAGAAGAAGGCTTTGATGAGATTGCGGAGCTGTTTGAAGGTGTCGCCGCGATCGAAAAGGAGCACGAGGAACGCTTCCGCAAACTGCTGAAGAACCTGGAAGACAAGCTGGTCTTTTCCCGGGAGGGCGACTGTATCTGGCAATGCAGCAACTGCGGCCACATTGTGATCGGAAAAGAGGCACCTGAATTCTGTCCTGTCTGCAATCATCCGAGAGACTATTTCCAGTTGAAGGCGGAAAACTACTAAAATACTCCATTCCATCATAGACTTCCCTAATCGGATGTGCTATAATACAAAAGCATTTGTTTCCCCCTCCCGGGGGGGATTCTGAAAATTCTCTGCTCACAGGAGGGTCCGACATGGCACAGAGCAAAAAACCCCAAAAAAGCGCAAAGCGCAATGTTTTTGAAAGCATTCGTATCAAGCTGACCTTGATCATCATCGCCATCATGGCAGTGCCCCTGCTCACCGCGGTGAGCATCAGTTATCTGTCATCACACTCGGAAGCAGTCAAGAACATGGAATCCATGAATGTGGCTCAGGCCGCGCTCGTGGAGCATGACTTCAGCGCGGTGGTCGAGCAGAACAGAAACGTCATCATGACGATCGCTTCTTCCGTGTCCGTCCGCAACGTCCTGAAGGGAGAGGAGGACACCGCCACTGTCATCGAATGGCTTGCCCAGTCGGATGCGACGGTCGGCGACGGCAACACCACCGTCATTACGGGTCCGGACGGAATGCAGGTTGCGCGCCCCAAGGGAGATCTTGTGGATGTCTCCGACAGAGAGTATTTCAAGGTCTGTAAGGCCGACAAAAAGTTCTATGTATCGGACCAGAACATTTCCAAGACCAGCGGCAAGCGGATCTGCACCTTTATCACTCCGGTTCTTGACGCGGACGGCACTTTCCTGGGGGCCGTTCAGCGCAACTACGATCTGGTCATTCTGACGGACCTGTGCAAGAGCGAAATGACCGGAAGCAAGCAGGATATCTTTATCGGTGACAACAACGGTGATCTGATCGCCCACACCTCCATAGATCTGGAGACCGGCGAACCGGTCAACTTCTCTTCACAGCAATGGTTCACGGAATCCAGAAGCAATTCGGAAGCGAGCGGCAGCTACAACTCTTCCTTTAACGGCGGAAAGTGGAAAATGTCCTACCAGCGCGAGCCTGTCACCGGATGGGTGACTGTCATCGCAACGGATGAAGGAGAAGCGCTTTCCAGCGCCAACCGCACGCTCACCATCATCATCCTGGTCGGTCTCATCATGCTGATCATCGCAGCCGTGATCGCGATCCTGATGGCCAACGGTTTCGTCACACCGATCTATGCCGTCAACGCCTCTCTGGACAAGCTTGCAAACGGCGAATTCCTCAGGATTACCGATGCCCGCTTCAAGGGCCGTAAGGACGAATTCGGCGAAATGATCGATGAGACCAACAGCGTCATCGACCGCCTGGATCAGATTGTTTCCAATATCAAAGAAAGCGCTTCCGCCGTCGATGCCTCCTCTCAGGAGCTTGCAGAGACCACAAACCAGATCTCCCAGACTGCGGATGATGTGTCCAACGCCGTACAGGAAATCGCAACGGGCGCGACCCAGCAGGCGGAGGAAATCCAGCACGCGACAGAGAACACCGGCCGGATCAGCGATAACATTCTTGACGTTTCTACCAACGCGACCGATCTGGGCACCACTGCGCAGAACATGAACGGCAACAGCCAGGATTCCGTCGCCATGCTGGAGAGACTGCGCGTCTCCTCCGAGCAGATGAAGAATGCCATTGACGACATTTCCGAAAAGATCGGCGCCACCAGCCGCGCGGTAGAGAATATCAACGACAAGGTTACTGCCATCAACGAGATTGCATCCCAGACCAACCTCCTGTCCCTGAACGCCTCCATCGAGGCAGCGCGCGCGGGCGAAGCAGGCAAGGGCTTTGCGGTGGTTGCTGAGGAGATCGGCAAGCTTGCCGATAATTCCGCCGTCTCCGCCAATGAGATTCGCAGTGAGATGGATGTGCTGCTGGCAGAGAGCCAGGCAGCCGTGGATCAGGCGGCAGCCGTGCGCAAGACGACGGACGAGCAGAGCGAGATCCTCTCCACTACGATGGAAGCGGTCAACAAGCTGATCGCGGATATCCGCACCACCGTGGACGGCGTACAGAGCATCAATTCCGCCGCAGAGATCTGCAGCGATTCCAAGACGGTTGTGGTGGATTCCATGAGTTCCCTGTCTGCGATTTCCGAGGAAAATGCGGCAGCCTCTCAGGAAACCAGCGCCTCCATGCAGGAACTGAACGCAACGGTCAACACGCTGGCAGCCTCGGCAAATCAGCTCAAGGATATCGCAAACAAGCTCAACGACGAAATGGCCTTCTTCAAGTAATCCGGATACCGGTCTGCTTCAACACAGGACGTCCGAGAGGGCGTCCTGTTTGTGTATACAACGAAGCAATCCGTAGACATCATCTCAAAGTGATACCAGGCCAAAACTTATGGAGAGTAGATCAATGAAATCAGCAGGAAAACACAGGGGCCTTGACCGCACACAGCTGAAGCTGCTGGCCATTCTGGCCATGGTTGTCGATCACACGGCCTGGGGATTCGTGGAATTCATGTCACCTCTCGGCCAGATCATGCACCTCTTCGGCCGGCTTACGCTGCCGATCATGTGTTTCTTCATTGCGGAAGGCTTTCGTCACACATCCAACATCCGTCATTACGTGTCACGGATGGCCACCTTTGCCCTGCTTGCCGTCTGTCCGTTTTACCTGTTCTTCCATGAGGAGTACCTCTGGCGCCAGAACATCATTTTTGATCTGCTGCTTGCTCTTCTCACGCTGTGTGTCACGGAGCATAAAGCCTTTCCGAAGCCACTCCGCATCACTCTCGTCTGTCTCCTGATCGCCGTCTCTCTGGCAATCGGCGGATGGGTCGTCATGCCGATCCTGTATGTACTGATCTTCTACTACAGCAGGGATTTCAAAACCACGGCCGTCCGCTTTATCGCAGCCACCTGCCTGCTGGAATGCATACTCCTGCCCACGATCTGGCTGAACCAGCAATACCACTTTTCCTCTCTCGACTGGACAATACCGGAGCGGCTGTACCTTTTCGGCTTCATTTTTTCCCTGATCCCGCTCTATTTCTATAACGGCGAAAAGGGCAGAAATATCGGGGGGCGTTATTTCTTCTACATATTCTACCCGGCTCATTTTCTGATTCTGAAGGGCATCCAGTTCCTGCGCGCAGGGGCGTCGGCACAGGAAATTTATATTCACATGCATATCATTGCCCTGTTCATCGGGATCGGTCTTCTTATCTATGTCCTGAGGCAGCCAAATTCAAGGGCGCAGACTGCTGTGGTCTTCTTCCTGGTCTGCAGCGTGATGTATATCTTCGGTTTCCTGCTGGAGATCACGACCGATCAGGTAGCCGGCGTCTATACAGCCACCAAGCTGCAGTATTTCGCCGAGGTGATGGTCATGATCGCCGTTACCCTCTGCGCTCAGGAGCTTTTTCACATTCGCATCCCGACGCCGGTATACGCAGCGGAAACGCTGGTCAGCCTCTTTGTCATGCACTGCATGTTTACCTTTGAAAAAAACGGGCTCATGTACACCGGCATCTCCATCAACCGGACCGCAGGCCCCTTTCCCCGAATGGAGATAGAAGGCTATGGCCCCGCCTTTTACGTCTTTGTCGCCTACTGCATCTTTGTCTGCTTCATGGTGATCGGCTGCGCGCTTCATTCCACCCGCCGCAACGATACACTCCAGAAAAGACGTCTGCGCCTCCTGCTTTGTGCAATGATCACGATGTGGCTGCACGTAGTCATCAAAGCAACGGGCATTACCGGCGGTTATGAAATTCCGGCACTCTTTATCCCGATCGCAGCGGGTTGCATCATCCTGGCTCTGGTCAAATACAGCTATCTCGATTCTGTCAACCTGGGCATTTCCAATGCGATCAATCAGGGCAGCGAGGGCATTCTTATCATCGACAGCAACCACCGCATTCTCTACTCCAACGAATGGGTGCACCGTCTGTTCGGAGAATTTGCGCAGTATGACGACGCCTATCGGATCCCCGCCGTTCACGATGCCTTTACCGGTGTCACGGAGACGATCAGCCTGGAAGGACACACCTATGAACTGCGCGTGGAACCGCTCACCGAGCAGGGCCACACGACCGGAGAGATCCTGTGGATTTTCGATCTGACCGAGCATTACCGCTATCTGGAAAAAATGAAGGAGGCCTCCAGCAAGGATTCTCTGACAGGTCTGAACAACCGTCAGCGCTTTGAAAACGCGCTGCGTGAGCTCCTGAAAAAGCGCACCGCAGGTGCCTTCTTCATGGCCGATCTGGATCATTTCAAACAGGTCAACGACACCTACGGCCATCAGGTGGGAGACAGAATTCTTACGTCCTTTGCGGAAGCTGTGCGTCACGCATCGGAAGTCGTTCCGGAAGGATCGCTTCTGACCGGCCGCATCGGCGGCGACGAATTCTGCCTGTTTTACTGTAACCAGACCGACCGCAGGGAACTTGAGCAATTTGCGCAGAACCTGACAGACTGCTTCGACGAAGCGATAGCCCGGGCAGGACACCCCGGCGTGACCTCGCTGTCTCTCGGCATCACGACTGTCCTGCCCGAAAAGCTTCCTATGTCGGTCTGGACCGCAAGCACCCTTATAAAACAGCAGGCGGATAAAGCGCTCTATGCCGCCAAGGAAGCAGGCCGCAAAACCTGGCGTTTCTATGAAGGAGACCGGGCGGCGCACTAAGCTGTTACTATTCACAGAACCCCACCCGCATTCGCAGGTACGATCCAGAAATAGTTACTCTGAACTTGCCAAATCCTGTTTGTTGATGTACTATATTACGGATTGTAATCAGAATGACAGAATCACTCCAAATGATTGTGCCAATGATCAACTTATTGATAGAGGAGGATAACCAAGATGAATGCGAAAAAAACATGGGCTGTATTGTTGAGCGTCGTGACCATCGCTTCTGTTTCCGCCGTAGCGGGCGCCGCGGGCGTGACCCCGAGCAGTGCTCCGCAGGTGATCACGGAGGCTCCTCGCCCGATCGAGAACATCCTTCCTTCTTCTACGAGGACGCTGCCGGACGGTACGGTAGAGTTCATCTCGAAAAAGGACGTGAAGCAGGTAGACGGCACGCTGATTCGGTATATCACAAAGAAGCTCACGCATCCGGACGGTACGGTGGAGACCGAAACCAGTTCCGTCATCAATTATGCTGACGGCACCAGGGCCACCCGCACCATCAACGCGGACGGCAGCATCACCGACCTCTCGGAAAAGCCGCTTAAGCAGGCGGACGGCAGCATCCAGTATTCCAGGTCCCAGGTGACCAGAAAAGCCGACGGGTCTACCGAAACCATCCAGACCGTGACCGACGCGGCCGGCAAGGTGATCAGCAAACGCAGCGAGGATAAGAAGGCGGACAAATCCGTCATCGTGACCATTGACGACGGTAAAAACGCCGTGACCCTTAAGGGACAGGCCGGCGCGAAGCCCACACTTCAGGTAATCGGCAAGGCTCCGGCGGAATTGCCCGCCACCATCACGATCAACGGGACAACCTATCAGGTGATTCCCGCATAAGCCGCACCTTATCAAAGAGAGGCGCTTCTTTCATGACGGATCACGGACCGCGTTTTACCCGTCCTGATGCCGTGCGGTTTTACTGGATCATGTTGTTCGCGGCAGCACCGCTCTATCTGCCGCATGGCTATATACGGGCACTGGAAGACAAAACACTGTTTATCTGGCTGGCGGTTGCAGCAACCGGCAGCCTCTTTATCTGTCTGTTTATCTCCGACCGGCTGGCCGTCCTTTTCCCCGCCCGTCATAGGGGACGAGCCCTTCCGCGTGCGCGCCGCGCGCCCGTCCGGTTTTGGTCCGATTCCCTTTTGTCCATAAGACTTTCAGCCGTTCCCCTGGACTGGGCGGTCGCTCTCTTTGGCGGTACCGTGCTCCTGTCCTGCCTTTTGTCGAGCTGGCGAAAAGCCTCCTTCACGGGTGAAAAATGCTGGAATGTCGGAGGTCTTCTTCTCCTGTCGATGTGCGCGCTCTATTTTCTCTGTTCCTCTTCTCTCAGGCGCGAGCGTCTTCCCTTTATTCTTTTCGCCGGAAGCGGGTTTTTCATGATGCTTCTCGGTTTCCTGAACGATTTGTCCATGGATCCGCTCGGCGCGTCGAAGGGCATGGATTCCCTCTGGGCGGCAAGCTACACCTCCACCATCGGCAATGTGAACACCTACAGCGGCTGCCTCTCTATCCTGCTTCCGATCCTGGCTGCGGCCTTTGTCAGCCTTCCGGCGTCCCGGCAGGTGCCGGCAGCGGTCGCTCTGTTTCTCTGCTATCTGAATCTGTTTCTGACCCACGCGGACAGCCTGTATTTCAGCACGGCAGCAACGCTGTCCGTGCTGACCGTCTGGTGTATGCGCAGCAAACGCAGAATCAACGGATGGAGCATCAATCTCTGTCTTCTGGGCCTGGCCGGCAGCATGGCGATGATCATCGTCCGCATAAACCCCGATCTTTATCTGGACGAACTCTCTCCGGTTCTGTTTCGCCTGTGGATTCCCCCTATTCTGCTTCTTACGGGAATCGCCGGCATCCTCTGCTGCCGTCTGCTGCCCTCGCGGATCGGCGAAGCTGCGGAAAAACGTGTCAGACACATCCTGTTTCTGGGCAGCTTTGCCCTTCTTATACTGTCCTTTCTGGCCGGAATCCTGTATGCCGCGACACACTTCAGCCGCGACTTCCTGAACCGGCGGGGACTGATCTGGGAAATTGCCGTTCGCGCATTTCTGGAGGGCGGAATCCGGGAAAAGCTGCTGGGGCTCGGTCCCGGCAATCTGGACGAATTCGCCCTTGCGTACCGGCATCTGATTGTACGACACTACGACGGGATCTATCTGTTGGAAAATGCACACAACGATCTGCTGGAATACCTCGCGACGACCGGCCTGTTTGGCTTTCTCACCTATGCCGGAATGTATGCCTGGATCCTTTTTGATTTCATCCGGCGAATCCGGAACAGAGAGCGTTGCTCCAGATGCCAGCTGTATGCCTTTGCCGGTCTGTTCGGCTACATGACCCAGTCTGTTTTTAACGGGCCGCACCCGCTCACGACAGCGTTTTTTTTCGGCCTGCTTTCGCTCTACCGCGGTGAACTGCCCCCGCTGAAGGTGAGGACCGCATGAAGCGCGCACTCATCATCACCAGCATCGGCGGCTTTCTTCCGCAGTTCCTCATGAGCGACGTGCGTTCCCTTCAGGCACTTGGCTATGAGGTTCACTATGCCTCCAATTTTCATAATCCGGTATACCATTTTTCCAAAGAGGCGCTCACAGAGGCAGGCATCATCCTGCATCACATTCCTCTGCGCAAGAGTCCCCTGCGCGTGATCTCCAACTGCCGTGCGCTTCGCTGTCTGATCCGTCTGATCCGGCAGGAACGGATCGATCTTGTCCATTGTCACAACCCGATGGGCGGTGCGCTGGGACGGGTGGCCGCCGCCATGTCCGGCGCACGCCCGACCGTGCTCTACACGGCTCACGGCTTCCATTTTTTCCACGGCGCACCGCTCTGGTACTGGGGTGTCTTCTACCCCGCAGAACGGTTGCTGGCAAAGCAGACAGACATCCTGATCACCATCAACAGGGAAGATGCGGCGTGGGCGCAGCACCTCCCCCTAAGACAGGGAGGTCGGATCTATATGATCCATGGCGTGGGGGTCGATGCGGCTCGATTTTGCGGACGTCCCGCGGATCGGGAGAGGATGCGCACGGAGCTGCGGATACCCGACGGGGCATTCCACCTGGTCAACGCCGCCGAGCTCAATGACAACAAAAACCAGCGCGTGATTCTGGAGGCGCTTGCCCTGCTGAAGGATCCGGATATCCGGTTAAGCATCTGCGGACGGGGAAAAAACAGGCAGCTGCTGGAGGAGATGATCGACCGGCTGGAGCTGGCCGACCAGGTCCGGCTGCTGGGCTACCGCACGGACATGGAAAACGTGCTGCAGAGCGCGGACTGTTTCATCTTTCCCTCCCGCAGGGAGGGCTTCGGCATTGCCGCGGTGGAGGCTCTTCTGACCGGAATTCCCGTCATCGCGTCAGACAATCGCGGAACACGGGAATACATGGTGGACGGCTACAACGGATTGGTCTGCCCGCCATGGGACGCCGCAGCCTTTGCCGCACAAATCCGCCGGATGAAGGAGGACACTGCATTCCGTCAGCGCTGTGCAGAAGCGGCAAGGCAGAGCGCCGCTCCCTTCACCACAGAAAACCGTGCAGAAACCATGCGGGCGGTCTACGCCGCGATTGACACATGAGTAGCAATCTCCCGCAATCGGAAGGCCCCATGGCGGGACAGGACAAAACGGACAGACATCCGGAGGTCTCCGTGCTCATGGGGATTCACAACGAGCGCTACCCGGGCGCAATCCGGCGCGCCGTGGACTCCATTCTCGGTCAGAGTCTCAGTGACCTGGAACTGATCATTTATGATGACGGATCGGATCCTGCGATTTCCGATCTGATCGGAACGCTTGCCGGGAGCGATTCCCGAATTCAGATTATCGGTGCCACACAGCAGCAGGGGCTGGCCCATTCTCTGAACGCATGCCTGAAGCACGCCTCAGCGCCCTTTATCGCCCGGATGGACGCGGATGATGTCGCTTTGCCGGATCGGTTGGCACGGGAGCTTTCCTACCTCCGCACGCACCCGGAAACCGCCTGGGTGGGCTGTAATGCGCGGATCTACGATCAGAACGGGGAATGGGGCCACGCGTCCCGTCCCGCAGAACCCGCATTGCGCAATTACCTGCGCTACTCCCCTTTCATTCACCCGACGGTGATGATCAGGCGGAAAGTGCTGGAACAGGCCGGCGGCTATGATACCGGCGAGCGAAGCGCTCTGCTGGAGGACTACGAGCTGTTTCTCAGGCTCTACCGGAACGGTCTTCGCGGGGACAATCTGCAGGAAGAGCTGCTCCTGTATTATACGGACCGGACGCATTATCACACACGCGGCTTAAGACAGCGTGTCAAAGAGATGAAGCTGCGGTCTGCCTGTTACAGAGAGCTTAAAATCCGGTTGTCTATCGGCTGGCTCTACGTCATCCGTCCATTGGCAGGCGCTCTGATCCCCGGCCGGCTGCTCAGACGGATAAAGAGCGCCAGACATCAGCTGTAACCGGCCCGAAGCACCCGGACCGTCACCCACAAGTACCCGGAGGAACAGAGAAACACCATGAAACCAACGGTCTCCAGATTTGATAAAGAGGAATCCCGGCTGCGCCTGATCGACGCGCACTGGCCGCTGCACGGCAGGGTGATGCGCGCCTGTCTCGCCGAACTGCCTGACAATCCGCACTGGGCACCGGAGCGTTCCTGTCTGCACGTCTGGGCTCCCGTTGTAACCGCTTACGTCACATGGGTGCTGCGTAAAGCGCAGAAACGGGGAACAAAGCGACTGTATTTTCTCTCCAGAGACGGTTATCCTCTGTATCGGGCGGCGCAGACACTCCTTGGCGAAGAAAGCCCCCTGGAGCTTCGTTATCTTCGCGTATCCCGCTATTCACTCCGGCTGCCGGAGCTCGCTCTTAAAAGCGACACCTGCCCCGACTGGCTGTTCCTGTGCGGAATCGACGTAACCATGCGGAAAATTCTTCGCCGCGGCGGCCTGACGGAGACGGAGCTGAATGAAGCCGCCTGGATCCTTGGCTTTGACCGGTCTTTGGATGACATCCTCACACGTCCGGAAATCCGCTGCTGGGAGCTGCGTGCACAGGCTGCCTGGCCACGCCTTGCTCCGCTCTTTCAGAAGCACGGCGAACAAGCCCTTTTGTCCGCCCGCGGATATCTCTGCCAGGAAGGACTGTCGGATGAAATCTCTTCCGCTCTGGTCGACAGCGGCTGGATGGGCAGCACCCAGGCAAGCATCAACCGCCTGATTCCGGACAGGCAAAAGCCTCTGGAGGGCTACTACTTTGGTCTCTACGACCTCCCTGCCGGCGCGGATCCCTCACGATATCACACCTTTTACTTCCGGCCCGGCACGGACATTCTCCGCAAAGCGGATTTCTGCAACTGTCTCTTCGAGGCGGTGCTCTCGGAACCCGCGGGGATGACGATGGGCTACCGGAGCGTTTATACCGACCCGCACGGAATCATCGGCAATGGTTGCGGTTCATCACAGGATAAGGCCAATGATTCCACAGCCCCCGCCGTGCGCTACCTGCCGCTTCTGTCCGACACGATCCACTACAACGATCGGAAGATCAACCGCCTGCTGCCGCAGATCCTGACCTATGCGTCACGCTACGGCGAAGCACTGCGAAAGGAGGACATGGACGGCACAAACCCGGAAATCGATACCGGCGACCGGCTGTGCAGACATGTGCTGACCCGCTTTATGCTCCACCCGACGGCCGGGGAAGCGGCCTGGTACGGAACCCTGCGCTTCTGCGACGACATGCTGGAGGACGCTTCCATGCAGGAGGTGGCGGCGCGCCTCTCCTACCGGGAGATCCGCAACCTCGAATTCACCGCACGCCTTCTCGACCGCCTGGGTCTCCGCCACCGGATCCCTCATGAAAGCGGTTGGATCTACGGCAGCATCGTCCGCCGGGGAACGGACACCAAACAGAGCCTTGAAGCTGCAAGGCGCTACCGGAGGCTCATGTACCTCCGAAAATACCGGCCGTCAACAAAGAACCGCAAAGTTGCAGACGGCAAAAAGCAGGTGATGAGATGAAACAGCCTGTGACCGACAGGAAGGCAGAATGGATTCAGGTCGCCTTTGTTGTTTTTGAACTGACAAAAAGAGAGCTGAAGCGCAAGTATGTCCGCTCCAGCCTGGGCATGTTATGGAGCGTGCTGCATCCCCTGCTCTACATGCTGGTCATGACGCTGATCTTTTCCTCCATGTTCAGACGCTCCATCGAGAATTATCCGGTCTATTATCTGACCGGCTACCTCGTCTGGGCATTATTCAGCCAGTCAACCACTCAGATGATCACCGTGCTGACCGACAATCGGGATCTCCTCATGACCGTCAGGGTGCCCAGGCATGTCTTTCTCCTGTCGCGTTGCTTCACGGCGCTGATCAATTTCCTGCTGTCGCTGATTCCGTATGTCCTCCTGCTGATGCTGTACCGCATTCCGTTTTCCCCCGCTGCTGCAGCCATGCTTCCGGGAATCCTGTTCTGCCTGCTGTTTTCCCTCGGAATCGGTTATCTGCTGGCCATCCTCTATGTCTTCTTTGCGGACATTCAATACCTCTACTCCGTCATCCTGACGCTCTGGATGTATCTGTCAGCCATCTTCTACCCGATCGACGGCGTGCCTGCGGGAGTACAGATACTAATCCGCAACAATCCGGTCTACAATTACATCGCCTTTTTCCGGGAAGTTCTGCTGTACGGACAGATTCCGGAGATCGACCTGTGGATCCGTGCCATCGGTTGGGGAATCGGCATGTTTTTTGTCGGATTTTATTTATTTCATCGCAAAGAAAATGATGCCATGCTATTGTTGTAAGGGATAGATATCATGCCTCCGAAAACCACGCAAAACACCGATACCGAAGTGATCCGTGTGAAGGATCTGACGATGATCTTTCATATCGCCACCGGGAATACCAGCGGCTTAAAAGACTACTTCATTCAGCGCCTGCACGGACAGGTGAATCATCGTGAGCTGAAAGCCCTTGACGGGATCAGCTTCACCGTGCATAAGGGCGAAGTGCTCGGCGTTATCGGCACCAACGGCTCCGGCAAATCAACACTACTGAAGCTTCTCGCCGGATCCGTCCGTCCGAGTAAGGGCACCATCGAGGTGAACCGGGAGCATCTGCAGCTGTTGACGCTTGGCAGCGGCTTTGACGCGGAGCTGACCGGCCGCGAAAATGTCTACTTAAACGGTGCGATCATCGGCTATTCCAAAGCTTTTCTGGACGAGCACTATCAGGAAATCGTTGATTTTTCAGAGCTCCATGGTTTCATGGAGGAAAAGGTGAAGAACTATTCCTCCGGTATGCGGCAAAGGCTGGCATTCGCGATTGCCACCGCGGGAAATGCGCCGGAAATTCTGCTTCTGGATGAGGTCCTCGCGGTCGGAGACCTGTTCTTTCAGGAAAAATGCATGGAACGGATCAACAAAATGCTGGCAGGCGGAACCACCGCCATTATGGTCAGCCACAACATGGGCAAAATCCAAAAGCACTGCACCCGGACAATCTGGATCGAAAAGGGAATTCTCCGTGCAGACGGCAATCCGGAGGAGATCTGTTCGATGTATACAGCGGGGGGACCATCACAATGAATTCAATGATCACCATCGTCATCATCTCTCACAATCAGGAAGATATCATTTCAGCCTGCGTGGAGAGTGCCATTCACCAATCCTTCTCCGACATTGAAATTATTTGTGTGGATGAAGGCTCCACCGATTCCACCGTTTCCATTCTTCGAAGTTATGAGGAAAAAGACCCTCGCATACATGTCATCGAACAGGAGGCAGGCATCGGGCTGAACAACGCCAGAAGAACCGGTATCGAAGCGTCAACCGGCCGCTTCCTGCTGCTGGTTGACGGAGACGACTCCCTGGAGCCCGAAGCCTGCGAAACGCTCTGTCAAGAGATGCTTGCGGAACCGGTGGATATTTTGCAGTTCGGAGTTAACGTGATCCCGACAGCCAACGCCTCCGCTTATACGGTTGATGCGAACAAAAGATTATTAAATACAATGCCTGATCGTCTTGAAGGAAAAGAGATTTTTCGTAAATGTTTTATAGAACAGCTTTATAGTTCTTCTATCTGGGGAAAAATGTACGCAGCCTCGCTGTTACAAAATGCGTATACGCACATGGAACACACCCCCTTGTATATGGCCGAAGACAAGTATCAATACTTCGTTATTTCATACTACGCCAAAACCTATCGAAGCATTGATCGTCCATTGTATAATTATACGGTCGGCAGCGGCATGAGCACACTCCCTTCCGGAGATCTTCATGCTTTTAACCTGATCTGCACCAAAAAAAATGCAACTGACACCACCCGTCGATTTGCCGACTTAACTGGTGATTCCGAACTGCAAGACGCCGCAAAAGAGCTTTCCCGGGATGAATTAAAAAATTGCATACAAAGGGCTGATACCTGGTTAACCGCCCCCTTCTCCGAAGGTATCGAAGTAACTTTGCGCTACTATGATCCTGCTTCCATTGTCGCCGAAATGGCACAGATGTACCATGGCCATCCCGCGAAGATCGTCACCGATTTCCGCAATTCCTCCTGTATCACCCCAAAAGAAAACGCGCGGATTTTCACCATTGGGGCATACTATCACAGAATCTTTTCCGGGGGCGCGGAGCGGGTTTTGTGCCACCTGATTCACCTGTGGTGTCAAATGGGCTATCGCGTGATTCTGTTCACGGAAGCTCCTCCCTGCACGGATGATTACGACCTGCCGGAAAGCGTGGTTCGGGTGATCCTGCCACATATCAGCAGCCAAAATGATCCGCAGCTGTATGAAAGAATGCGGAAAATCCAAAGCGCCATCCAGGAATACGCGATCGATCTGATGATGGATCACCAATGGACCGATCCCTTTCTGCTGTGGGATCTCCTTGTATGCAAAATGAATCATATTCGATTTGTTATTCAATGCTGCAGTGTTTTCTCGCAGCCGGCGATAGGAGACCCGAAAAGACATCTTGCTTTACCCTATGTTTTCTCCATGGCAGACGGATTGATCACCCTGAACCATATGGACACAGAGTTCTGGAAGAACTTTAACCCATGCATCTTTGAAACCGTAAATCCGATGGAATTCCAATCCGTAGAGGAAATTGTCCCGTCAGATTTAGAAAGCAAAACCGTCATATGGTGCCAACGCATCTCCGGCGAAAAGAATCCCGAAGAAGCACTGCAGATCTTCAAACGGGTTCTCATTGAGGTTCCTTCCGCAAAACTGTTTGTCGTAGGCCGGGGCGAAACGGAAGAAATGCTGGAGGCACTGAAGGAGTATGCTCTTTCTATCGGCCTGTCAGATTCCGTTCTGTTTGCCGGATATCAAAAGGACGTTTTTTCCTATTACCGGCAATCCTCCGTATGCATGATCACCAGCGATTACGAGGGCTTCCCAAATGGGCTGGTGGAAAGTATGGGGGCAGGTGTACCGGTGGTCATGTATGATCTCCCCTACCTTACCATGATCGAAAAAGGAAAAGGGATTCGAACGGTCAAGAAGCACGATCTGGATGGCATGGCAAAGCAGGTCATCCATCTTCTCCTCAACGAACAGGAGCGAAAAAAACTCGGTTCGGAGGCCAGGGAAGCTGTAGCGGATGTTCTAAGATACGATTTTTGCAAAGAATGGGCGGTTTTTTTCTCTCAGTTGGAAAATCAACAGCCTGTAGAAAACCGTTTCCCACTAATGTGGGAAGTGCTGCTTGAGCACTACAACGAGGGAATCGAAAGAATCCGTCAAAAACTGACAAGAACCGAAAACCAGCTGGATCATGCCAGGCAGAACCGGGAAAAAGCTCTTATCTGGCTGCAGGAAACCAAAGAAGCTAAGGCGCGGATTGAGACGGAATACCGCCGAAAAAAGGAGATGTGGCAGCAGGAGAATCTACGTCTCAAAAATGTAAAGGAGCAACTACTGTCTAAATACGACAAACTGATGGATAAAAACCGGAAATCCCTTGACAGAATCGCATCTCTGGAAAAGCGATGTGCCGGACTGGAAGAAACCAGCTTCACCCAAAATGCCTCCATTGACAGGCTTCAATACGAATTGCTGGCGACAAGAACCTCATTTTCCACCAGACTGGGTCTTGCATTCACGTGGCTTCCGCGTCAGGTTCTCCACATCGGTGGATTACGAAAAAAAGACGGTCGTCCTCAGAAGAAAGGCTATCACATCCTGCTTATTTCTCATGAACTGACCTATTCCGGAGCTCCTGCCGCGCTTCTGCGCATGGCAAGATCTCTGATCGCGCTGAAATATCCTGTTGACGTATGGTCCCTTTCGGATGGCGAATATCGGAAAGAATTTGAATCAGCCGGGATTCCCGTCAGAATTATGCCTTATCCGGACTGTTCCACAGCGGAGATGCTTCTGGCGCTGCAGCCTTATCAGCTGGTGATCGCCAACACCATCTTTTGCGCGCCCATAGCCAATCTTGCCAAACAATATGTACCAACGGTTCTGTTTCTCAGAGAGGCCATGAATCTCCCCGATCTGCTTACAAAGAATTTCATTCCCCGGGAGGTCATCGAGCAGGCAGATCGAATTGCCTGCGTAAGTGAATATGCCCGTTCCTTTATTGAGAGCACCTATCATCCCGCTAACATAACTGTTTTACAGGACTATGTAGAAGATGAGTACGACTCCATTGATACGAAAGCAGCCTCAACCGTGCATACAAGAATCCGATTCCTCATTTCCGGCACGCTGGAGCAGCGCAAAGGTCAGGCATTTGCCCTTGAGACTTTTCTGTCTCTTCCGGAGCCGCTTCGAAGCCGGGCAGAGCTTCATATGATCGGGCGAAAACCGCAGTGGTCAAAGGAGTACTGGTCAAATCTGCCGCTTGATGTGGATGGCATATATGAGCATGAAGAAATCACGGATCGCATCCGACTTCTGCAATTCTACAGCTCCATGGATGTCGTGCTCATTCCATCAACAGACGAAAGCCTGTCACTGGTCGCACTGGAAGCAGCCATGCTGGGAAAAGCCGTCATCCTGTCCGATCATGTCGGCGCCATGTCTCTGTTTTCCCGGGAGGATATTTTCCCTGTCGGAAACAGGGATGCTCTACGTTCGATGATGGAATCCTACATCAAAGATCCGGAAAAATACATCGCTGACGGAAAAAAGAACCGCGAGTCCTACCTCCTCCACGCGAGCGAAAAAGTGTATTTATCCAATCTTTCGCAATGGATAAACAGACAAAAAAGCGAAAATGCCGCGGATACAAAAACCAGTGTCCGTGAGATACTCCCCCAGGCAAGTATAATCGTGCCGGAGCCGCCCACGGCGTCGCCCCAGCAACCCCTGATTTCTGTTGTGATCCCCGTATACAATGCGGAGCCATACATTCCTTCCTGCGTCGCCATGCTGAAGCAGCAGACGTACACGAATTACGAGATCCTCTTTATTGATGACCAGTCAATCGATGACACTCCTGACAGGATTACCCGGGCAGCCGCCGGCGATTCCCGCTTCCGGGTGTTGCCCTTGTCTAAAAAAGGAGGCGCCGGCGCAGCTAGAAACCGCGGAATCGATGAGGCTCACGGCAAATATATTATCTTTCTCGATGTGGATGATGAATACCATCCCTGCTTATTGGAAAAAGCATCCGCCAGACTGGAAAAAACAAAGGCAGATCTTGTTACCTATGATTTCTGGCGCATCTATGCCGATGGAAAAGAAAAAGAAAGAGTGGGCATTTACCGTCATGGAAAATCAATGCCGAAGGATCTGTTCAATTATTCGGATTATCCAGACCGGATCATGAGCATCATCAATCCCACCCCATGGAACAAGATGTATTCGTTGGCGTTTATCCGGGAAAAGAATCTTCGGTTTGAAGAACTCGCCTCGACAAATGATATCACCTTCGCTGCAGTAAGTGTCGTCGCCGCCTCCAAAATCACTTACATCCAGGATGTGCTGTATGGCTATCACATTGCGAACAGCGGATCCATTACCGAATCAAAAAAGGCAGACTGCAACAGTCTGGTATCCGCTGTATTAAGCGCAAAGCACCAGGTGGAACAGCTGTCTTACTATTGTGTGATTCAGAAAAGCGCTGAGAAATTTGTCGTAGATAATCTGTTGTACGGATTTGACCACTACATCGAAGACTGGTCAAGCCCCTCTGCCAGACAATACTATGAATCCGTACGAGAAGTATTCCTGTCGGGTCAATATGAGGAGGAGGATTTGTCCTCTGTGACAGACAGAAACCGGCAATTGTGCTATGCCATCAAAGAGCGACCTTATGAGGAGTATCTCCGATTGTCCGGGCATCGCCTTATCGTATCGCTCACTTCCTACCCGCAAAGAATAACTGC
The DNA here is from genome assembly GCA_024682835.1 of Lachnospiraceae bacterium. Taxonomy (GTDB): domain Bacteria; phylum Bacillota; class Clostridia; order Lachnospirales; family Lachnospiraceae; genus Butyrivibrio. The sequence continues at coordinate 3,093 of JAIKYU010000017.1, read as the reverse complement.
CGTACCCACCGTTGTGGACGCGCTTCTTCATCAGACACATCCGGCCGATGAAATCATTTTATGGCTGTCGAAAGAGGAGTTCCCGGAGAAAGAAAAGAATCTTCCGAAAGAGCTTCTTGAACTGCAAAACCATCCCTCGTTTCGCGTGGAATGGGTATCAGAAAACTTGAAATCACACAAGAAGTATTTTTACGCATTCCGGAAATATCCTGACAGCATTGTCATAACCGTTGATGATGATCTCTATTTCCCGGAGGATTTGATTGATCACCTGTTTATATCCTACCTGCGCTTTCCTTCAGCGGTTTCTGCAAGGCGCGTCCACTTGATCGCTTATGAAACAAGCGGAAAAATCTATCCGTATGAACTATGGCCAAGAGAAACGGATGTATGCATTCATGAGTCCAGGCATCAGCTGCTTGCAACAGGCGGGGCCGGTGCGCTTTACCCTCCAGGGCTTCTGGATCTGACCTTGCTGGATGAAACGCTGATTCGGGAATACAGTCTGGATGCCGATGATCTCTGGCTGAAAGTCATGGAAATCGCCAATCATATTCCTGTTGTTCTGACTGACACGAATCATCCGCTTCAGTACATTAAGGATACGCAGAGCACTGCTCTGGCGAAGAAGAATGTGGATTTGAATCAGAATGATCTCTATCTCTCCCGGATCCGGGATTGGTATGATGCGCAGCACGGTTCCGGTGCATTTGTCGGTTTGCTTTCTGACAACGGGCAACCGGATCAAGACAGTATGCAGGAGGTTTTGTATCATTACCGGCAATTACTGACCCGAAAGAAAAAGGAGGTATCCGACTGATGCGACCACTTCTTCGTCTATTTCTGAAAGCCTTAGGGATCCTGGTTCTGTCCGGAATCATCGGATTTCTTTTGATGACTGCTGTTTACCTTCTTCCGGTGAACGGGATGAAAAACCATGTCGCCCTGGCAACAGATCTGCTTTTGTCAGGAGATGAACCTTATATCATTAAAGGATACCCGGCCTTCAGATTGGATATGTTTACGGATTCAGAGATAATGGGGGAAGCTATTTATGACGGATCGGAAAGCATCATTACAAAGGCCATGCTGATTCCCTACAAAGATTATCCCGATGTGAACGAAACCAGCCAAAAGCTGCTGGCTGCACTGCGCGGAGAGGACACCCCTCAACTTCATACAAAAGCCCGCTACTGGCACGGGTATCTGACAGTCGTGAAACCGCTTCTGCTGATCACGTCATACCAGAACATACGGATCCTGAATCTCATTATCGAGGCTGTTCTCGCCTGGATGCTCTCCCTGCTGTTGTTCAGAAAAATCGGATGGGGCGCGTCGGCCTCCTGGCTGATTACCTGGCTGTTCATCAATCCTGTTTCCGCCTCTTTCTGTATGGAATACGCCATCATGTATTACATCAGCACCATTGCGACGATCCTCCTGCTTTCCGGTTTTGTTTCGAACAAAAACCTCCCGTATTATTTCCTGCTCATCGGTATTGTGACCGCTTTCTTTGACTTCCTGACCTATCCGCTGTTGGGACTGATTTTGCCGCTGACCGTGTGGCTTTTGCTTGAAATCCATCACTCGCAGGCATGGCCAAAGAATTGTCTGATATACTCATTTTTCTGGCTTTTGGGCTATGCAGGGATGTGGGCTGAAAAGTGGATTCTCTCCACCATTCTCACTGATCAGAATGTGATTGCCGATGCCATTTCGACCATCAGATTTCGATCCAGCCGGACAGCCTATGATCAACGCATATCCTATTGGGAGGTGATCGAAAAAAACCTGAATGTACTGGGGAACATTCCTCTTGTTCTGTTTTCCGCGTTTGTGATCGTGGGTTTTGTCATCATTTTCATTCGTTACTACAAAAAGCAGATCCGGAAAAATGAATTATTGACCTTCCTGTTACTGACAGTCAGTCCGTTTATCTGGTATTTTGTACTGCAAAACCACTCCGCCATACACTACTGGTTCACTTACAGAACCCTCTCCGCGTTTATTATTCCGTTTTTTAATTGTGTATTGCTTCCACTTAATGAGCACAGAAAGGATGGCTGAAATGACAAAAGAAAAGATTACCATCCTGATGCCCTGTCTGAATGAGGAGAAGACCATCGGTACCTGCGTGCAAAAGGCGCAGCGTTGGATCGACGCGGCACATGCCGACGCTGAAATCCTCGTCGCCGACAACGGGAGCACGGACCGATCTGCAGAGATCGCCGAAGCTCTCGGCGCAAGAGTCATTCATGTCCCGGAAAGAGGATATGGTGCAGCTCTCATGGGAGGAATCAACGCCGCAAACGGGAACTACATCGTCATGGGAGACGCTGATGACAGCTATGACTTCGGCAACGTGACTGCCTTCATTGATAAGCTGGAGGAAGGCTACGATCTGGTGATGGGCAACCGCTTCCGCGGCGGCATTGAACCCGGGGCCATGTCCTGGTCTCACAGGTATATCGGCAACCCGCTCCTCTCCGGCATCGGCCGGTTCTTTTTCAAAGCAGACATCCGCGATTTTCATTGCGGCATGCGCGCTTTCCGAAAAGGCGCCATGATAAACATCGATCTTTGCACCACCGGAATGGAATTTGCAAGCGAAATGATTGTGAAATCTGTGCTGAACAATCTACGGATCACCGAGATACCGGTCAGACTGTACCCGGACGGACGAATGAGACCTTCCCACCTGAAGAGCATCCCAGACGGTCTGCGACACCTGAAGGTTCTTCTGAGCTACGGCATAAAAGGAAAGCTCCGGTCAGGGTAAACGGCACCTCACTTACATGTCATGCAGATCGCTATGCGATCCTGTTCGTACAGCCGTCAATTAAGACCCTCATTCCGCATCGATCTCCGCAAACAGTTCACCGGCAGAATGATAGGTTTTTGTTTCTTTCTTACCGCTGACAATATCCCTGGCTTCCTGCATGGTCGCTTCTGTTTCCTGATTAAGATTCGGAATTCCAGCATCAAAAGGAATCCCTCTTTCCAGCAGAGACTGCGAAATAAACATGTTTTCTGCTTTAACTGCCATAATGATCACCTCTTTCTATGCCAATATTGTATGTCAAATGCTTTACT
>JAIKYU010000074.1 GCA_024682835.1 Lachnospiraceae bacterium | reverse complement strand
CACATCGCCTGTCACCATTGACAGCTATGGACCCGAAAAAACGCTCTTTGAGAGGCAGGTCGATCATCCGGCGACGGAACGGGTGAATGATATCCTCAGGCAGGCGGGTCTTGACTGGAAAGGCATGACGGACGGCAAGGGGACGCAGGAGGAGCTGGATGCCTTCCGCAGGGATCTTGCGGATGCCAATGCCCTCTTCACCAGGGTGAAGTCTGAGATCCAGAATCGGGCAGTTGATCGGATGGCGGCGAATTACAATCTGTTCAACGCCAGAGAGGCGATCATCCATGCGGAAGGAAAGAAGAAGCCGGAGAATGCCTATCTGCTGGATCTCTTTGAGACGGAGAAGGGCGTTACGGTCTCCAAAGAAAACAGGCAGCGTGACATCAGAGAGACAGCAAAGACAAATCCCGGCTTTGCTCCGGAATATGTCGCCGGTCTGGCAAAACTCATGCGCCGGATGGAGGAGCTCGGTGTCATAAAGACCGGTCTCAACGCGGAGGAGGGAAGCAAGGTCTATGCCTTCCATCTGGTCTATGAGGCCAGGCATAAACTGGATCTGGCACTGAAAGCCGACATGACGGTGGAGGAGAACCGGAAACAGCTCTCTTTGGCTGTCAGGGAGATGAAGGAAGCGCAGAGCCGGATGGATGAGCTCATGCGGATGGCGAAGGATACCTTCTCCGGATCGCAGTATATGGACAATCTGGACTCGACCCGGGAGTTCGGCGTGCCGTGGCAGTATGCCCGCGATATCGTGACCAGCTCGCAGCTCTCCGGCGCCTATATGTTCGCCAATTATTTAAAGGAGAACAATATCTCCGTCGATGAATTTGAGCGCCATCCGGATCAGGTGATCGAGCGGCTGAAATTGATCGCGCAGGAGGGAGCCACCAGACTTTCCGGCATCACGAAGGGGCGGAGCATGGGCGAAATCCTCGCCTGCGGTGCCACCAACTATTTTGACGGACTGCTCCAGTATGAGCGCACCAGGAAGATGGGCAAATATACCCGCGGAATCGATGCCCTTATCGAAGCGGATCCGGCGGATGATTCCCCGCGCAAGGAGCAGAACCGTTTCCTCTACCGCCAGAACGTGATGAATTACATGGAGAATATGGCGAACGGCGCCAGAAACAATGCGACGCTCCTGAAGGACGGTTTCCGCGGAAAGAGCCGCGAGGGATTTGAGGCGATCAAGACTATGGCCGTCATCCCCGAGGAGGACTTCGATCCCGACACGATGATCGTGAAGGTGCCGATGAATACGGACGGCTCCCGCAGACAGCCCTTCCATCTGGGCAATTATCTGATGGATAAGGGAGATATCAACTATCAGTCGCAGGTCGGACGTCTGGAGACGATGATCGCGGACGCGAAGCGGGCGCAGGACAGATTCATGAGAGAGGAAAACGAGCAGGATCTTCTGTCGGGGGTCATCCGCTATCCGGGCGTTGTGGGCGGTGCCTTCAGACGCAACCTGTTCCAGGTCCCCATCCTGCTGCAGGCGAGACAGGCAGCGCTGATCGAGATGCTCGCACTCCACCCGGAGAATGCGAAACAACCCGGCTACGCCCAGCTGGAGGACGAAGTGCTCCACATGGCGGAGCGGTATGAGGCGCTGCGCAAGACACAGCCGGATCTGAATCTTCCCGCACTCACCAGGGAATGGAAGAAGGCGCTGGAGACGCAGAGAAAGAATTATCTGGATCTGAAGAACAACCGCACGAAGCTCATGAACAAGGCGGAGGACACGATCCGCAAGGGCGTGAAAGCGGAGGAGAAGCGCTTCAATTCACAGATGAAGCAGACGGCGGAGCTCATTCGGAAGCTGAACGAGCGGATCGCAAGGCGGGATGCGAAGATCGCTCAGGCGGATGCCGCGATCCATCGGGCGGCGCTCAGGGAAGACGAGAGAAAAGGTCTGGCCGCCTATGAGGAGAAGGTGGCGCTCCTCAGGGAGAAGCGCACGCTGGAGGCGGAGAAGGCAAAGCTCGAGCAGAGCCTGTCAGGGCTTCGTGTGGACAGGATGAAGTCTCTGACCACCCAGTATCGCGAAGGGAAGCTGCCCTACACCTATGTCCGGGCCAGGCTTCAGCAGATCGACGAGGGCAGGGAGCAGGAAGCGCTGCCCGAGCTCTTCGGTGATTACCGCCACAACGAGGAAGAGAAAGAGCTTCGGGACCGGTTCTTAAACGGCAGGATTCTCAAGGACTACGGTGCCGATGTCAACATGAAGCCCGATGTCATGGATCATCCGATGAACTGGATGGTCTGGAACAACCGGTTCTGGACGGAAGCGGAGGCTGCCGAGCAGTCACGGGCAGCGGAGGATCGGGATCTCCAGGATGGTATTGAGGAGGATTTCGAAGAGGGACTTGAAGAGGAGCTTGAAGAGGGACTTGAAGAGGAACTCACCTCCGGCACCGAACCGACCACGGAACAGGAGCCGCCGGTGCGGCCGGTGGAGCCCCCTGTGCAGCCGGTGGAGCCTCCGAAAGCAGCGCCGGAGGTACGGGTGCGGCCGGTAGAGCCCCCGGTAGAGCCCCCTGTGCAGCCGCCCGTAAGACCTGCGGAGCCTCCGAAAGCGACACAGGAGGTACCGGTGCGTCCGGCAGAAACCCCGAAAACGACGCAGGAGGTACCGGTGCGGCCGGTACAGGGACCGCAAAAGAAAGCACAGAATCCGCAAAAGAAAGCGCAGAATGCGCAGCCGAATCCGCAGCAGCAACAGCTTTTGGAGGAACTGAAGAAGTATCCGCCGAAGCGCAGGGAGCCCGGCGTGCACGCCCCGGTCAGAAACCCGATCACGGGCGAGATCCTCATCCGCTCCCACGACATGAATGTGGATAAACAGGATTTTGATCCCGGTGATGAGACGCTGCCGCGCGCCATCTTAAACTGCGGCGATGTCACGGTGCTCAGGCAGTATAAAAAGATGTACGGCGATACCCTGAAGACGATGCCCGACGGACAGATGTACATCGACTATCTGGATCAGCGGATCGCGGGTCTTAACCGGATCAATCAGGCCGTCAAGGAGAGCAGACAGCGCGCGGACAGCGGCAAAGCGCCGGCTTCTCCCGCCGTGACGACGCTGTTGGACGGCACCGTCATGCTGCCGGGCATCCATCAGGATGATTTCCAGACGTCTGCTCAGGGCTGCTGGTCTGTGGCGCTTTCCAACCTGTTGAAGAGCCGGGGGGTCCGGATTTCACAGGAGGTGGTCCGCGCATACCGCACCACGAAGACGCTGCAGGAGGGCGACCAGGCCAGAGCACTGGAAACCAACGAATTCAACAATGAAGCGGGCTCCGATCCCTTCCATGACAGTGAGCTGGTGATGAAGACGGTGCCCAACACGGCCATGCACAGCTGGGGCTTTGAAGACCTGCCGCCCGCCAAAACCGGGGATCACGGCGCGATCTTCCGGGACGAGGCGGATGATACCGCGGTGGAGGCCATCAGACAGCAGGTAAAATATGCCCTGCAGCACGATCGTTCACCGGTGGCCATCAAGTACTGCGGGCATTACCAGACCATTGTGGGCATCAAGGGCACTACGCTGCTCTTAAAGGATTCTCGTCAGCCCGATCCGAAGGATCTGGCAAAGGGCGCGAATCCCGATCAGACTCACAGTGTGGATCTCTACGAGGTGGTGAAAAAGACACGGACACAGCCGGCAGGATACCAGCGGGATCTGTCTCTGGTGTGGCTGTCGGAGCTCCACAGGGACAAGGTTACAAAAGGGGTGGAGGAGCTGAAAAACTATCCGGATCTGAGCCTTGACGATGAAACCGGAAAAATCACGCTTGCCGAGGCGGAAAATGCTGAAATGCTCACGCTGGTGGGACCTGCGGACACGGAGTGTGCCATCACTTCGCAGCAGCCGAAGCAGGGACTGGTACCCTATTACCGGATCAAATTCCCCAACGAGATCAGAAAGAAGCTTTTAAAGGATGCAAAAGAACCCTCGCGTTTCATCGAGGAGCATCTCACGCTGCCGGATGCCGAGCCTTCCCCTCTGACAGGTCAGATCGTGGACTACAGGCAGATCGCACCCGCCCGCGGCGGGGAACCGGTCGTTGATACCGAGCTGATGAACAGCTTCTGGGCACAGGAGGACAACCAGGCGCTCTTTACGATGCTTTCGGAAGTCTGTTTCGATGCGAAGGGCAATCTTGTGCCGCATGTGCAGCAGGTGGCGGACAGCGCTTATCAGGTGAATGACAGGACAGCCGGTCACACCTTTGCCGAGAATCTGACCGTGGCCATTCAGGCCATTCCGGAGTCAGAGAGAAGCGAGGCCCAGAACACCGCCCTGGCGCTTGCCATGGATCGGATGGAGGCCTGGAAACCGCAGGTGCGGGATATCAGTATTGATGACATGTTCCGCAAGCAGTTCGGAGGGTCACCGATGACCGGAAACGGCGGTATCCATCGTCGTCCGGCAGCTCCGACGTCCGAACCGGGTCTCACGAACGGGAAGCATCCGAATCCGGTTAATGGCGGACCGGGTCAGATACCCCGCCACAATTAAATACAGAGAATCTTTGCGTGAAAAAACCGTCCGGTTCATGTATAATGATGGACGGTAGAGGTTCAACAACAATCTAAGGAGGAACCGGTTCATGAGAAGAGAGAACGAGCGCAAGCCACTGGTCAGACACATCTACACAGCGGATCCGTCCGCCCATGTATTTGACGGTAAGATTTACATTTATCCTTCCCACGATGTGGAGCGGGATGTGCCGGATGACGACGACGGCGAGCAGTATATGATGGAGGACTATCATGTGCTGTCGATGGACAGTCTGGATGCCCCCTGTGTGGACAACGGCCTGGCGCTTCACCAGCATGATGTGCCCTGGGTCGGACGGCAGATGTGGGCACCTGATCTGTTTACAAAGAACGGCAAATACTATCTGGTCTTTCCGGCAAAGGATAAAAACGAGGTTTTCCGTCTGGGGGTCGCGGTGGGCGACAGCCCCGTCGGTCCGTTCAAACCCTATGATGAGCCGATTCCGGGCAGCTACAGCATCGATCCGGCCGTGCTTGTGGATGACGACGGCAAAATCTATTGCTACAACGGCGGACTCTGGGGAGGTCAGCTGGAGATGTGGCAGTCGGGATCCTTCAATCCGGACGAGCACCGGCCGGAGGGGGATGAGCCGGCGCTGGGACCGGTTTTTGCGGAGCTTGCGGACGACGGATCAAAGTATCTCACGAAGCCGAAGCAGCTGCAGATTCTGGATGAGAACGGACAGCCCCTGAAGGCCTCCGATGAGGACCGCCGCTATTTCGAGGGACCCTGGATGCATAAGCTGAACGGGAAATACTATCTGTCCTATTCTACCGGCACCACGCATTATATCTGCTACGCGGAGGGAGACCGCCCGGACGGGCCCTTCACCTACAAGGGGAGGATCATGGAACCGGTTCTTGGCTGGACGACCCACCATTCCATTGTGCAGATTGACGGGGACTGGTATCTTTTCTACCATGACTGTGAGCTCTCCGGGGGCGTGACCCACGAGCGTTGTGTCAAGTACACAAAGCTCAATATTGCGGAAGACGGAACCATCGAGACCATCCATCCCTACGACTGAGGGTACGGGAGTTGTGATATAATAAACGCACATTTTTTGAAAAAGGAGCAATCAACATGGCGGACAACAAGAAACTGGTGGAGGCGATTACCTCCCGGGACGTGGATTTTGCGCAGTGGTACACCGATGTGGTCGTCAAGGCCGGGCTGGTGGCCTATTCCAACATCAAGGGCTTTATCATCCTGAAACCGGCCGGTTACGCCCTCTGGGAAAACATTCAGAGGCTTCTGGATGCACGGTTTAAGGCGACGGGAGTGGAAAATGTCTATCTGCCGCTGTTGATTCCGGAGAGTCTGCTTCAGAAGGAAAAGGATCATGTCGAGGGCTTCGCGCCGGAGGTGGCATGGGTGACCTGTGGCGGCGGGGAGCAGCTGACGGAGCGCTACTGTGTGCGGCCGACGTCGGAGACGCTGTTCTGTGATTTCTACAAGAATGAGATTCATTCCTACAAGGATCTTCCCATGGTCTACAATCAGTGGTGCTCGGTCGTCCGCTGGGAAAAGGAGACGAGGCCGTTCCTTCGCTCGCGCGAATTCCTCTGGCAGGAGGGACACACCATGCACGCGACCCGCGAGGAAGCGGAGGAGCGCACGCAGAAGATGCTGGATGTCTATGCGGAATTTCTCGAGGAGGATCTTGCCATTCCCGTGATCAAGGGCCGCAAGACCGACAAGGAGAAGTTTGCAGGCGCGGAGGCGACGTATACCATCGAGGCGATGATGCATGACGGCCGTGCCTTGCAGTCCGGTACGAGTCATCATTTCGGCGACGGCTTTGCACGGGCGTTTGATATCACCTTTACGGGGCAGGACAATCAGCCGCATTATCCTTTCCAGACCTCCTGGGGACTTTCCACGAGACTGATCGGTGCGATGATCATGGTGCACGGGGACGATTCCGGTCTGGTGGTGCCGCCGCGCATCGCGCCGGTGCAGGCGGTGGTCATTCCGATTCAGCAGAAAAAGGAAGGGGTTCTGGCTGCGGCGGACAGACTCTGCATGGCCGTAAAGGCCGCCGGAATTTCGGCAAAGCTTGACGACACGGATAAGAGCCCGGGCTTTAAGTTTGCGGAGCATGAGATGCGCGGCGTTCCGCTGCGTGTCGAGATCGGCCCCAAGGACATCGAAGCCGGGAAGTGCGTCCTGGTGCGCCGTGACACGAGAGAAAAGACCGAGTGCGCGATTGACGAGGCGCCGAAGCGGATTGCGGAGCTGCTGGAGGAAATGCAGACAGCGCTCTATGCGGCGGCAAAGGAGCATCTTGAGACGGCGACCTATACGGCGGCAAACTGGGAGGAGTTCCGGGAACAGTTTCGTGACACGAAGGGCTTTGTCAAGGCCATGTGGTGCGGCGACGTCGCCTGTGAAAACAAGATCAAGGAGGAACTGTCCGTCACAAGCCGTTGTATGCCCTTTACACAGGAGCATCTTGCGGACACCTGTGTCTGCTGCGGAAAACCCGCAAAGAAGATGGTTGTCTGGGGGCGGTCCTATTAAATTGAGGTAGATGGATGACAATCGTTCTCCCGGCAGATGCTGCCCGAATCATCCGGATTCTTGAGGAAGCCGGCCACGAAGCCTATGTCGTGGGCGGATGTGTGCGGGACAGTCTGATGGGACGGATTCCAAGGGACTGGGATATCACGACAAGCGCCTTACCACAGCAGGTTAAGGCGCTTTTTCGGCATACGATCGACACCGGCATCAAACACGGCACGGTGACTGTGCGTCTGGGGCAGACCTCGTATGAGGTAACGACCTACCGGCTGGACGGTGCCTATGCGGATCACCGGCATCCGGACGAGGTGACCTTTACCGGCCGCCTTGCCGATGATCTGGAACGAAGGGATTTCACGATCAACGCCATGGCCTACAACGACCGGGACGGGCTGGTTGATCTCTTCGGGGGCAGGCAGGATCTGGAGACCGGGATTGTCCGGGCGGTGGGCGATCCGATGAAGCGATTTGACGAGGATGCGCTGCGGATGATGCGGGCGGTGCGTTTTGCCGCAGAGCTCTCCTTTTCCATAGAGGAAGGGACGAGGGAGGCCATTTGCGCGCTTGCGGCCACGATCGCTTCGGTCTCCGGCGAGCGGATCCGCGATGAGATGGAGAAGATCCTTTGCTCGGCAAATCCCGGTCAGGTGCGTGATCTCTGGGAGCTGGGCCTGACGGAGGTCTTTTTCCCGGAGTTTAATGCGATGATGGAGACGACCCAGAATAACCCGCATCACTGCTACACGGTGGGCGAACACACGCTTGCAGCGCTTCGGGCAAGTGTGCGGGCAGAGACACCGTCACCGGCGGACCGGCGGCTTTTGGCGCTTACGGTGCTGCTGCACGATTCCGCCAAGCCTCTTATGAAAACGACGGATGAGGAGGGAATCGATCACTTTTCCGGTCATCCGCGGGAGGGCGCCGCGTTGGCCGAACGGATTCTCAGGCGCTGGAAGGAGGACACCCGGACGGTTGTCCGGGTGAAGAATCTGATTACCTGGCATGATCTGCGGCCGGAGAGTGATCCCGTGAGCGTCCGGGAGACGGCGTCGCGGGTTGGCAGGGAGGATTTTCCCATGCTGTTATGTGTCATGGGTTGTGATGTGCGGGGGCAGAGCAAGTATCTGCAGCAGGAGAAGCTGGATCGCCTTGCGCGAATCAAAGCAGAGTGGCAACGGATCTGTGAGGCAAAAGAACCGGTGGAGATCGCGGATCTGGCAGTTAGCGGCAAGGATCTGACGGAGGCCGGGATTCCCGCCGGGCCGAAGATCGGGGAGATTCTCCGACGGATGCTTGAGGATGTCCTGAAAGAGCCTTCGCATAACACAAAGGAATATCTGATCGACAGGTACGGTCGGAAGGAAGGGGAACGCGGTTGAGAGCCGGAGACGGTCATACGGGAGCGGAAAAGGTGTCAGAGAGAACGGGAAGCTCCATTTTGAGAGGATTTCCCGGCGTGCTGCTTGCTGTCATGCTGCTTGCGGCATGGCCTGCGGCGGTGTGTGCTGCACAGGCCGGTCAGGAGGAGACGGAGCAGATCGGTTCTCTTTTATACAAGTACGATTCCATGGACACGGCGGTTATTCGGAGCGTCGATCAGTCGGCGGGGACGGTGACCTTCTGTCAGCATATGCTGGGCCGTTATTATACGCTCAATGCCGACAATATGTCGATGGTCTATGACCGGGACAGGAGGCCGGTTTCAACGGGACTGCTCGTGCCCGGGGACGTGGCGGATGTGACCTTTCTCCACCAGTCCAAGCATCTGAATTCCCTTGTGGTCTCCACCACGGCCTGGACTAAGGAGGATGTGCGCAATTACCGGATTGACACGGAGCAGGAGCTGATGCAGATCGACGGAGAAAATTTCCATCTCCCGGCGACGGCGCTGCTCCTGAACGGCGGCGAGGGACAGGGAGAGCGCATCATTGCCGAGGAGATCCTGGACGGGGATATTCTCACGGTGCGCGGGATTGACAAGGAGATCTACAGCGTGGTCGTGACGAGCGGACACGGGTATCTGCGGCTCACCTCCACCGAGGTGGACGGAAAGGATATCGAGGGTGCGTGGCTCAATCTGGACAACCGCTATATCCAGCGGGTGAATGCCCGGACGCTCGTTGCCGCGCCGGAGGGGACCTACCGGATGCAGATTCTCGGGCAGGGAGCCAATGACAGCAGACAGGTGACCATACTGCGCGGAATGGAGACGGTCATCGATTCATCGACCATACAGCTCCTGACGCCGGAGACGACGGAGATCCTCTTTCAGATTGAGCCGGAGGATGCGGAAGGGAAGCTCCGCGTGGACGGAGAACCGGTTTCGCCCGATCTGCCGGTATATCTGACGCAGGGCGTGCATCAGGTCCAGCTGACCGCCGAAGGGTATCTGCCGGTCTCGGAATACATTCGCGTCGGGTCGAAGCGGGCGACCATGAGGCTGACCCTCGAGGAGGATCCCGAGGCGGGTCAGGCATCCGCCCGGTCATCCACGGTGACAACCGCGACGACGTCGGATACCGCAGCGACGTCGAATACCGCGGCGACAGCCGGCACCTCGGACTGGTGGAACTCCTCCGCAGGCTATGCCGGGACGGGAGCAACGAACGCAGGAGAGGGCGCAACCAACAATGCCGGCGCCGGAAGCGGCTCGACCACACAGACGACGGTGACGGTGGTCGATATCTCCGGCAATGAGACGACGCGCACGACGATGCCGGGATTTGAGATCCGTGTGGAATCCCCGGAGGGGGTGGAGTTTTATATGGACGGCAATTACATGGGGGTCACGCCGACGTCCTTCGTCAAGGTATCCGGCCAGCACACCGTCACGCTTGCACGCGAGGGCTATGAAACAAAGAGTTATAATATCTATATTGATGATGCACAGACCAACAAAACCTACGCATTTCCTGAGCTTGTCATGGCTCAGGGGGACGAATAGCACGTGATTCGTAACCTATTTGTAACGAACTTGCAATAAACCCTTGACAAATGGGCAGAAAGTCATTATAAATGTTAAGGATGTCTTGATAGACAAGGCATTTGACACTTTCTAACGACAATAAGGAGGAAAAAGTCAATGAACAAGACAGAGTTAGTTGCTGCAATCGCGAAGGAAACAGGCCTTTCCAAGAAGGATGCTGAGAAGGCACTCAAGGCTTTCACGGACACCGTTTCCAAGGAGCTGAAGAAGAAGAACAAGGTTCAGCTGATCGGCTTTGGTACCTTTGAGGTTTCCAAGAGAGCGGCTCGCGAGGGCAGAAACCCTCAGACCGGCAAGGCGATGAAGATTCCGGCATCTCTTGCTCCCAAGTTCAAGGCTGGCAAGGCTCTGAAGGACATTGTCAACAAGAAGTAAGACAAATCCATCGGAAACATGCGGACGGCCGGCGGATACTCGTATCCGACCGGCCGTTTTGTATACGCAAAGAAAAAAGCCGGGAAGATATCCTGCATGTCCATCCGGCGGTTCTGAAAAGGAGGGCACATGCGGCTCGACAAATTTCTGAAGGTTTCCCGTCTGATCAAGCGCCGGACAGTGGCCAATGAGGCCTGTGATGCCGGTCGTGTGGAGATCAACGGCAAGGTGGCCAAGGCGGGCTCCGAGGTCAGGGTCGGCGACCGGATCACGATCCGGTTCGGCGAGAAGCTTGTGAACGCCGAGGTCCTTGTCGTGGAGGACAATGCCACAAAGGAAGCGGCCAGGGAAATGATTCGATATCTAAATTCCGATTGACAAATAACAAAAAATCGATTACTATGAACATGTTTCCGTCCATTTTTAGACGAAGGAATGACTGTGGCTGTCAATAAGAGCAAACCGCAATACCGTAAGAATCATTGGATGCGATTTTCCCTGTTTCTGACAGGGTTTGTGGTGTCACTGCTGGTCGTGGTGGTTTTTGTGCGGAGCTACGGCTTTGCACAGCAGCTGAGCGAGAAGCAGGCGTATATTGCGGAGCTGGAGTCCCAGATCGAGGCGGAGAAGCAGCGCGCGGAGGAGATTGAGGAGTACAAGAAGTACACGCAGACCCGCGGCTATATTGAAAAGGTGGCCAAGGAAAAGCTGGGGCTTGTCTATGACGGAGAGATCGTGTTTAAGCATGAGTGATTATCGCCTGCAGGGGTGATCGGGACGCGGCATGTGCCGCGTCTTTGTGCTTTTTGGAGTGTGTACGGGTCAATCCGTTGTGTGACGGGCAGTTCGGGAGGCACATGCAGAAAAGAAAACAGTTGGAGGACAGGATCCGGGAGTTTATTGTCCGTCAGGACATGATCCGGCCGGGCGAACGCGTGTTGATCGGACTCTCCGGAGGGGCGGATTCGCGCTGCCTGTTTGAGGTGCTGACCGCGCTTGCGGAGGAGATGACCTTTTCGGTCTCCGTGGTTCACGTGGATCACGGATTGCGTGCGGCTTCCGGAGCGGATGCGGAGGCGGTGAGCGCTCTCTGCGCGGCGCGGGGAGTGCCCTGTGATGTCCGCGTCATTGAAAATCCGGAGCGGATGCTGGCTGCCGGGGTATCTGTCGAGGAGGAGGCCAGACGTCTGCGCTATGAAGCATTTGCGAAGGCCTTTCACGGGTTCCGGGCGGATCGCCTGGCGCTGGCTCACAACCGGGATGATCAGGCGGAAACCGTGCTGATGAAGCTTTTTCGCGGGGCGGGACTGAAGGGCCTTTCAGGCATGCAGCCGGTAACGATCCTTCCGGGGCTGGGAGACGGGAAGCCGATGTGCGTGATCCGGCCGCTTCTTTCGGTGCCGCGCCCGGATATTGAAGCGTATCTGACGTCGTGCGGGATCACCTGGCGCACGGATGAATCGAACGAGGGCGACCTGTATGCACGGAACCGCGTGCGGCATCACATCCTTCCCTATGCCGAGGAAAAGCTGTACCGCGGTGCGGGGGCGCACACGGCACAGGCTGCGGACCGGATCCGGGAGGCGCTTGCTTTTATCGAAGGGGAGGCAAAGACGCGGGGGGAACGGATCTGCCGGTCGCTGCCGGACGGCGGCTGTCGGATCGATCTGCCGCTTCTTTGGGACGAGCCGCCGTTCATGCAGAAGGAGATTCTGCTTGCGCAGCTTCGGACAGCAGGGCTCCGGTCAGGACTGACAGAGCGGCATATGGAAGCGCTTTGTGCGCTGGCAGCGTCGGGGAGCGGTTCGCAAACACTTGATCTGCCGGGAGGAATCTGCGCGGAGCGTGTGTACAACACGCTGACCGTAAGGACGGGAAGACCGGAGACCGCGGGTGTGACGCATCCCGCAAAGGAGAGCAGCTCTGCGAACGCCCGTATCGACTGGCGCGTTGTGCCCAGGGGAGCGGAACATGCGGAAATTCCCGTCGATCCATTCACAAAATGGTTTGATTTTGATACAATAAAACAATCTGTTTGCATTCGAACGAGACGTCCGGGGGACTGGATCGACGTCGGATGCGGCAGAAAGCGGTTGAAGAAGGAACTGATCGACAGACGGATTCCGTCCGGAGAGCGGGATGTGCTTCCTCTGCTGGCGGCGGGGGATGAGATCCTCTGGATCGGAGGCATCCGCCGCTGTGATTCCCACAGGGTGACCGCTGATACCTCGCGGGTTCTGGAAGCGCACCTGGTGCGGTGAGTGTGGGACGGAAGCAGTTGTTCACGGAGGAGACGGGCGATCCTCCGGATGACCAGTCAGGAAAGGAGAGTCGGGGCTGCCTGCCCGACGGGTTGCTTATGGCGGAACGAGTGGAAGTGATGTTGACGGAGGAGCAGGTCGATGCCAGGATCCGGGAGCTGGGTGCGCAGATCAGCAGGGATTATGCCGGCAAGGTGCTGCACCTGGTCTGCGTGCTGAAGGGGGGAAGCTTCTTTCTCTGCGAGCTGGCCAAGCGGATCACCGTGCCGGTGACCATCGATTTCATGTCGGTGTCGAGCTACGGCGCGAGCACCAAGTCCAGCGGCGTCGTGCGCATCGTCAAGGATCTGGATCAGTCCATCGAGGATCGCGACGTGCTGGTTGTGGAGGATATTGTGGATTCCGGCAGGACGCTTTCCTATCTGCTTCCGCTGATGCAGGACAGAGGGCCGAAAAGCGTGCGGCTTGCGACCCTTCTGGACAAACCGGACCGCCGCGAGACCGACGTTCATGTGGATTATACCGGCTTTGCGATTCCGGACAAATTTGTGGTGGGGTACGGGCTGGATTATGATCAGAAGTACCGCAATCTTCCCTTCATCGGGGAGATGGTGTTTGAATAGGAGTAGGAGTGGATCCGGTGAACAATAATAAAGAACGAGGCTTTTCCTTTTATTTCTGGATCATTCTGATCTTTGTGCTGCTTGTCATTTTCCTGGAGTATTATCGGGGGCGCACGACGTCGGCACAGGCGACGTACACGATCGGCGCGCTCACCAGGGACCTGGAGGAGGGCAATGTCGCAGGCGCGGAGATCAGGCAGAACAGACAGACACCGACCGGATCGGTGCGGGTCACCCTGCGGGGCGGCACGCAGCAGGAGGTGTATGTCACGGATGTCCACGAGGCGGAGGCGCTGCTGCGCCAGTATTTTGTCGATCCCGAGGTGCGGGACGTCTCGCCGGAGGGCTTTAATCTGGTCACCTGGCTGCCGTTGCTGCTCATGATCATCTTCTGCGTCTTTTTCTTCGTGATGATGAACAATGCGCAGGGGATGGGCGGAGGCGGCGCCCGGATGATGAATTTCGGCCGAAGCCACGCCAGGCGCTCCGGTCCGGAGGACAACAAGACGACCATGAAGGACGTCGCGGGCCTCAAGGAGGAAAAGGAGCAGCTGGAGGAGATCATCACCTTTTTAAAGGATCCCGAGCGGTTTACGCGTGTGGGGGCACGGATCCCCAAGGGCATTCTGCTGGAGGGAGCACCCGGTACCGGAAAGACGCTTCTGGCCAAGGCCATCGCGGGAGAGGCCGGCGTGCCGTTTTTTTCAATATCCGGATCCGATTTTGTGGAGATGTTTGTCGGTGTCGGTGCAAGCCGCGTGAGGGATCTCTTTGGCGAGGCCAAGGCGAGCGCGCCGTGCATCATTTTTATCGATGAGATCGATGCGGTGGCCAGGCGCCGCGGAACCGGCATGGGCGGCGGCCACGATGAACGCGAACAGACGCTGAATCAGCTGCTGGTGGAGATGGACGGCTTCGGCGTCAACGAGGGAATTATCGTCATGGCGGCGACAAACCGCGTGGATATTCTGGATCCGGCGATCTTAAGGCCCGGGCGATTTGACCGCAAGATCACGGTTTCGCGCCCGGATATCGGCGGACGCGAGGAGATCCTGAAGGTGCATGCGGACGGAAAGCCGCTGGCAGAGGATGTGGATCTCAAGCAGATCGCGCAGACGACAGCGGGCTTTACCGGGGCGGATCTGGAGAACCTGTTGAATGAGTCGGCCATCCGCGCCGCGATGAAGGAGCGCACGTACATTGATCAGTCCGACATCCGTGAGGCTTTTGTCCAGGTGGGAATCGGCACGGAAAAGAAGAGCCGTGTGATTTCCGATGAGGAAAAGCGGATCACGGCGTATCACGAGTCCGGACACGCGATTCTGTTCCATGTGCTGCCCCATGTGGGACCGGTCTATACGGTTTCGGTGATTCCGACGGGGCTGGGTGCCGCCGGCTACACCATGCCGCTGCCGGAGAAAGATGAGATGTTCCTCACGAGGCAGAAGATGCTGGAGGAGATCATGGTATCCCTCGGCGGGCGCATCGCGGAGGAGCTGATTTTCGGGAGCGACGATATCACGACGGGCGCCAGCTCGGATATCAAAAAGGCCACCGGTGAGGCGCGCCGGATGGTCACGCGTTACGGGATGAGCGAGAATATCGGTGTGATCAGTTATGAAGAAGAGGAGGACGATGTCTTTATCGGCTATGACCTTGGCCACCGTCATAAGCACAGCGAGCAGATGGCGAGCGAGATCGACAGGGAGGTCAAAGAGATCATCGATTCCTGCTACAATAAGGCGAAGGATATCATCCGTGCACATATGGATGTGCTGCATGCGTCCGCGAAGCTGCTGATGGAAAAGGAGAAGATCTCCAGGGAAGAATTCGAGGGACTCTTCGAGGCACAGGGCTGAGCGGGGATGTGGAGACAGAAAATGATTAACACCAGGGAAATTTTTCACGACACAACAAAGCAGTTTCTGTGGCCGCCGCAGGCGGATCCGGGCGAAGCGGTGGAGATCCGTCTCCGCACCGGGTGCGGGGACGGTGAAGCCTTTTCGGTGGATCTGATCCGCTGTGTGACCGAACGGGAATATGGGGAGGAAGGCATCATTTATGTGCGCTCTGCCATGCGCGCCGCGGATGATTCCTCCGCACCGGACGGCGGCTTTCGCACGTGGCGCGTCACGGTGCGCCTGGAGGAGGAACCGCTCCTCTATTTTTTTGAACTCCACACCACCACGCAGAAGGTTTCCTATGACCGGCTGGGTGTCAATTTCGGTGAGCGCTCGCCGGTGTTTTTCCGCATGATTCCGGGATTCCACACGCCGGCCTGGGCGGAGGGCGCGGTGATGTATCAGATTTTCACCGACAGGTTCTGCAACGGCGATCAGACCAATGACGTGCTCTCCGGGGAGTATTGCTACAACGGCGGGTTGACGAAGCGCGTCACGGACTGGGAGAAGGCGCCTTCACCGGACGGCGGCGATATCCGCGAGTTTTACGGTGGAGATCTGCAGGGGGTGATCGACAAGCTGGAGTATCTGCGGGAGCTTGGCATTCAGGCCATCTATTTCAATCCCCTTTTCTGCTCCCCTTCTACGCACAAATATGATACGCAGGATTATTTCCACATCGATCCGCATTTTGGACGGATCATCACCGACCGCGGGGATCTTCTGGCGGAGGGGGAGGCGGACAATGCGAAGGCGGCGCGGTATATTTCCCGCATTGCCTCCGCTGACAATCTTGAGGCGAGTGACGCGCTTTTCGCCCTGTTGGTACAGAAGGCGCACGCCTGCGGGATTCGCGTGATTCTGGACGGGGTCTTCAATCACTGCGGCTCGTTTAATAAGTGGATGGATCGCGAACGGATCTATGAGCGGGCTGAAGGGTATGCCCCGGGCGCTTACGCGGATGAAAAGAGTCCGTACCACGATTATTTCACCTTTACCGGCGGAGAATGGCCCTGCAATGAGCGGTACGAGGGCTGGTGGAATTACGGGACGCTGCCGAAGCTCAATTACGAGGGCTCCGCAAAGCTGCAGGAGGAAATCCTTGCCATTGCCGGAAAGTGGGTGTCGCCGCCGTACAGTGCGGACGGATGGCGTCTGGATGTGGCCGCGGATCTGGGGCACAGCGGGGAATTCAATCATGCTTTCTGGCGGCGTTTCCGAAAGGTCGTGAAGGAGGCCAATCCCGAGGCGGTGATTATCGCGGAGCACTACGGCGACGCGGGGGCCTGGCTGTCCGGCGGGGAATGGGACAGCGTCATGAATTACGACGCGTTCATGGAGCCGGTGAGCTACTTTTTTACCGGGATGGAAAAGCACAGCGATGCGTATGAGCCCGGCGCAATCGGCAATGAGGCGCGCTTCTGGGCTTCGATCAGCGGCTGCGCGGTGAATTTTACCGGCGGATCGCTGTATATGGCGATGAATGAGTTGTCCAATCATGATCATTCCCGTTTTCTCACGCGCACCAACGGGAAGGTGGGCCGGAGTGCGTCGCTGGGCGCGGATGCCGCTAAAGAAGGGGTTGACAAGTCGGTGTTCAGAGAGGCCGTACTGCTGCAGATGACCTGGCCCGGGGCGCCGACGGTCTATTACGGCGACGAGGCAGGGGTCTGCGGTTTCACGGATCCGGATAACAGGCGGACCTATCCCTGGGGCCATGAGGATCGTGAGCTGCTGAATTTCCACCGCGATATGATCCGGATTCACCGTGAAAATGAGGAGCTGGTCTGCGGGTCGCTTATGCGGCTGGATTCGCAACGCGGGGTCATTGCTTACGGGCGCTTTCTTAACGGGCAGGCGAGCATCGTTCTGATTAACCGCAATGATTATGCGGTCACTGATGATTATGAAGTGCGTCTTGCAGGTGTGCCACGGTCTGCCGTGGTGCGCATGCTCATTATGACGAGTCCCAAGGGATATCATACCTCGGCGGAGGAGCGCTACGTCAAGAAGGGACTTCTGACGGTCACTCTTGCCCGCAATACGGCCATGGTTTTCAAATATGCGCCCGGCTACGAGCGCGACGAGGAGAATTTCCGCGCACACAGCCGGTTTCGGGCGTACTCGTGAAGGGGGAGTGCTATACAGGTACTATTCACAGCCCCACCCACCTTCGCACAGGGTCGCTTCGCGACCTTTCCCGCACTGCGTGCTAAATGTGCTCATGTGGGTGGGATTCCTGCTTCAATAGTAACTTTTTAAAACATGTTGTTGTGATGAGGATTGAGGAGTATAATAGAAAGTTGCCGGGACATGGTTCCGGTTGGTAGCAAAGGTTTATTTCAGCAAAGAAAGGACGGTAACAGTATGGCGTTAGTGACCACAAAGGATATGTTCGCCAAGGCGTACGACGGCGGTTATGCGATCGGTGCGTTCAATGTGAACAATATGGAGATCGTGCAGGGAATTACGGAGGCAGCCTCCGAGCTGAAGAGCCCGGTGATTTTGCAGGTGTCCAAGGGCGCGCGCGCCTATGCCAACCATAAGTATCTGGTGGCGATGGTCAATGCGGCGGTGGAGCTTTATCCGGAGATTCCGATCGCGCTGCATCTGGATCACGGCGACACCTTTGAGCTCTGCAAGGATTGCATTGACGGCGGCTTCACGTCGGTCATGATCGATGCTTCTTCCAAGAGCTTTGACGACAATGTCGCACTGACCAAACAGGTCGTGGAATATGCGCATGAGCACGGCGTGGTGGTCGAGGCTGAGCTGGGCACGCTGGCCGGCATCGAGGATGAGGTTGTGGTCGAGGCCGGTAAGGAGAGCTACACCCGTCCCGAGGAGGTTGAGGAGTTTGTTGATCGCACGGGCTGCGATTCACTGGCTATTGCCATCGGCACCTCGCACGGCGCCTACAAATTCACTCCCGAGCAGTGCACGCGCAATGCGGACGGAATCCTTGTTCCTCCGCCGCTGCGTTTCGATGTGCTGGAGGAGTGCATCAAGCGCCTGCCGGGCTTCCCGATCGTGCTTCACGGTTCTTCTTCCGTGCCGCAGGAGTTTGTCAAGATGGTCAATGATTACGGCGGGAAGATGCCCGATGCGGTCGGTATTCCGGAGGAGCAGCTCCGCAAGGCCGCAAAGCTTGCGGTCTGCAAGATCAACATTGACTCCGATATCCGTCTGGCCATGACCGGCAATATCCGCAAGTATTTTGCGGAGCATCCGGATCACTTTGATCCCAGACAGTATCTGAAGCCCGCACGTCAGGCTGTCAAGGATATGGTCTCCCACAAGATCAAGAACGTGCTCGGATCGGACGGAAAGGCATAAGCGGTTTTTACAAAGCCCCCCGGCGAGTCATATCGCCGGGGGGTTGTTTTTTCAAGGGGAGAGGAACCAGGGGAAAAGCATGGACGAATCCCCGCGGGGAGAGTATGATAGAAAGGTGAAGATATGAATGATCGGCTGACAAAACAGGATATTGAGGATATGGAACGGGAGATCGAGCACCGCAAGGTGGTGGTGCGAAAGGAGCTCCTGGAGCATGTCAAGGAGGCGCGTGCCCAGGGAGATCTTTCGGAGAATTTCGAGTATTACGCCGCCAAAAAAGCCAAGAATGAGAATGAAAGCCGCATTCGGTTTCTCGAGCGGACGATCCGGACAGCGCGGATCGTGGAGGATCAGACGGATGAGGATCAGGCGGGCCTGAATAAGACTGTGACCGTCAGGATGCTCGACGACGGGAGCGAGGAGACCTACAAGATCGTGACGACCATGCGCGGGGATTCCCTGAAGGGCCGCATCTCCATCGAGTCGCCGCTTGGGAAGGCACTGATCGGTCATCGTGCCGGCGACCGCGTCACCGTACAGGTCAATAAGGAGATCTCCTATGAGGTGGAGATTGTCCGGATAGAAAACACCGGTCTTGCAGAGGAGGATGCGATCCGCAGCTTTTAGGATACGGCAGGGATCGCTTCCGCAACGATTTCGAACGCGAGTGGTGAACCGTGTTTCAGAGGAGGATGATATGGCCAAAGAATATGAGTATCATGTGTTCCAGCCGATTACGACCGCTCAGTACCAGGAGAGTGTGTATAAGGCCATCGGTCAGAACTGGGCGCTGCTGACTTCGGGCAATAAGGAAAAAGCCAACACCATGACCGTTTCCTGGGGCGGCGTGGGTGTTCTGTGGGAGAAGGATGTCGTGTTCGTCTTTGTGCGGGATTCCCGCTATACCAAAGAACTCATCGATTCCTCCGGCGTCTTTTCGCTGTCTTTTCTGGATCATGATACCTATCTCAGGGAGTATAAATACATGGGGGCGGCCTCGGGGAGGAACGAGGACAAGATCGCCGCGGCCAGGCTTCATGTTGCGATGAACCTCGGAGTGCCCTATATTGATGAGGCGGCAACGGTTATTTTGTGTACGACGGTGTTCAGTCAGGTTCTTACGACGGACGCGGAGCACTTCCGTCTGCCCGGGCTGGATCAGAAATTCTACCAGAACGGCGATTACCACACGCTCTATGTGGGAGAAGTCGTGAAGATCATGTGCCGGTGAGTGAGCGGGACACGTTTATCCGTGATCTCACGGATTTCATCTTTGTCGACGACGCCCCGGAGCAGGCGGATGTCATTCTGATCTGCGGCTCTTCCCGAAAGGCACCGGCCATCCGGGCGGCGGCGCTCTATCATGAGGGCTGGTCCGACAGGATTCTGCCCACGGGCAGGTTCGGACACAACTTTCCGGATTTCAGGGCGGAGATGCGCCGGCTTTCCGAGAATGACGGCAGGGATCCGGACCGGGTCATCGATGAAATCTCAGCGGAGGCGGTGCGTGCCGGAAAGCCTTTTCCTCTGACCGAATGGGAGTACCAGCGCATTCAGCTGCTGCTGGCGGGCGTGCCCGAGCAGGCTGTCCTTCGGGAGGATCAGTCGACCAACACCTTTGAAAACGCGGTTTTTGCGCGTGAGGTTCTCGCACGCGAGGGCATACAGCCGCGCACGATGATCCTCTGCTGTCAGGCGTTCCACGCAAGACGCGCGCTCTGGACCATCGGAAGCGAATTTCCGGACACACGGATTCTCACCTGCCCCGCTGATACGCGGGGATACACCAAAGACAACTGGTTTCGGACAAAGGATGGATACGACAAAATTCTGGATGAGCTGAGAAAATGCGGCTCCTATTTTCACGGGGAACAAATGTATGACAAGATCATCTCTCCTGGATAAACGCTGGTATCTGTATCTGACGGAATTCTTTTCCGGCATGGCGGTCATGGCGGTTGAGCTCGGTGCGAGCAGGCTTCTGGCACCATATTTTTCTTCCTCCCAGATCGTCTGGACCATCATTATCGGCACGATCATGATCGCCATGGCGCTGGGCAATCTCTACGGCGGACGCGCTGCGGACCGTGATCACGATCCCGGAAGGCTCTACGGGCGGATTCTGATTTCCGCCGTCTGGATTGCGGCGATTCCGCTGCTGGGCAAGTATATCATTCTCGCGATCACGGGCATTCTCGTCATCACGGTTAACACCAATTTCCTGATCTGGGCGGCGTTTCTTGCCTGCATGGTGATTTTCGTTTTTCCGCTTTTCCTTCTGGGAACCGTCACACCGTCTCTGGTGAAATATTCCGTAAACAGCCTGGACAACAACGGTCGCATCGTCGGCACCCTTGGCGCCTGGAACACGATCGGCAGTATTCTCGGCACGTTTCTCCCCACCTTTGTCACCATTCCGGCGGTGGGTACCGCGGTGACCTTTCTCCTGTTTTCCGGAATCCTGCTGGTCATTGCAGTGGTCTATTTCCTCACTTCGGGAGGAAAGAAAACGGGCGTTATTATATCAATTGTTATTTTTGTTCTGTGCAGTATTTTGGGCAATTCCGACAGCTTTGCTTTCTGGGAGCGTGATCTCACCTACGAAGGGGAATCCGTATACAATTATCTCCAGGTGCGGGACACGGAGCGTGCGACGATCCTGTCCACGAATGTGCTGTTCGGAGTGCAGTCGGTCCGCATGAAGGGCGGCGGTCTGACGGGGATGTATTATGACTATGCGCTGGCGGCACCCGTGATGGCGGGGTTTTCGGAAAAAGAGCACCCCTCGGCACTGGTGCTGGGGATGGGAACCGGTACCTGGGCGACGCAGCTGAAGGAGTATTTTCCCGGCGTGCAGGCAGAGGGTGTGGAGATCGATGAAGATATCACGCGGCTGGCCCGCACCTATTTTGCGCTGGATGAGGAGATTCCGGTTGTCACCTATGACGGCCGGGCTTTTCTGCAGGCGGTGGACACCTGTTACGACTGTATTATGGTGGATGCCTATCGCGATATCACGATCCCGTTTTCCATGAGTTCCACGGAGTTTTTCACCCTGGTGCGCGATCATCTGAATCCGGGCGGCGTGATGGTGGTCAATATGAATATGCGTTCCGACGAGGAGGGTAATATCAACGAGCAGCTGGCGGATACGATCGCTGCCGTCTTTCCGGCGGTGGCCTACGCGGATGTGAGCGGTTCCACCAATCGGGAGCTTTTTGCCGCGGCCGGACAGGAGACGATTGATTCCCTTGTGGCGCATGCGCAGTCTCTTGCGGTGGGCGGGGATGCGAAGCGTGCGGAGCTGGCCGGGATGATGGCGGCTGTTTCCGGGCGCATGACGGCCTATGAGGGGGGTGACTACCGGCTTACGGACGACAAGGCGCCGGTGGAGCTGCTGGGCATGCGTGTGATTGATTCCCTGATTCGGGATGAGATCGGAATCTACAAGGATTCCTTTAAGAAAGAGGGTTTGAAGGGATTGTTGAAGGCCATGTGAGATCAGGCCGCTGACGGAACAGTAACAGTCGGTGATCAACAGGTGTTTACCGGAGGGGAAGCGATGACCACGAGAGAGATGCTGGAAAAGCTGCAGCACGGAGAGATCTCTGTGGATGAAGCAGAGCGGTTTTTCCGCCAGGAGCCATACGAGGAGCTGGGCTTTGCCAAGCTGGATACCTGGCGCAGCGTGCGCACGGGTTTTCCGGAGGTGGTTTTCTGCGCCGGCAAGCCGGATACCTATCTTGCGCGGATTTTCAGAAGTCTGTATGAAAAACACGGCGAAGTGATGGGCACCCGCGCGACATGGGAGCAGTTTGGGCTTGTGCGCGCGGCGTTTGAGGATCTGACGGTTTCTGCCGAACCGGAATTTGCGGACACGGACAAGGCCGGATCCACCCCGGATGAGGTCCAAAACGCGGACGGCATCGGCAGTCAGAGAAAAACCGTTGCCCTGAAGGATGCGCTGCTGCAGTATGATGCGGTGTCACGCATTCTGAAGATCGAGAAGCGTGAAAAGGAGCACACCGGTCTGATTGCCGTCTGCACGGGCGGTACCTCGGATATTCCGGTGGCAGAGGAGGCAGCGGCCACGGCCGAATACTTCGGTGCGAGGTGTGTCCGGATTTATGATGTGGGGGTCAGCGGCCTGCACAGACTCTTTTCCGCACTGCGGGAGATTCAGCAGGCCAACTGTGTGATAGCGGTGGCCGGCATGGAGGGGGCGCTGCCGAGTGTGCTCGGCGGACTGGTGGAAAACCCGGTGATTGCGGTGCCTTCTTCGGTGGGCTACGGCGCAAGCTTCGGCGGCCTCTCTGCGCTGCTGACCATGATCAATTCCTGCGCCAACGGCATTGCGGTGGTCAATATCGATAACGGTTTCGGAGCAGGCTATCTGGCGACGCAGGTGAACCGGCTTGCCACGGCCGGGCAGGGAAAAACAGACTGACAGACGGGCACACGACGGCTGCAGATGAGGGACACGGAAGGAGGAACAGATGGGGAGAGCATTGTATTTTGAGTGTGCATCGGGCATCAGCGGTGACATGACGGTCGCAGCGCTGCTGGATCTCGGCGCGGACAGACAAAAGCTTGACCAGGTGCTGGAGACAGTACCGGCAGACGGCTTTACGACGGTTATCAGCCGCGTGAAAAAATCCGGCATTGACTGCGTGGATTTTGATGTCCGTCTGGACGGAGCGCATGAGAATCACGATCATGACATGACGTATCTCTACAGCTACGAGGACGGTTCGGAAACCATGCCGGAGCACGGCGGAAAACATAAGCATAAACATAAACATAAGCACAAGCATAAGCATCACGACGACGATTGTTTCTGCAAGTGTCATGATGACCACGAGCACGAATATGAGCACGGGCATGATCACGAACACGAATATGAGCACGAGCATGATCACGAACACGATCATGAACATAAGCACGATCACAAGCACAAGCACGATCACGGGCATGATCACTCACATAACCACGATCCCAGGCATGGCCATGCTCATACGCACCGCCATCTGGCAGAAGTGGAGGATATCCTTGACCGGACGCAGATGACGGATGGCGCGCGCGCGCTTGCCAAGCGGATTTTCAGTATCCTTGCGCAGGCGGAAGCAAAGGCGCACGCTCTTCCGGTTGAGGAGGTGGCCTTTCATGAGGTCGGCGCGATTGATTCCATCGTGGACATCATCGCCATTGCGGTATGCTTTGATGATTTAAAAATATCAGATGTTATTGTTAAGTCCGTCACGGAGGGAACGGGGACGGTTCGCTGCCAGCACGGCGTTCTTCCGGTGCCGGTTCCGGCTGTAACCAACATTGCGGCGGACCACCGGCTGCCGCTGCACATCGAAAACGTGCGGGGAGAGTTCGTGACACCCACCGGTGCGGCCTTTCTTGCGGCAGTCAGGACCTCCGGAACGCTCCCGGAGCGATTTCTGGTTGTTCGCACGGGCCTGGGTGCCGGTAAGCGGGAGCATGCCCTCCCGGGACTGCTTCGGGTCATGCTCATTGAAGGCAACCCGTCCTGACGCACAGAGACAGGATGGCCGAAGGTTTCACCCGGATTCGTTGCAAAAAAGTCCCAAATGCGCTATGATAAAAGATACCGTTTCTTTTTGACTTTTATGACAGGACAAGTATGAAGGGATTTCGTGATCTCGATCCGGGCGAAGCCGAACAGGTTTTCAGCAACCGGAGGAGACGAAAAGAATATATCGCGGATCTGGAGGCACAGCTCTACGAGTCGTTTATGACCGGGTACGATGCCAACCCCTCGGAGGACGCTCCTTCACAGGCAAGAGGCAGACGGCCCGGCCGTGATGCTGCGCCCGAAGAGCCCCGCAGGCAGACCTATGACGAGGACGAGCAGTACGGCAGACACCGCAGACAGACCCATGAGGAGGATGAGCAGTACGCGAGACCCCGCAGGCAGGTCTATGACGAGGACGAGCAGTACGGCAGACCCCGCAGGCAGACCCGTGAAGAGGATGAGCAGTACGGGCGGCCCCGCAGGCAGGTCTATGAGGAGGGGTGGTACCGGGCTCCGTACCGCCGTCGGCCGGAAGAGGACGATGCCTACGAAGAGAGCGATGAACAGGAAGCGTACGAGGAACGGGCTGACCGTCCTTTCCGCAGAACGATCGGCGTGTACGGCCGCAGACAGGAACCCTTCGAAGAATATGACGGGGAGGACAGCGACGAATTTTACGAAGTTGACGAAGAGGAAGATGCCGGCGATCAACTGACGCTGTCAGAGGATTATGGGGAGTACCGTCGCCCCGTGAGAAGGAGCCGGCGAAGCCGCCGCATCCGCATCATGATTCGCCGGGCAGCGGTACTCGCTTTGGCGGTGCTGCTGATTACCGGTGTGGTTTTCGGAATCGCAGGTATCCGGAAAAGCCGCAGGCCGCAGACCACCGAGCACAGTGACGGCGCCAAGCAGGGCGGCGGCGCTGACGATCTGGAGGAGCTTGCCGGCGAACAGGCGATCATCTGGAACGACGAAAACGCCTCTGAAGAGGAGGAACCGCAGCCGGAGGAGCCGGAGTCCGTATACCTGGCGCCCTCGGAGGAAAAGGCGGCATTTTTCGAAGGATACACGCCGAAATGGACAGATCAAACCGAACAGATCACCGACGAAGAGATTCAATCGTCTTACGCGGTGCTGATCAATGCGGCAACCGGTGAAATCATTGCCGAACGGGAGGCGGATGCCATCACCTCTCCGGCCTCCATGACCAAGATTCTGACCCTGCTTGTCGCGGCGGAACACCTTAAGGATCCCGATGAAACGGTCGTGATGACCCAGGAGGTGGGTGATCTGGTTTACCGAAAGGATCTTTCCGCTGTCGGCTATCAGGTGGGCGATGTCATTCCGGTAAAGGACCTGCTCTACGGCACGATCCTGCCGTCCGGCGCAGACGCGGCACTTCTGTTGGCCGATCACATCGCCGGCTCCGAGGCGGCCTTTGTCACGATGATGAATGACAAGGCAGCGGAGCTTGGTATCTCGGAAACAGCACATTTCACCAATCCCGTCGGTATTTATGATCCGGATAACCATTGCACCATGAAGGATATGGCCATGATCCTGAAGGCTGCTGTGGAAAACCAGCTCTGCAGAGAGGTTCTCTCCGCGCACACCTATACCACCGCGCCGACGGATGCGAAACCGGAGGGAATCGAGCTGTCCAACTGGTTCCTGCGCCGGATCGAGGACAAGGATACGCACGGCGAGGTGATCTGTGCCAAGACCGGTTTTGTGGATCAGTCAGGCTGCTGCGCGGCAAGCTATCAGATCTCCAATGACGGAGGCCGCTATCTTTGCGTGACCGGCAACGCCTGGAGCTCCTGGCGCGCGATCTATGACCATGTCGGAATCTATGATCTGTACACCAACTAAACGGGGGCGAAATGTTTGAAATTCTCATATTCCTGCTGGTGATTGTGATCCTGAACAGAGAGCGGATCGGCAGATGGCTTGGCAGCATGAAGGAACGGACGAAGGAGATGCGTATGAACGGACAGGGCTTTACAAATCCATTTACCAAAACAGACGAAAACGGGGACGTGTATCAGCGTCAGCCATCGGGATCGGGAAAGGGCGTGCTTCGCGTCATCCTCGGTATCCTTCTTGTCGTTCTTGTGATTTTTCTGGGTTCAGCGGCTTTTTACAATGTCGGGGAACAGGAGCAGGCGGTGCTTACGATGTTCGGCCGGATCGTCCGGACGGATACAGCGGGACTTTATTTCAAGATTCCGCTGCTGCAGCGGGTTCACAAGGTTGATATGACAACCCATGGCATCGGCATCGGCTACTTGGTGGACGGCGGTCAGAATATCACCGTGGAGGAGGAGGGGATCATGATTACCTCCGATTTCAATTTCGTCGACATCGACTTTTACCTGGAATACAAGGTGAGCGATCCGGTTGCTTACCTTTACAACACGCAGGATCCGGAAAACACCATGAAGAATATGGCACTGGCCTGCATCCGTTCCACCGTGATCAATTACCCCGTGGACGAGGTCATCACGACCGCCAAGGGACAGATCCAGGCGGAGGTGAAGGAAAAGCTTCAGGCGGAGCTTGCGGACAAGGAGGTCGGCCTGATGGCGGTCAATGTTTCCGTACAGGATGCGGAGCCGCCCACACCGGAAATTGTTCAGGCCTTTAAGGAGGTGGAAACCGCCAAGCAGGGCAAGGAGACCGCGGTCAACAACGCCAAAAAGTATCAGAATGAGCAGATCCCCAGGGCGGAGGCCAATGCGGACAAGATCACACAGCAGGCGGAGGCGGACAAGGCCGCGCGTATCGCCGAGGCAGAGGGTCAGGTCGAGCGGTTTTCGCAGATGTATCAGGAATACCAGAAATATCCGCTGATCACCAAGCAGAGGATGTTCTACGAAGCGATGGAGGATGTGCTGCCGGGACTGAAGGTCATCATCACCGACGGCAACACCCAGGAGCTGCTTCCGATTGAAAGCTTCTATTCGGACGGCACAGCTGCGGAGTCAACCGTGGCGACGGGCAGTGATGCTGCGGAAACGGAGGCGGAGAGATGAAAAAAACAGTATCACGCGTTATTTTAATAATCCTTTTGCTTGCGGCCTTCATCGTTCTGTCCAACACCCTCTATACGGTGACGCAGAAGCAGTTTGTCGCCGTGCGTCAGTTCGGCAAGGTGATTGCGGTGGAGACGCAGCCGGGACTCAAGGTAAAGGTCCCCTTTATCCAGTCGACGCAGGCCATCAGCGCCGCGACGGTGCTCTATGACATTCCTTCCTCCGACGTGATCACGCGGGATAAAAAATCGATGATCACGGACACCTATGTGCTGTGGCGGGTAACGGATGCGGTCCATTATATCCAGACGCTCAATGCCATCGATGCACGTGCGCAGGAGCGCATTGAGGCGGCCGTTTACAACGCGACCAAGAATGTGATTTCTTCCATGTCCCAGGATGAGGTGATCGAAGCCCGGGGGGAGAAGCTGACGGAGCTCATCACCGCTGACGCGGCGGAGGATATCGCTTCCTACGGAATCGAGATTGTGCAGGCACAGATCAAGGCGCTGGATCTGCCGGATGACAACCGGTCGGCGGTGTACGAGCGCATGATTTCCGAGCGGCAGAATATCGCGGCGTCCTATCGCGCGGAGGGCGAGGCGGAGGCTCAGAAGATCCGCAACGAGACCGACAGACAGGTCACCATCATGCAGGCGGAGGCCGAGAAGCAGGCGGCCGTGCTTGCCGCGGAGGGCGAAGCGTCCTACATGCAGACTTTGCAGAAGGCCTACAATACCGAGGACAAGGCAAATTTCTACAATTTTATCCGCTCTCTCGATGCGCTTCGCGAATCGATGAAGGGCGGCAACAAAACGATTATTCTGGACAAGGATTCGGAAATGGCGCGGATTCTGTACGGGCAGACACAGGAGTAGGGAAAGCGCTGCAGAGTTTGTGATTTTTCACGCGAAGCGACCGCAGGAAAGGAGTGACCATGGTAGTAGACGGTGAAATCTGGGTTGGCACAACAAAAGAAGGGGAAGGCGTATTTCTTCTTCCGCAGATGGCAAACCGCCACGGGCTGATCGCGGGAGCCACCGGCACCGGCAAGACGGTTACCTTAAAGGTGCTGGCCGAATCCTTCAGTGATCTGGGTGTCCCGGTTTTCATGGCGGATGTCAAGGGGGATATCGCCGGGATCATGAAGAAGGGGACGGAGAGTGCGGATATGCAGGCGCGGATCGAGCGCTTCGGTCTGAGCGAGAGAGGCTTTGCCTATCAGGGCTACCCGGTAACCTTTTGGGATGTCTTCGGGGAAAAGGGGATCCAGCTGCGCACGACGATCTCGGAGATGGGACCGATGCTTCTCTCCCGGATTCTGGGACTCAATGACCTGCAGTCCTCTCTTATGACGATTGCCTTTAAGATCGCGGACGACAACGATCTGCTGCTGATCGACACCAAGGACCTCAAGGCGCTTCTGTCCTACATCGCCGAGCACAATAAGGAATTCTCGGAGGAGTACGGCAATATCGCCAAGGCCTCGATCAACACCATCACGCGCGCGGTGGTCGCGCTGGAACTGGAGGGCGGGGAGACCTTTTTCGGCGAGACGGCATTAAACATCACGGACTGGTTCTCGACGGGCGAGGGCGGCCGCGGCATGATTCATATTCTGGATTCCGAGAGCCTGATCAGCAACGGGAAGCTCTATTCCACCTTCCTGCTGTGGCTTCTTTCCGAGCTTTTTGAAACGCTCCCGGAGGTCGGTGATCTCGAAAAACCGAAGATGGTGTTCTTTTTCGATGAGGCACACCTTCTTTTCAACGGCGCACCCAAGGTTCTGCTCGAGAAAATCGAGCAGGTCGTGAAGCTCATTCGCTCCAAGGGTGTGGGCGTTTACTTCTGCACGCAGAATCCGCGGGATATTCCGGACGGGGTGCTGGCGCAGCTGGGCAACAAGATCGAGCACGCACTTCATGCCTACACGCCTGCCGAGCAGAAGGCCGTGAAGGCAGCGGCGATGAGCTTCCGTGAAAATCCTGATTTCGACACGTATGAGGCCATTATGGCGCTGGGAACCGGCGAAGCGGTGATCTCCTTCCTGAACGAGGACGGGACGCCCGGCATCTGCGAGCAGGCAGCCATTCTGCCGCCGCGGTGTTCCTTCGGCAGCATCTCGGATGCGGAGCGCGATCACGCGATCAAGGCATCCATGCTGTACAGCAAGTATGCCAAGGCAATCGATCCGGATTCGGCTTATGAGTTTCTGCAGCGCATGGGGCTCGAGGAAGAAGCGCGCAGGGAAGAGGAAAAGGAGCAGGAACTGGCTGATAAGGAGGCTGCAAAGCAGGCTGCCGCGGAGGAAAAGGCGGCGGCGAAGGCGGCGGAACGGGCAGAGCGCGAGAAGGAGCGGGAAAAGCAGAAGGAGGCAAATGTCAGAAAACGGGCGGTCAAATCCGTCGGTTCCTCTGTCGCCGGTACGGTCGGCCGTGAGGTGGGCAAGTCGGTCGGCAGCAAGTTCGGCAAATTCGGCAAAACACTGGGCGGCAACGTCGGTGCGAGCCTCGGCAGGGGGATTCTGTCCACGCTGTTTAAATCGTAAGGGGATAAGACGGATTGAGAAGATCATAAAGCTACAGAAAAACCGGGTGTCGCGTTCGCGGCACCCGGTTTTTGCAGAACCAATCGTCTCACGCAAAACGGCTGAGCGTCATCCCTGCACTTCGATGCGTTTTGCTTCTTCCTTTTCGGGAACGGCCTCTTTCTTGGGGATCGTCACCGAAAGGACACCGTTTTTGTACTGTGCCAGGATGTCCTCGGGCTCGATGCCCTCAACGCGGAAGGCTCTTGAATAGCTCATCTGGCTCCGCTCACGGCGGACATATTTGCCTTCCTTGTCCTTTTCGTTATTTTCCGTCTTGTGCTCCGCTGCGATGGTGAGCATGCCGTCCTTGAGGTCGACCTTGATGTCTTCCTTGTTGAAGCCTGGCAGATCCGCTTCGAGCTTATAGGAATCTCCCAGATCGATCACATCGGTCTTGAGTCCCTGTGCGGAGAGCGGGCCGCCGAAGTCCGTGAAGAAATCTCCGAACATCCGATCCATGAAATCGAACGGATCCTCGTAGCGGACCATGCCGCACTCGTTATTGTTGTTGTTCCTGTTGCTCCACAGTGCCGGTCTGAACATAATGCTTACCTCCCTTTCTTTATGAGCACCCGGCGGTCATTCTCCGGCCGCCGTCGTGCGATTCATGCCGCGCATCCGGTGCGATTCCTTAAGTCCGTCTGCAGCGGCGGTATCAGGTTACGCCGAACCCGGGACGATGGCTTTTCCTTTTCGGTGCTCTTCGCTTCCCTTGTTCTGAGTCTGTTATAGCACATTTAGAACAAATAGCAATTAACGGGTAATTAAAAGTGATTAAGAAAACGGGATGAAATTATAAACAAATTCTAATCTGCAGCGATGCCCGTACTTTGGGCATCGCTGCGGATTGCGAATGGTCGGAGGGCGCACGAGATCCAGTGGATCTCGGATCTGCGCCGACCGAAGCGGAGCGGAGATGCGAGATACTACGAACACTTAGCGAATGCAAAGTATGAGCTTCGTGTGAGTGTATGCGGAGCGAAGCGTAGCTTTGCGAAGCAACGAAGCAATCCGTGGACATCATAGGGGGTAAATTGACTTTTGACCTTAACATCATTTGCAGAAGTGCCGTGAATACCGTACAATGATACTGAATGCACCGCAGGCCCGGATGGCGGGCGTGCGGTGCGTCAGACGCTGAAAGAACAGTCAAAACGTGTTTTTGGGGGGGACAAAGGAGGAGACACATGTCGGGATCACAGGTTTATTTCACGGATTTCAGGACAGGGATCGGCACGTCTCTGACAGATAAGCTGAAGAAGCTCTGTCGGCGGGCAGGAATCGCCACGATTCCGATGGACGGGCGTTTTGTCGCGATCAAGATGCACTTCGGGGAACTGGGGAATCTCGCGTTCCTGCGGCCCAACTATGCGCGTGCAGTGGCGGAACTGGTGAAGGAGTCGGGCGGCAGGCCGTTCCTCACCGACTGCAATACACTCTATCCGGGCAGCCGTAAGAATGCGCTCGATCATCTTGACTGCGCGGAAATCAACGGGTTCAACACAGTCACGACGGGCTGTCATGTGATCATCGCGGATGGGCTTCGCGGCACGGATGAGGTGACGGTCCCCGTGCCGAACGGCGTTTACTGCAAAGAAGCCTATATCGGCACGGCGGTCATGGATGCCGATGTGTTCATCAGCCTGTCCCATTTCAAGGGCCATGAGGAAGCCGGTTTCGGCGGCGCGATCAAGAATATCGGTATGGGCTGCGGCAGCCGCGCCGGCAAGATGCAGCAGCATAAGGAGGGCAAGCCCACCGTTGATCAGAACCTCTGCCGCAGCTGCAGACGCTGTGCCAAAGAATGCGGATCGGACGCGATCACCTATGAGAATAACGGCAAGGCCTTTATTCATCCGGATATCTGTAAGGGCTGCGGCCGCTGCATCGGGGCCTGTGCCTTTGACGCGATCTCCAATGACAATGAGAATGCCTTTGAGATGCTGGGCTGTAAGATGGCGGAGTATGCCGCGGCGGTCTGTGCGGGTCGCCCGCATTTCCACATTTCCCTCGTCCAGGACATCTCGCCCAACTGCGACTGCCACGGGGAGAATGATGCCCCGATTCTGCCCGATATCGGGATGTTTGCCTCGTTCGATCCGGTCGCGCTGGATCAGGCGTGCGTGGACGCGTGTCTCGCGGCGGATCCGTTGCCGAACAGTCAGCTTTCCGACAACTTAAGCCGCGAGGGCTGGCATCATCATCATGATCATTTTCTGGACAGCAATCCGAACGTCCACTGGAGGGAAACCCTTGAGCACGCGGAAAAGATCGGTCTGGGCAGCAGGGAATATGAGGTGGTGAGACTTTGAAAGGACAGCGTCCATGCGATCCCTTCTGATTTATCTCAGAAACTACAGAAAAGAGACGGTACTGGCACCGCTTTTCAAACTGCTGGAGGTGGTGTTTGAACTGATCGTGCCGTTGGTCATGGCGCATCTGATCGATGCCGGGATCATCGGGCACGACGAGAAGACGATCCTTGCGATGGGTGGGCTCCTTGCGCTGCTGGCGTTTGTCGGCCTTGTGTCCGCGATCACGGCGCAGTTCTTTGCCGCGCGCGCGGCTGTGGGCTTTGCCGCTGAAGTGCGCATGGCTCTTTTTGAAAAGATCGAACGGTTCTCCTTTACGCAGCTTGACACCATCGGGACCCGAACGCTGACCACCCGCCTGACCAGCGATGTGAATCAGGCGCAGAACGGCGTGAACATGGTGCTGCGGCTGATCCTGCGTTCCCCCTTTGTCGTGGTGGGCGCCACAATCATGGCGTTTACGGTGGATGCCCGCGCAGCGCTCATTTTTGTCGCCGTGATCCCGGTGCTTTCCCTGATCGTGTTTCTCATCATGCGCAAAACCGCGCCGCTCTACAAGGCTGCGCAGGGAAAACTGGACGAGGTGCTTTTGCACACGCGGGAAAATCTGGTGGGGGCGCGCGTCATCCGTGCGTTCAACAGGCAGGAGGCGGAACGGGCCGGATTTGATGCGGCGGCCGATGCGTACACGCACACCCAGCAGGTGACCGGCGCGGTATCCGGGCTGCTGAATCCGCTGACACAGGTGGTCGTCAACACCGGGATCCTGATCCTGATCCTCGCGGGTGCGTTCCGCGTGGAAACCGGCAATCTGACGCAGGGACAAATGGTCGCACTCTTAAACTACATGTCGCAGATCCTTATTGAGCTTGTCAAATTTGCCAATCTGATCGTGACGATCTCCCGCGCGTCGGCGAGCGGAGACCGTATCGCCGCGGTGCTCGCCGTGGAGACGGAAGAGGAGACGGAGGATGCCGTTCAAGACAGGGACGCGGATGCGGCGGTCGTCTTTGATCACGTGTCTCTCCGGTACGCGGGCGCAGGCGCGGAGGCGCTGCACGACATCACCTTCACCGCGCACAAGGGGGAGACCATCGGCATCATCGGCGGCACGGGCTCCGGCAAATCCTCCCTGGTGCACCTGATTCCACGGTTTTATGACGCGACGGAAGGAAGCGTGCGGGTTTTCGGAGAGGACGTGAAGGATCTTCGGAGAGACGGCCTGAGAAGACGGATCGGCATGGTCTTTCAGAAGGCGGAGCTGTTCTCCGGCTCGATCCGCGAGAACCTGCGGTTCGGGATGAAGGAAGCGCCTTCCGGGAACGAAGGCGGCGCGGCGGACGGCATCCCGGAGGAGGCGCTTATCCGTGAGGCGCTGGAAGCATCGCAGTCGGCGGAATTTGTGGACGCTAAGCCCGGCGGGATCGAATTTGCGCTGGCGCAGGGAGCGCGCAATCTGTCCGGCGGGCAGAAACAGAGACTCTCCATCGCGCGCGCGCTCATGCGCAGGCCGGACATTCTGATCCTCGATGATGCGGCGTCGGCGCTGGATTTTGCGACGGATCTGAAGCTTCGCACCGCGATCCGGAAGATGAGCGGGCAGATGACGATCTTTATCGTGTCGCAGCGGGTGCCCTCCGTCCGTTTCGCGGACCGGATCCTGGTGCTGGACCGGGGACGGCTTGTCGCGCAGGGAAAACATGAGGAGCTGATTGAGACCTGCGAGGTCTATCGGGAGATTTATTATTCCCAGTTTCCGGAGGGTATGGACGCGGATGCGTCGGAGGCGGTTTCATGAGCGCGCGCGGGCAGAAATACGGCGGCAGGACGATCCGCCGCGTGCTCCGGTATATCGGCGATTACCGGACGAGTCTGGTTTTGTCGATTGTGCTGTCCGTGATCACGGTCGGCT
This sequence comes from Lachnospiraceae bacterium, assembly GCA_024682835.1. Classification (GTDB taxonomy): domain Bacteria; phylum Bacillota; class Clostridia; order Lachnospirales; family Lachnospiraceae; genus Butyrivibrio. The sequence continues at coordinate 2,041 of JAIKYU010000074.1, read as the reverse complement.
GTGCGCTCTACATTCCGAAGCAGTCCGGCGAGGTCGTGGATTTTATGCTGGGTCAGGGGAAGGTCGACTTTTCCGCGGTTTATGCGACCTGCCTGCGCATCGGGATTGCGGCGGTCATTCTGGCGGTCTCCCAGTGGCTGGTCAGTGTGCTGAACAACCGCATGACCTGGGGCGTCGTGGAAAGGCTCCGCAAGGACGCGTTCGAAAAGATCGAAAAGCTCCCGCTCTCCTATATCGATTCCCATCCGGCGGGGGACATCATCAGCCGCGTGGTCGCCGATGTGGACACCTTTGCGGACGGACTGCTCATGGGGTTCACGCAGTTTTTCACCGGCGTCTGCACGATCCTCGGCACCTTCCTGTTCATGCTCTCGGTCAACGGGTGGATCACGCTGATCGTAGTGGGCCTGACGCCGTTGTCCTTTGTCGCGGCGTTCGTGATCTCACGGGCGACGGCCCGGATGTTTGCCGAGCAGGCACAGGTGCGCGGTGAGCAGACCGGATTTATCGATGAAAAGATCAACGCGCAGCGCGTGGTCACCGCCTTCGGAAGGCAGCGGGCAGAGGAGGAGACCTTTGCTAAGATGAATGAACGGCTGCGCAGATGCTCCCTGAAGGCGACCTTTTACTCCTCTCTCACGAACCCGACCACGCGGTTCATCAATGCGTTAATCTACATGGGAATCGGTGTGGGCGGTGCCTTTTTTGCCCTGCGCGGCGTGATCACCGTCGGAAAGCTGGCGGCGTTTCTTTCCTATGCGAGCCAGTATACCAAGCCGTTCAACGAGATCTCCGGGGTGGTGACGGAGCTGCAGAATGCCATTGCCTGTGCGGGACGCATCTTTGAACTGATCGATGAGGAGCCAGAGACGCCGGACGCGGAAAACGCGGAAGCAGCCGCGGCGTTCCGGGGAGACATCGCGCTGGAGGATGTGGCGTTTTCCTACAATAAGGAGCGCAGGCTCATCGAGCATCTCAACCTGCATGTGGAACCGGGACAGCGCATCGCGATCGTGGGCCCCACGGGAAGCGGCAAGACGACGCTGGTGAATCTTCTGATGCGGTTTTATGATACGGACGCCGGTGAGATCCGCATAGACGGGATCCCGATCCGGGACATGAAACGAAATGTCCTGCGTGACGGCTTCGGCATGGTGCTGCAGGAGACCTGGCTCAAAACCGGCACGATCCGGGACAACATCGCCATGGGGATCCGTGAGGGATCCGCAGTGGGCAAAATGGCGGACGGAGAGCGTTTGAATGGTCCGGTACCGAAGAAGCCTGCGTATGGAGAGGAGCTCGACGCGCGTGTGCGCGCCGCGGCAGAGACCTGTCATGTGGATGACTTTGTCCTGAGGCTCCCGGAAGGCTATGACACGATGGTTTCCGACGAGAGCGACGGGCTTTCCCAGGGACAGCGGCAGCTATTGTGCATCGCACGTGTGATGGCTTCCGATCCGGCGATGCTCATTCTCGATGAAGCAACCAGCTCGATCGATACACGCACGGAATTAAAGATCCAGGACGCGTTTGAAAAACTGATGAGCGGCAGGACCAGCTTTATCGTGGCCCACCGCCTCTCTACCATCCGGAATGCCGACCGCATCCTTGTGATGAAGGACGGCCGGGTCATCGAGCAGGGAACGCACGATGAACTGATCGCCGCCGGCGGTTTTTACAAAACCCTTTATCATTCCCAGTTTGCGGGGGAAGCGATCTAGGCTTCTTTCGTGAATCGGAATCGCATGTGCATGTCGTTGGAAAAGACGCTGTAATATGATCATTGCCGTCCGAATGCTTCCCATGACAGGAGATTTGTGATACAATACTAAACGCTTTTTTCAAATGAAAGCCTTTCCGAGCGGACCCGTGCGGAGAACCAACGGGATTTTGGGCAGTCTCGGCGCATGAAGGATAAGGAAGAGGGAGACCGGCAATGATCATATTACAGCGTCTTTTCCAACGACATGCACATGCGATTCCGATTCACGAAAGAAGCCTAGATCGCTTCCCCCGCAAACTGGGAATGATAAAGGGTTTT
>JAIKYU010000137.1 GCA_024682835.1 Lachnospiraceae bacterium | reverse complement strand
AGATCACTGTCACCGTAATCGCACCGGTCATTCCCAAGACAGAGAAAACCATCAAAATGACTGCGGGGGACACCTGTAAACTGACCCCTCCCGAAGTCGGTGAACTGGACATCGCCTATGACAGCGCATCTCCGGATATCGCATCTGTTGATGAGGAAGGAAATGTAACCGCATTAAGCAAGGGCAGCGCCGTGATCAACGCCTACGTAAACGGCGTCGCGTTTAAGTATACTGTAAAGGTTTCCGACACATTCACCGGCAAATATGATTTCTCACAGGAAATCCGGCTTGTGCCCAACCAGGCACTCCAGATCAAAATCGCAGGCTTTAAGCCGGCCAAAGCGACCTGGACATCTGAAACCCAGACTGAAGCACCGAAAGGCTCCGTCTTCGCAGATCAGGTCGTCATGATCAGCAAAGCCGGAAAGATGACCGCAATCGGAGAAGGAACCACGGTGCTCACCGCAACCGGAGGAAGTGCGGCACCCGTAAGCCTCACGGTTACGGTTTCATCGCCGGTCACGAGAACCCTGCACGTAAACAAAGGAACTTCCAAAACCGTCAAGCTGTTCGGTGTCAAGGGAACCCCCAACTGGGTGACGGAAGATGCAGGAATCAGAATAAACGGCAACAAAATCACCGGCGACACGTCCGGCGAAAAGAATCTTACGGCAAAATGCGGCAATTTTGAATACCGGCTTACGGTTTTTGTGGAGGATCCGTCTGTCAATGACAGCTCGTTTTCCGGGAAAAACTATAACTATTCCATCCGCATGTCTGCCGGCGAAACCAGGGAAATCAAGCTTACAGATGTGAACCGGAAGGTCGTCTTCATCGGGAACAAAAACCATGTCGCATTTGCAGACCGGGACCTTGTGATCCATGCCAGAAGCCGCGGCAAGTCCGTGCTCAGCGCGACCGTCAACGGCAAAAAGATCCGGATCAATGTAACGGTTGAGTGATGCAGGCTATAGATTTTTGGGAATTATGAGGCATATTGCAAAGCAGAGGCGGCAGTTTATAAAGCTGCCGCCTCTTTCTGACATCTCACTTCTTCAATTGCTCTCCGACGAACGCCATTTCCGGGTGATCGGCTTCTTCGTGATCTTAGACGTCAACGAACAGTGTCTTCAATACACAGTGACGGCGCACTCATTATATACCCCGCCGGCATTTGTAAATACCAAAGCACTACCTGCCTTTTTCCCCTTTATGATACCTCCGGCAGCAATCTCAACAATATCCGGGCGGTCAGTTTCCCACACAATCTCGTTCTTCTTAAGTCTTATGTTTTTTAATCCGATCGTGGCTTTTTTGTTTACTTTCAGACTCACAGATGCTTTTGTTATGATCGGCGGTTTCACTGAAATCAAACAGGTATACGGCATTTCGTCAATATAGGATGTTATGGTGTATTCTCCGGATTTCAGCGCTTTTATAACTGCTTTACCCGTATTCACACCGGCAGGAGTGGTTTTTGACGTTACATACACGCCAGCCTCATCAGAGGACTTCCATATAGGATTTGTTTTATTTGTTACATTCTTCATATTCATCGTCATAGTCTGGCCAACAAGTAAAGAATACGACGATTTGGCAAAATAAGGATGTTTGACAGTCAGTGGTGCGCTGACTTTGAGAGTGTTCATCGCGCCATTTAATCCTTTTTTGCAAAAAAACGCCGTTATCACGGTTGATCCATTTTTCGAACCCACGGAGATTTCACCAGTCGATTCATTTATCTGGGCGACTTTCGGATTCGAACTGGTCCACGCGACCGGATGGTAAGAAAACTGCCTTTCACCGCCATTAAAGCAATCGCCCGCAGACACCGTCTGCGTTTCGTATGTCAAAGCCCTGGAAAATCTAAGCTTCGGTTTGGGAAGTATGATTACTTCGATCGTGCAATTATCCAAATCAATATCAGGTCCATTTTCTATAACATGCGGAACAAGCAGAATCTCCCCCGCATTCTTTGCATTGAGAACCGCATTATAGTATTTTCCTGTGATTGACACCTTTGTTCTTCCATCTGTGTGCGAATTCATGTCAATCACATCGAAATAGATCCATTCACTTGGATAATTAACCCTATTGTGTATGCTTAGTTTTTCTCCCTCCAGTATCTCGATATTATATACATAAGGATCTTCACTTCCGTCTTCAGCAATCCATTTTGCATAATACCTTATATTCCATGGATCATCAATTGTGTAAACTGTTTCTCCCGATTCCGTGAGGTATCCGTCCTCCAGTTTCCCTTCTTTTCGATTAAGGCAACTATACCATCCATCAAAAACATATCCCGGACGGATCGGATCTTTAGGCCGCTTCCACAATCCCCTCTGGGAATTATTGTCCGTAAAACATGGAACAGAAATCTCATACTCTTCACCTTTTGCAGGTATTCCTCCCATCAGTTCAAACGATATCTTTGCATCCCCTCTAATGTTTATCCAACAGTGTGCCGAGTATTTTCGTTTTTTTCCATCCATTGCAGTTACATGCAAACAAAAAGAACCACATCCCTTTGCGGTCACTGTCCCATCATTACTGACAGTAGCGATTGATTTTGATGTATTTTCCCAGGATATCACCTTGCAGGTTGGATCATCTGTGAAAAACTTTACAAAAAGCTTTTCAGATTCTCCTGGTTTCAGGGTGAGAACAGACTTGTTGAGTGCTATTGCTGTTTTTTCAGATGAAATAAAACGAACAGAATAGTTCACGTCCCCTGTGGCAAGTCCTTTGACAGAAACGTCAAAGATATCTCCCGGCTGATACAATCCAACACCGTTTTGGCCCGGGTTAAAGGTAACCCAATATCCATGATCTGCCCGATGAACGGATACCTCTCCATCTGGCGAATGCTCGTAAAACTTCCAGGAAACTGCGTCCGCTCTTCTGGTAAGCGTAACGGTAATATTCTCATTCTCATAGTCATTGATAAGAAGGCCCCATGATGTCGAACAATCACAATCAAAGTATTCTATCGGTGTAATCGGCGCAGGCCACATGACTGCAGCACCTGAATCAACCGTTTGTTCTTTATCGACATACATAGTTACATATCCGTATTCCGATTCTTCGCCTGAAACCATCCCAAACCCGGTTTGTGTAAGTGTCGGGTTCAAGGCAAATAATTCTCCTACATAGCCTCCTCCTGCTAAGTAGCTATTATCATAATCAGCCGACGATCTGTTATTAATCACATAATTTAGGGAATGCCCCATGGTCGATGCATAATTACAGTTACTTTTGCCTTCCATCGCAAGTGAATATAGTGAAGGATCCAGTTTTCCACTCTCCAACGCTTCTTTAACGTTTTCTCCCCGGCGCTCCAGCGTACGGATATACGCGTACGCCTGTGCGCGACGTGAATATTCGTCATTGAGGGTAATGTCCGCATTCAAACCGGCAATATACCTTATATTGTTCACCAGATTCAAAGCGGATGTTACAGTTTCATCAGAAAGACGTCCTGCTGCATAAGGGTATTCCAGGCTGGGTTTTTCATCCCAGGTCACTTTGCTTTTTTCCAAGTCTGTCGATGTGGGATGAGCAGCAAGAAAATCCAATATTTCCTGTTCGGAATGTAAATCAAGTTCAAAAGAAAATGTGGATGGTGTTTTTGAAGGATCTTCGGTCTTGTCGGTTTGATCGCTCAAAGATTCTTTTAAATCATCGGAAAGTTCTGTCAGCCCTCCTAAGTCTTCTTCATTTTCAGAAGGGATGAATTCTACTTCAGACTCGCTTGTCGTTGCAGGTAGATAATCATATTCCGACATTGCATTTCCATCCGCGGCATGTGCCATAGACGGGAAAGAAACTGCAGCTGTTTGCACAAAAACGAACGAAATCAATGAAAGCCATTTTATAGATCCTTTGTTGTTCATTATCTACCTCCCTGTTTTCAATTAATCCTTATTATGGTGACAGGCACGCAACACAATCGTTATGGGGAGTGCTTGCCGTTCTCGATCATGCCTTCTGCAGAAGCTCTGCTTCCAGCGCACGAACTTCCTCGGGGGACAGGCCGGTGCATTCGCTGACAGTTTCGACATCATCGCCCTTGCGGAGAAGATTTCGGGCGATCTGAACGCGCTCGTTCATTCTACCCTGTTCCGTCCCTTGCTTTACTCCGGAATTGAACGCATCCTCCCAGAACTCTTTACCAAGCTTCGTCATCTCGAACATCCTCCTTATTCGCTCCCTGTCAGTCTCTGTAATAATCTTGTCAGAGAACACATTGATTGCAGCCAGCGTGAATCTCTTCTTTTCCTCATCTTCAATCTTTACTGCCAGATCAATTGCCTCGCTTATGGCCTTCTGTTTTGCCTTTTATCTCCGTACGTCTGCGGATATATGATCAGCTGCATCAGATCAATATCATCAAGAGGCTCTTTTCGGTCGAGCTTGCCAATGATTCGTTCCCGGATCTTTTCCGAGTCAAGATCCGACAGGAACGCTTCTTCGATCTGCCATCGGTTTGCTCCCATATCCAGGATCGGATCAGTGGTTCCCCTCTTCACATCCGCCGTATAGATCACGATGATACGGATCAGATGTGTTTTCTGATCATTATTGTACATCCGCTTGGCGAGCTGCGCAACATAGCGAAGATACTTAGGGTTTCAAGCCATGACATGGATGACGGGTATGCGGTTCTTAGTGCGACAGCACCGACTCATCCGACGGGTGCCCTGCGGTTCGAGCACGTGTCGCAGCAGTTTGTCACGATGGAGACAGACACACCCTGTGCGTGTCATTGTGACCGAGCAATAGAGCTTTGCTGTGGGCAGTCAAAAAACGAATCCCGCGCGAGACGGCCTGTTTGAGGGGATGACGCTTACCGGTGACGGAGTCGAACGCCGAATACCGACTACCGGATTCATCTGCTGTCAATGGCGTTCGGCGACAGACACCGGTTATGCGCCATCCCCGAGTTTTCATATTCGCGATTAAAATGTGTCGCCTTTTCCAAGTTGCTTCCGCGATATGTACAGAGTACGTAATCGACTGCCTTCGGCAGTCAATAACGTGCTCTAGTAAGTCGAGCGCGGGTAATCGAGCGTTTTTTGACGCCCGCAGCTAAAGCTCTTGGCGAGGTCACTGACACAAACAGGGTGTTGTCTGTCCCCACCGTGACCCTATCACAGGGCCGAACCGCGGTCACCCTAGAGGATGAGCCGCGCCATCCTCAAGCCATTCTCCTATAAACCACACAACGCACTTGCGTAATCCCCCCTGATGCGGTAAAATACACGGGTATGAAACATCCATCACAAAGGAGAAGACATGCCTGATTTTCATAAGCTGGAACAGACCCTGCCCTACGCGCCGCTTGGCATCATCGCCATGAACTCGGCGACGGCACTGGGCAACAGCGTCAATCGCCATCTTGTCAGGTTCCGCCATGAGCTCCACCCGATGAGCACCAAAGACCCCGCATTCAAGGGCTACACCGAGGACAACTACCTGATCGACAGCGCCTGCACCCGCTTCGGCAGCGGTGAAAGCAAGGGTGAAATCCTCGTAAGCGTCCGCGGCAAGGATCTGTTCATCATCACAGACATCTGCAATCCGAGCATCACCTACCGGATGTACGGGTTTGAAAATCACATGTCCCCGGATGATCACTATCAGGATCTCAAACGGATCATCTCCGCCGCAAACGGCAAAGCCAAACGCCTTTCCGTCATCATGCCCTTCCTCTACGACGGCAGACAGCATAAACGCAGCAGCAGAGAATCGCTGGATGCGGCCGTCATGTTCGCGGAGCTCCATGATATGGGTGTCGACAACTTCATCACCTTTGACGCCCATGACCCGCGGATTTCCAATTCCGCACCCACCGGCGGCTTTGACAACTTCATGGGTTCCTATCAGTTCCTGAAGGCCTTGCTTAAAAACATCGATGATCTGACCGTGGACAAGGATCACCTCATCGTCATCAGTCCGGATGAAGGTGCCCTGGATCGGGCCGTTTACTTTGCCAGCGTGCTCGGTGCGGACACCGGCATGTTCTATAAGCGCCGGGATTATTCCCGGATCGTCAACGGCTCCAATCCCATTGTCGCCCATGAATTCCTGGGTTCTGACATCGAAGGGAAGGATGCGATCATCATCGACGACATGATCTCCTCCGGCTCCAGCATCATCGATACCGCCGGCAAGATCAAGGATATCGGTGCAAAACGGGTCTTTCTCTGCACGACCTTCGGCCTGTTTACCAACGGACTTGAGCTGTTTGACAAAGCCTATGAGGAAAAGAAATTCGACCGCGTCATCACCACGAATCTCACCTGGCAGCCGCCGGAGTTAAAGACCAGAGAATGGTTTCTTGAAGCGGATATGAGCAAGTTCCTTGCGACCATCATCGATTTTGTCAACCACGATGCCGGTCTCTCCGGCGTCATGACGCCCACCGAAAAGATTCACGAAATCGTCGCCCACTACAATAAGAGGGAGACAGCGGAAGCCGCCAAAATGATCGAGGTGGAGGGATAAGACAGACGGGGAAGGCATTCAGCCTTCCCCGTTTTCATCCACAGGTATCCGGATGGCGACCCGGAACAGATCGTTGTCGATATCAATGGTTAGCTCGCCGCCCTGCGCCCTTGTGAGCTGTTCCGCGATGGAAAGACCCAGGCCTGAGCCTTCGCTGCTCCTTGCCTCATCACCCCGGATAAACCGTTCCGTAAGCTCCCTTGGATTCACATGCAGCTCGTTTGCCGAGATATTCCGAATCGTGAGCGTTGCCTCTTCTCTTCCGCTGTCCGGAACCTCCGCAACAGCCAGTTCCAGATACACGCGCGTGTGCTCCAGCGAATACTTGGCCACGTTGCCGAGCAGATTTTCCATCACCCGCCAGAGATGATGGGAATCCGCAACAATAAAGACCGGTCTTTCCGGCGTGCGAATCACCGGAACCAGATTCTTTTCCGCAAACTTCTCATCAAATTCCCCGACGGTCTGATGGATGAACTCCACGAAATTCAGCCGCTGGTAATTGATCTCGATATTGCCGGAGGAAATCTTGGACGCCTCCACCAGATCCTCCGTCAGACGCTTGAGCTGTTCGGATTTTTCCTCCAGAATGTTCACATAGCTCCTGGCCTTTTCGCTTTCCATCGGCTCCCGCTTCAAAAGACCCACATAATTGATAATGGAGGTCAACGGCGTCTTGATATCATGGGAGACATTGGTGATCAGCTCCGTCTTGAGCCGTTCATCCTGCATGCTGGTATTGACGGCATCCTCGATGCCCTCTCCGATCGCATTGACGGCAAGCGCAAGCCTCCTGTTTTCGCCCCGCATATCGTCAACCGGCAGCTGATACGCCGTCTCGCCCGCGCCGATCCGTTCGATTCCCTCAATGATTTCCCTGCGACACATGCGGTTTCTGTAGAGAATAAACACAACGATCAGATCCGCAAGGCCTGTCAGCAGCATGACCGGGTAGCGATAAACGGAACGCAGACCAAACAGGACGGCGGTGAGCGGCAGATTGACGGCAATGAAGAGCAGACAGGGGACAAAGGTCGATACGGCGAGATTGGCATGTCCCATCGTAAACTGCACCATCCTTTTGATTCCCCGTGCGGCTCTTACAATCAGGCTGTCCGAGAGCAGACGTTTCGCCTTGTATTTGCGCACAAAACACAGAAGCCAGCCGCTGATCAGGATCGATCCTGCCGCCGCGCGAAAACCGCCAGCCGCATAGCGGTTCCATGAAAGCCTGTTCAGAAGCTGCGCTGCCGGGCCGATAAACAGAAGCAAACCACAGGCACCGAAAAGCACGGCAAGAAGTTCTGTCGGCCACCGGTCAAACGGATACAGGAACGGTTCCCCCGCATCCGTCTTTCCCGCAGATGGAACGGTTCCGGCAAGAAGCACACGCACAAGAAGGATCACGGCCCAGAGAAAGGCAAAAAGAATGCCCATCAGCTGCACGGTCTGCGCGGACGGAAGATACCTGGAGGACTCCTCCATGCCCGCGTGAAAATCATCCCGGATCCCCTCCGCGGGAAGCTCCGCTCCTGCCCACACCCGAATCTGATCCGGGTAATCGACGCTGTGTGTTTTGTTAAACATCGTGCGCACAGATTCCTCGTCGATCAGGCAGTTGGTCTCATAGCTCATATCATAGGGACAGTAGTACAGGTAACGCGAAAGACCCTCGAAGTATCTGTCGATCTTATCCGGCATCGCCTTTCCCTTCAGGGCGGTTACATTGGTGTATATCTCCTGCTTTCCGCCGATCATGCGGACAATATAGTAGCGCATGGAGGAATTCCCCTCGTCGAAGTATTCCTTCCATTTTCGGTATTGTTCATAATTCTTCAGCAGGCTCTTTCCGGTTTCCACCACGTTGGAACAGAGTGCCTGATAATCCTCCCAGTTGGTTACGATGTTTTCAATATTGCATCCGTCCTCTGTCCGGTACCGGTTGATCAGAATACTGCAGGTTTCCGGCGTTTCCTCATCATAGAAGGAATCGTAGAAGGCATGTCCCTCATACGTCTGCCGCTCGCTTTGATCGCCGGTAACGGTGACGGCATTTCCCTCGATCTGGGAGTTGAGGTAGCTGTTCATTCCGCCGGAGGACGGATTATTGATCAGGTGGGTCCATGTTGTCTGATCGGCAAAAAAGCGGTTTTGCTCCTTTGACGTCATCTCACGGTTTTCGTATTCAAAGCCGTTTTGCGCCCATTTCAGCAGATTGGCGACCTGATAGCGCGCAGTGATATAGTCCTCGGCCAGCATGGTTTTGCGATTGACCCATGCCGTCACATCGATGGTCTTTTCCGGCGCATAGTCTCCCGCGCTCTCAAAAAGCGAACAGATGGCGACATACTCCGCAACTGCTGCAAGATTGTTGCCGAAGATATTGTTAAACAAAACGGAATCCTCGTAGCTCCGGTTTCTGTCCGATTCGTAAAGCCGATAGGACCGCTCTCCCGCAGGGCCTGTCAGAATGACCGTCTGTCCCGCATTGACAAGCAGCAGACAGATCACCGCGGCGACCGCGAGCAGATGCTCGCTGATCCCCAGAAAGAGGGAAAGCCCCCATTTCATTCTTCTTTTCATTGCTTCTTTTCCTCCGCCGCCTCAATCTTGTAGCCGACTCCCCACACCACCTTCAGATAGCGGGGTTCCTTCGGGTTGATCTCGATCTTTTCACGGATATGGCGGATATGCACAGCCACCGTATTGTCCGCGCCGATGGCGTCCTCATTCCAGATCTGTTCGTAGATCTGCTCGATGGAGAAAACCTTTCCCTTGTTTCGGAGAAGGAACAAAAGAATCTGATACTCAATCGGGGTGAGCTTCACCGTCTCCCCGTCCACCTGTACCTCCTTGGCATCGTCATCGATCTTTAAGCCGCCGACGCGGTAGACATGCGCGCCGGATGACTCCTCCGCACTGCCCAGCTCCCGGTAGCGCCTGAGATTGGATTTTACCCGCGCCACGAGCTCCAGCGGATTGAACGGCTTGGGCACATAATCGTCCGCGCCGGCGTTAAGACCCAGAATCTTATCGGCGTCCTCCGTCCTCGCGGAGAGAAAGATCACCGGGATGCTGGAGATTTCACGGATTTTCATCGTCAGGTGAATGCCGTCCAGGCGCGGCATCATCACATCAAGAATGGCGAGATCGATGCCCTTCTGCTTCACCAGCCGGTAGGCCTCTTCCCCGTCATAGGCCTTGACGACGGTAAATCCCTCCTGCTGAAGGTAGATTTCAATGGCATCCACGATCTCCCTGTCGTCGTCACATACCAGGATGGTGGCTTTTTCGTTTCCGTTGCTCATGACTGACACCTCATACATTTATTTACCGGATGATGCCCACGGATTGCTCCGTTGTTTATTAAACCATGTAATTGTTAAGATCCGTTCACCGGCTTTATTAAGAATTCTTAAAGAACATAGGGGAATGCATCTTTGACCCAG
>JAIKYU010000105.1 GCA_024682835.1 Lachnospiraceae bacterium | reverse complement strand
TTGTCACAATCCATGACGACTTCGATCCGGGCAGGATCGCCGACAGCGGACAGTGCTTCCGCTGGGAGCCGGTCGAGCCCGATACATACCGGATCATCGCAGGCGCTGAATGTCTGTATCTCACCGCGATGGGTGAAAACCGGTATGAGATGGAGTGCAGCGAGGAGTGCTTCGCCGCCTTCTGGCGGGGCTATCTGGATCTGGACGAGGACCTGGTCTACTCCCCCGCGAACCTCGACCGCGACGTGGTCAACCCCGACCAGATCCGCACGGTGATCCGCTGCTTCCGGGACAATCTCTTTACCCGGCTCTACCCGCGGCGCAGTGTCGTGCCGAAGACGCTGATCTTCGCCAAGACCGACAGCCATGCTGACGACATCATTCAGATCGTGCGCGAGGAATTCGGCGAGGGCAACGACTTTTGCCGCAAGGTCACCTATCACCACGAGCGCGACGAGAAGGGCAACGACATCGACGCCGAGGATACGCTGAACGACTTCCGCAACAGCTACTATCCCCGCATTGCCGTCACGGTGGACATGATCGCCACCGGCACCGACGTCAAGCCCATCGAGTGCCTGATCTTCATGCGCGACGTGCGGAGCCGGAACTATTTTGAGCAGATGAAGGGCCGCGGCACCCGCACTCTGAGCCGGGACGAGCTGCAGGCCGTCACGCCTGACGCCACGGAGAACAAAGACCATTTTGTGATCGTGGACGCCGTGGGCGTCACCACATCGAAGAAGAGCGATACCCGCCCGCTGGAGCGCAAGCCCAGCGTCAGCACGAAGGAGCTGATGCTGAACGTAGCCACCGGCTCGAAGGACGAGGATACGCTCACCTCTCTGGCAAACCGCATCATCCGTCTGAGCAGCAAAATGACGCCGCAGGAGCACAGGGAGTTCAAGGCAAAGCTCGGCGAGAGCGCCGGGATGCTGGCCCAGAGGCTTCTGGACGCCTTTGACGAGGACGTGATCGCCGAGCGCGCCGGGGTGCTTTTGGACGACGAACACCCGCTCGACGAGGCGGAACAGCAGCGCATGGAGGACGCGAAAAAGGACCTGATCCGCGAGGCGGTCAAGCCCTTCTGTGATCCGGACATGCGGGAGTATCTCGAGGCGGTGCGCCGCAGCCATGAGCAGATCATCGACAGTGTCAATCTGGACACGGTTCTCTATTCCGGTTTTGCCGAAGACAAGCAGGCAAACGCGGATCGGGTCATTGACACATTCCGGGCCTTTATCGAGCAACACAAGGACGAGATCATCCAAAATGCAAAGTGAGGAGGGATTCCAGAACTATCGGCGGGAGTACAAGCGGCGTTACGCATGGATACGCCTCGGTCGATGGACGCAGGAGGAATTCGGAGAATGGAGCAGGCAGGCGCGAACTAAAAAGATGCAGTGCGATCGGGGGTCCATCAGCGAGGAGGAGTTTGCCGCCTGGCTTAAGAATTCGTGATTGTCAGGCATGCCGCGTATCAGCAGAAATCGGAGGTAAGAAAATGAGCAATGATTATTCTTCAAAGCGAGTTCCGCTGGAAGCCGTGATCGAGGGAATTGAAATGGCGTCCGATTCAATCACCTGTTTTCTTGATCTGGAAACCATGGAACAGGTCTCTGTGGCGGATGAACGGATGACCGATATTGACGATACAGAAACGGAGGAAATGATTGATGAGAATCCGGGTCGGTTTCTCAGGCTTCCGACCCAGTATGAGATTCATGAATACAGCATCATGGAGTCCTTTGTGTATTCTCTGCCGGACGGCGAGGAAGCGCGGACTCTGGCGAACGCGATCAAAGGACGCGGAGCCTTCCGCCGTTTCAAGGATCTGCTGCCCCGTTACGGCCTTCGCCAGCGCTGGTTCGATTTCCAGGCCGCGTCCTACCGGGAACTTGCGATCCGCTGGTGCCGGGATCATGATCTTCTCTATACGGAGAACGGCGTCGCGCCTGTCGAGATTCAGATTCTGGAAGGCAGCTTTTCCATTTGCAAGGTGGAGGACTATTCCGGGGTTAATTTGAACAGCCCCTTCTGCTTTATCGGGAAGACGGACAAAGAAAATTCGCTTGTATGTTTGTCTGAGGATGTTCCGGACAATGCTGTTGAACGAGATGACGACTGGCGTGCTTTCCGCATTTCAGGGGTTTTGGATTTTTCCCTGATCGGGATTCTGTCCAGGCTCTCAACTATACTGGCAGAAGCCGGGATCGGAATCTTTGCCGTGTCCACCTATAACACGGACTACATCCTGACAAAAGAAGCCGACTTCGACAACGCGCTGGACGCGCTGTCTCAAGCCGGAATCGTGATCTTGTGAGCATGGGACATTACCACGGCTTTTTCTGAAAGGCTACTTTTATTATGACGCTTATATGGTATAGTTGGGAAGATCTTTTCTGCTGGTATTTTTCCGTTTGATCTGCTATACTATGTTTGAAGCAAACATGCAGAGAAGAACATTTGTGAAAGGATTTCTATCTTTGTATAGCGTTGCATTTTTTCCTTATCGCTTTGTTGTCATAGAAAGAAATTGAATGAGTAGGTGAACGAAGTGCCGGATACTTTCTTCTCGCTTGACGAGTTTTCTTTTGTGTGGGACGAAGATAAAGATATCAAGAATATTAAAAAGCACGGTATTGCATTTCGAACCGCAGCTCGTGTCTTTGAAGATGAACTCCGGCTAGAGTACCTTGACCCGGAGCATAGTGAAAATGAGGAGCGCTATCGTACAATTGGGCTCGTTCATGACGTATTGACGGTCGTGTATTGTGACAGAGAAAACACGGAAACCGGGAATACCGATATCCGAATCATTTTGGCCAGACTCGCAACAAGACTGGAGCGAAACGCATATAATAACATTATTATCGGACGTTATTAAGGAATCCCCGTTTGAGAGGAGGCACCAATCATGGGAAAAGAAGTACGGTTTACATTAAAACGAGGAACCACGTTGACGCCGGAAGAAATCGCAATGATTGAGGCTGCGCGAAATCTGCCGGTAGAATTTGATGAGGACAATCCCGAAATTGACCCGATCACCACGCCTGAGCAATATGCTGCGCTTATGAATGCTGTTGCGTCACGCAATCGGAGTCTTTCTAGAAGAAATCCCGCCTGACCCAAACCGTGACCCAAACGCGGAAACGGGCGGAGAGTGCCGGAGAGAATGCGGGTTTCGAATGCTCCGGGGAAAGCAGACGGAAGCGGGACAAACGGAGCTGAAACGGACTGACAAATTCTACCACCGCAGCTCATAACCCGGAGGTCGTTGGTTCGAATCCTTCCCCCGCAACCATGTTTTCCAAAACAGGCTTCAATGTCGTAGAGATATTGAAGTCTGTTTTGTCTTCTGTGCGGACTGCCTCGATAC
>JAIKYU010000077.1 GCA_024682835.1 Lachnospiraceae bacterium | reverse complement strand
GTCCACCGGTCTTCACATGACCTATACCGGCGAGAAGCTATCGCCCTCCGACCGGATGGAGGTCTATCACGGAACCCGGAGACTCTCTGAAAACCGGGATTACACAGTGAGCTGTGTGAACAATCTTCATGCGTCCGACCTTTCTGCAAACGGCACGCCAAACAAGGCACCCACCGTTACCGTCCGCGGGAAGGGCAACTACGGCGGAAGCAGAAGCTTTACCTTTGCGATCGATCAGGCACCGATGAGCGACGCAACGGTTGAGGAGGGCACTGACAAAACGGTTCCCGCCGCAAAGAAAATGAGGCTCAACCGGATCAAACCGACGGTCCGCTATGAGGGTCAGCTTCTAAAGGCCGGAAGAGACTATTCGCTGACCTATTACGAGGGCGACACGGTTTCCGAAGAGCATCGGATTGCCGACCCGTCAAAGGTGAAACTGACGGAAGCGGGAAAGGACTACTGCATCCGGATTTCGGCGTCAGTAAACGGCGATTTTACCGGGGAGTGCGCGGAAGTTGTGCGGGTGCATACGATCGAAGGCAAACAGGATCCGGCTGACCCCGGACAGAAGATCAGCATGACGAAGGTGAAGATCGCTGGCCTTGCCGCATCCGTGGAGTACACAGGCGGGATCATCACGCCGGAGGATCTTTTCCGCGCGGATAAAATCACCCAAAACCCGGGCGCAGACGGCCCGTGGAAGGAGGTGACGCTCTACCGCACGGATCCCGCGACAAAGAAGAAGCTTGCGCTCACAAGGAGCACCGACGGCGTGACCGGGGACTATTATATCAAAATGAGCGCATCCGCCGCGACGGGAAAGAGGGTCATCACCTTTATCGGTATCAACGGGTATTCCGGACGGATCAAAAGGACGATAACCGTGAAGCCCTACCATGTGAAAAACAATACCGGGGGAAGAATCCTGGTGGAGGATCCCGCGCCGGCTGTCTTTTGCAAAAGCGGTGCGAAACCTTCCCTGACGGTGCGTTTTGTGACCGAATGGAAAAGGGACGCGGACAATAGGCCGACTGGAGAGCCGGCGGCGTCTGTCCTGCTCAAGGAGGGCATTGACTATCTTCCGCTTTATCAGAACAATAAACAGGTGGACGAGAGCGGGATGCATGTCTTCGTCTCCATCCGGGGAATCGGCAATTTTACGGGAAGCGGACAAAGGAAAGGCTTTGCCGTAAATAAGGCGTCGATCACCGAGCAGGTGACCCTTACGGCGGACGATGTGATCTGGCGGGAGAACGGAAAGGACGGATATTTCAAGGTGATGCCCACCCTGACGGACGGCGCGGCAGCGTTGAAGATCGCAAAGAACAAGGATGTGGAGCCGATTGACAAGGCTGCCCTGAACTATGAATATGCGGAGGATACCGTGCTGTCTGACGGCGTGACGAGGCGGTATAAGGGAGAGACGGCGCTGGATACGGACCGCCCGGCTCCCGGTACCTGGATCCGCGTGTCGGCGGGCGTGACCTGCGGACCGCACAGCCCGTATTTCTGCGACGAGGGAAAGGAAGCCGTGCTGGAGGGTTATTACCGGATCATCGGGGAGGACAGAAGTATTGCCGGCTACATAGTGGAGGTCAGACCATCGGATCACCTGGTCTTTTGCGGCGCGGACGCGGTCATTCCGTGTAAGGCGACGGATCTGATCGTCAGGGAAAAAGGAAAGGGGTCAAAGAACGCGAATCCCCTTGCGGCCCGGGATATAGAGATCCTGTCGGCAGACAACAACCGCTTCCCCGGAACAGCCAGACTTTTGCTGCATGGTCTGGGGGAGTACGGCGGTTATAAAACCATATCCTTCCGGATCAGAAGCAGACGCTTTGACGGGTGAATCAGGTCGCGTGGATGATCGTGACCTTCGCACAGGTTACGGGTTGCCCGTCCTCGCATACCTCATTTGTCTGATCGTCAAAGGTCAGAACCCGGTGCCGGTATACGCCCTTTTCGTAGCCGTAGCCGTCGCCGTCATCTTCATAGAGACTAAAGCGGCTGTCCGCGCCGGCATACACCCGCAGGGTGAGCTCGTCCGAAAGCTCGGCCACGGACAGCGCCGCCTTTGTCATCGGGATGATTGCGCCGGCTCTGGCAAAAACAGGAATTCTTTCAAGCGGTGCCTCCGCCGTAATCCATTGACCGCCTTCGTATTGTTTCCCTGAATAGAAGTCATACCAGCAGGTCCCTGCAGGAAGGTATACGCTTCGCTCCATCTTCCCGTCCGCTCCCTCGCCAAACAGCATGGGACGCGTGACGGGGCAGACCATGAGTGCGTCGCCGAAGAGATACTGATCGAAGATGTCCCAGGTGTTTTTGTCCTCTGTGAAGCCATAGGAGAGCGGACGCATGATCAGGCCGTCCTCGAGATACACACCGGCTGCGGTGGTATAGATATAGGGAAGCAGCTGATAGCGGAGCCGGTTGGCTTCCTGCAGCGCCTGATAGAAGGGGGCTTCCTTCCGGTCAAAATGCCACAGCTCCCTCCTCACATCGGTGCCGTGCCCGCGGAAGACGGGGAGAAAGGCGGCCCACTGGTACCATCTGGTAAACAGCTCACAATAGGCGGGATCCTCGGCTCCGCGGTCATATTCGCCGTTCCAGTACCACGGGGTGCCGTTTTTGACAAAGAAGGCGCCGATGTCGACCGTCCAGTAGGGCATCCCGCTCGCGCAAAACTGAAGGCCTGCCGCGATCTGTCTGCGCAGCGTGTCCCAGGAGGCAGAAATATCTCCGGACCAGAGGATCGTGCCAAAGCGCTGCTGGCCCGGATACCCGCTTCTGGTCAGATTGACGACACGTCTTTTGTCATCGCATGAACGCTGTCCTTCATAGACGGCCATGGCGTGATACAGGCCGAAGGCATTGGTGTAGGGTGCGGGGATGTGATCGGCCACCTGCCTGCAATACCGCTCAAAGTTTCCGGCATTTTCCGGACGCTCGTTTTCCGTCCATTCCGGACAGACGGGCTCGCTGTTATCACACCACCAGGCATCCACGCCGTGCGAAAAGAGCCCCTCTTTTACCTGGCTCCAATAGAGCTTTCTCGCATTGGCATCCAGCGCGTTGTAGATGTCCGTCCCCGGCAGAAGAAGATCCTGTTCCTGAAACGCACGGATATCCGGACTGTGATCCGACATGTTCGGCCAGATGGAGATCATAAAGCGGATATGATTTTCATGCAGGGCGGATATCATGGCATCCGGATCCGGAAAGCGAAGAGGGTCGAAGCTTTTCTGCCCCCATTGCCCGTCCGGCCAGGACATCCAGTCGAGCACAATGCAGTCGAGACCGATTCCCCTTTTGCGGTATTCGCCTGCTACGGCCAGGATCTCCTCCTGTGATTCATAGCGTTCCTGGGACTGAATGTAGCCGAACGCCCATTTCGGAAGCATGGCGGCTTTGCCCGTGATCTTCCGGAAACAGCGGATGACGCCGTCCATGTTCCCGCCGTTCATGAAGAAAAAGTCCATTTCCGGATCCGCTTCGGTGTAGAAGCAGGAGCCTTCCTCGTTGTCGTAAAAGACGGAGGGACTGCAGGTGTTGACAAAAACGCCATATCCTTTTGTTGAAACAAAGAAAGGAATCGCGATCGTGCGGTTTGCCTGATTCAGATAGACACAGCTGCCGCGGAGGGAATGAAACCCCTCCTCGTGCTGGCCGAGGCCGTAGAGTGCCTCTTCGGGATCAAATTCAAGATGAAGTCTCGTGTGATAAGCGGTTCCGGTCTGCACTCTGGCGGCGTCCCGGATCACGGGTTTGCGGCCGTCCGCCGTGTCGACATAAGCTGTTTCGGAAGCCTCTTTGGCAAGGCGGTACACGGGAATCTCCGTCAGCTCCTTGCTCCGTTCCTTTCTCTCCTTCAGAAGAAGACGCCCGTCGCGATCGGTGTAGAAAAACCGGTTGGTGGTTTTGTCAATCCGGATCTGAAGCTCAGGGAGCTTTACGTACACAAAACGCTCATCCTCGGAAAAGCTCCAGTCGGAAAAGGAAGGCAGATCGGCCAGACAGGGCTTCGGGGCGGTCATCTGCATGGGCTCGCTACGGGAGTACAGGATCCGCACGGTGCGCGCATCGACCGGCACAATCCGCTGCGTGCCCCTTTCAAGCGTGAGCGTCAGGGCATCGTTCTCTCTCGTAACCTTTTTCAGACACATATCTCTACAGGGAACGCATGACAGCATGGCTCTTTCCTCCGTCTCTAAGGAACGATGATACATCGATGTATGATTTCTTTTTATCATGTATGCGATAGATTTGCAATCGCGGTCTTTGGTGAACAAGATCTTTCTTTAACGGAGAGATTGTGGTAAAATGATGGATGTCTTGAGTGCTGGCATCCGTCTGAATCTTGACAGTGAAACGACACGCTGTCGGACGATTTTCATGCTGCATCTGTTGGGGGATCATGAATCGAAAGGAGAAATGAGCATGGGCACAGGTCATTTTCGCAACTTTAAAACCACGGTTTACTGCGTGGCGCAGATTCTGGAGCGGATGGATCTGGAAACGCTGGAAAAGCAGTATGACTTTATCGAAAAGTACGTCGGGCTGGATAAGGTTTACCTCGAGCCCTACCGTGAAGGACATCAGGTGGAAAAGGAGAAGCTTTTGTCGTTTATCCGGTTCTTTAAGGACCGCGGAGTCGAGGTGGCCGGCGGTTTCACAACGGTGGTTCCCCCGCTTGAAAAGGAGGATGAGGCGAAGAAACGGCTGTTCAACACCTTCTGCTACTCCAATGAGCGGATGCGCGCCTATTTGAAGGAGATGATCGAATACACCGCCTCCTTCTTCGACGAGTTTATCCTGGATGATTTTTACTTTACCAACTGCACCTGCGAGGAGTGCATCCGCAGGAAGGGAGATCGCTCCTGGACGGATTTCAGACGGGAGCTTATGCGGGATGTATCGGAGAATCTGATCCTGAAACCGGCCAAAGCGGTCAATCCGAAGGTGAAGGTCACGATCAAGTATCCCAACTGGCGGGAATCCTATCATGCGACCGGATATCGGCCGGATGTGCAGGCGTCCCTTTTTGACTATGTCTACACCGGTACGGAGACCAGAGCCAGCGCTTATCAGGATCAGCACCTGCCGACCTACTTGAGCTACAGTC
>JAIKYU010000072.1 GCA_024682835.1 Lachnospiraceae bacterium | reverse complement strand
TGAGACGTTGCGTCTGCGCGACGTCTACGCCAGGGCACAGCGGCGGGGATAGAAAAACTGTCTACACCATCTCGGCGATTTCATAGAGCAACCGCTCCGTATCCGGCCAGCCGAGGCAGGCATCCGTGATGGACTTGCCGTAGATGCCTCCGCCGATCTTCTGATTTCCTTCTTCTATATAACTCTCGATCATCACGCCCTTTACCAGGTTGTGGATTTCCGCATTGTGATTCCTTGAGTGGAGCACTTCTTTCACAATGCGGATCTGTTCTTTGAACTGCTTGTTGGAATTGGCGTGATTGGCGTCGACCACACAGGCGGGATTCGCAATCTCGCGTTCATCATAAAGTCTGGACAGGAGGGACAGATCCTCGTAGTGATAATTCGGGATGGTCTGACCATGTTTGTTGGTGGCGCCGCGGAGAACGACATGAGCGAGTCTGTTGCCGCCGGTTCGGACCTCGTAGCCGCGGTAGGAGAAATCATGCGGAATCTGCGCGGCATAGACGGAGTTCAGGGTGACGGTCAGATCGCCGCTGGTTGGATTCTTCATACCGGCAGGCACATCGAAGCCGCTGGCGGTCATGCGGTGGTGCTGATCCTCCACGGATCGCGCGCCGATCGCAACATAGGATAGAATATCGGCAACATAGCCCCAGTTATCCGGATAGAGCATCTCGTCGGCGGCGGTCAGGCCGGATTCACTGATGGCCCGGATCTGCATGTGTCGCATGGCGATAAGACCGGCGTGGAAGTCGGTCTTTCCCTCCGGATCCGGCTGGGAAGTGATTCCCTTGTATCCCTCACCGGTGGTGCGGGGTTTGTTGGTGTAGATGCGCGGAATCAGAATGAGTTTATCACTCACCTTGTCCGAAACGCCGGCGAGACGAGATACATAATCGCAGACGGCGTCCTCGTTATCCGCCGAGCACGGACCGACGATCACCAGAAGTTTATCGCTTTTTCCGGTAAACACATCAGCGATCTGCGCGTCACGCGTTTTCTTCTTTTCGGCAAGATCTGCCGGCAGAGGAAACTCTTCCCGGATCTCATCCGGCGTCGGCAGCTTCTGAATATAGGTAAAGGCCATTTCTCTTCCCTCCTCTGATCATGGCATTTGTTCACTGACATGACAGTATAGCACACTATATGCTAGAATTGAAACAGAAACATTTCAATCAAACGATCGATTATGAAGGGGGTTGCCATGGTTAATGACAGATGGGTGTTTTATGATGATGTGAAGCCGGAGGATCAGGGAGGCGGGGTGATACGTCGGGTTCTTGCCTATTCCCCGGATGTGATGGCGGTGGAGAACACTTTTTCCGAAGGGGCAGTGGGCGCGCTGCATTCCCATCCCCACACACAGATCACCTACGTGGTGAAGGGGGTGTTTGAATTCGAAATTGACGGAGAAAAGCATGTGGTGCGCGCGGGCGATACCCTGCTGAAGACGGACGGTGTCGAGCATGGCTGCGTCTGCAGGGAAGCGGGAGTGCTGCTGGATATCTTCGCACCGGCACGGGAGACCTTTGTTAAAGATATATAAAAACACCCGCAGCATCTGTACCGCTGCGGGTGTCCGGGGAGCGAGTGTCGGGGCTTAAGCCAGAAATGCTTCCAGCGTGTTCTTTACAGCGCCGGTTCCCGCGCAAAGCATGGAAAAATCTTTCTTGACCGTATCAGCCATCCCGATCTTTACAAGGTCGACTCCGAAGATTTTGTCGTTGGAGAGGAGCGCGTCCAGTCCGGAAAGATCATCCGGAATCTTGCCCAGCGAGAAGCCGGACACATATTCCTGCGAGGAGGCAAGCAACGGATCGGGGCTTGGCTCAAAGGCGTTGCCCTCGTCATCCACGGCCATCAGATATCGAAGCCACCCGGCAAAGACCAGGGGAATGTATTTCAGATTATTTACGTCGAGCGAAGCGGAAGCGTCGTAAGCTTTGATTGTTTCGCCGAAGCGGATCGGCAGCTTCTGCGAGGTGTCGCAGGCGATTCGCTGCGGTGTGTCCGGCATGAACGGATTGGGAATGCGGGTGTTCACCACCTCATCGATAAACCGTTTCGGATCCAGAATGCCGGGGTTGACGACGACCGGTAATCCTTCTACGTAGCCGATCTGTTCAACGAACTTTTTAAGCAGCGGGTTCTTCATCTCTTCGGAGATCAGCGTATAGCCAAGAAGACATCCGAATACCGCAAGCGTGGTGTGCAGCGGATTCAGGCAGGTGCAGACCTTCATTTTTTCGACCTTGTCCACGGTGATCCGGTCGGTGTAAATGATGCCTTCCCT
Source organism: Lachnospiraceae bacterium (assembly GCA_024682835.1). GTDB lineage: Bacteria > Bacillota > Clostridia > Lachnospirales > Lachnospiraceae > Butyrivibrio. Next base: position 60,840 of record JAIKYU010000072.1, on the reverse strand, counting down.
GTCCAGCGGGAGCTTTCCGTTTGGGAACAGATCCTCGATGACCAGATACTGGCATTCCTCTGCGTTGACAAACGGCGCTACCCAGGTTTTCTTTGAGGTGACGATCGGTTCAAGGCCTTCAATGCTGTCACGGTTCAGCATTTCTTCGACACGGGCATCCGGTCTGGGCGTGATCTTATCGATCATGCTCCAGGGAAAACTGACGGATCCGGGATCGCGGATATAGTCAAGAAATCCCTTTTCCGCAAGGCCTTTTTCCGTCCACGCGCCTGCGAAAGCCTCTGCAGCGGCTTTGAGCTTATCTCCGTTGTGCGAGCAGTTGTCCATGCTCACCATGGCGATCGGCAGCCTGCCGGCCTGATATCTGGCGTAAAGCAGTGAAAACACCTTGCCGAGATAACTGTTCGTACCTTCCGGACCGGCATCAAAATCCGACTTGATGGCCTCGGGTGTGTGTCCGGATGCATCCGTGACGGCGTAGCCCTTTTCCGTGATGGTAAAGCTTGCCATCTTCAGAGTGGAGGAGGTAAAGATTTCTTTGAGGCGGGTGAAGTCCGTTTCATTCCCCCGATCCAGAATCAGGGATTCCACGATGCTTCCAACCACCGTTTTCTCCACGGTTGAATCCGCTTTCAACGTAGCCAGAATGCTCAGGTTATCGTGTGGACGATAACTTTTTTCTATTATTTCGTAATCATATCCCTCGACAGCGATCAGACCGGTATCCACGGCACCGCTGTTAAGAAGGTTCTGCATGACGTTGGCCTGAAAGGCGCGGAAAATATTGCCGGCTCCGAAATGAACCCACTCCGGGCGGCTTTCGGTATTGGCTCTGACCGCGTCATAGTCAAAGGCGGGAAGCCGGTAGCCGGCGGCTTCAAACGCGGCGCGATCGTTTGTGATACTTGCTCTGGTCAGTTTCATATTGTTATCCTTTCCTGATCCTGTTTTTGTTCCTCAAATATCCGTGTTACTGCTCAGCGGGGAGTTACGCCGCGCTCGTGGCTCTTCTCGATGGCTTCCCAGAGACCGTTCAGGTAGGTGGCCCCGAGAGCGCGGTCATACAGACCGTATCCGGGCATGGCGACCTCGTCCCAGATCATTCGTCCGTGATCCGGACGGATCGGACCATCAAAGCCGATGTCATAAAGAGCGAGCATGATCTCATACATATCAAAGCTGCCGTCGCTGGAAAGGTGGGCGGCTTCTTCAAAATCCTGCTGGGAATTGAATTTGAGATTGCGCACATGGGCAAAGTGGATGCGGCCCTTGAGCGAGCGTATCATATCCGGCAGGTCGTTTTCCAGGTTTGTGCCGTAGGAACCGGAGCAGAAGGTGACACCGTTGTGCGGGTTGTCCACCATCTGCATCATACGCAGAATATTGGCCTTGTTGATGATGATGCGCGGGAGACCGAAAACGCTCCAGGCAGGATCATCCGGGTGAATCGCCATGTTGATGTCATATTTGTCGCAGACCGGCATGATCCGTTCGAGGAAGTATTTCAGATTGGCAAAGAGCTTTTCATCATCCACGTCGCTGTACGCTTCAAAGAGCTCTTTCACGTGCGCCATGCGTTCCGGTTCCCAGCCGGGCATCACGGTGCCGTTCATCTCACCGGAGATGGTTTCAAACATTTTTTCGGGGACAATGGCGTCGATGGCGGCCTGGTTGTAGGCAAGGACGGTTGAACCGTCCGGGCGCTTTCTGGCCAGCTCCGAGCGTGTCCAGTCAAAGACCGGCATGAAATTGTAGCAGACCATGTGGACATCCGCCTGACCGAGCCGCTCCAGTGTGGTGATATAGTTGTCGATGTACTGCTCGCGATCAGGGGTGCCGATCTTGATGGCGTCGTGAATGTTGACGCTCTCGATTCCGGCAAGCTTAAGTCCTGCATCCTCGATTTCCTTTTTCAGGGCAAGAATATCACTGGTTTCCCACACCTCGCCCGGCTGCGTGCCGTAGAGCGTGGAGATCACACCGGTAACACCGGGGATCTGACGGATCTGTTTCAGGGTCACCGTGTCATATCCGGTGCCGTACCATCTGAGCGTCATCTGCATGGCTTACTCCTTTCTGGGCGCGGCCGGCAGTCATACCGCCGCATATCACGATATTTTCATTATAACGGACGCAACTATGCAAAAAAGCATATTTCTTGTGCAATACTTGGCAATAATTGCTCAGTGTGCTATACTTCTTTTTATGAACACACGAAGAAACGATAATCGCATGCGCGTGATTGATGCGGCTGAGCAGCGGCAGTATATGCAGGAGGGTGATTACGAGGTCTACGAAAAGATCGGCCCGCCCGTAGGTGCTACCAGTTTCCATTATCATGATTTTTATGAGATCATCTATATCGCGGAGGGGCAGTTCGCCTCACAGGTGGGAGAAGTGACGCACGAGCTGCGCAAGGGGGATTTCCTGCTGATCGGCAGAAATACACTGCACCGTTATTATCCGGAGGAAAAGAAGCATGACGATTCGCGGCGCATCATTCTGTGGGTGCGGGACGAGATGCTTTTGAGGCTTTCAGGAGGAGACAGTGATCTGTCCGCCTGCTTCCGCGACGGAAGTGCGGTCATCTATCATTTTCCGTTGAACTATGAGGATATCCTGAGCGGCTTTCTGATGAAGCTTGCCATGTCCGAGCTGATCAACGACGTCGATCCGCAGATGCGGGGGGTCATGGACAGAGGGTATCTGACGCTGTTCTTTTCCTATCTGAACGTGCTGTGTGCAAGACATGATTATATCTTCGCCGATGCGGCCGTGATGGAAAACTCTCTGGTGGAGGAAATCGACCGCCATATTGCCACGCATATGGAAGAGGTGATCACCATTGATGATCTGGCGGAGGTGGTACATCTGTCCAAGTACTATTTCGTGCGCAGATTTAAGGAGCTGACCGGTGTGACGGCGCACACCTATCTCATCAACAGACGTTTGATCCGCGCCTGTGAGCTGTTAAAGGACGGCGAGGAGGTGATGAACGTGTACGGCAGAGTCGGCTTTTCCGATTATTCTGTTTTTTTACGCAATTTCCGTAAGGTTTACGGCGTATCTCCAAGAGAATACGCAAGAGAGGAGTAGGAAAAGCATGAACGAGGAACAGACCGTCCGATTCAGACGGTACAGCAAGAACGTTGCATCCAGCGGCTCGGCCGTTATCCTGCTCTCTGTGTGGACGCTGATCAAGACGCTGATCATCGTTGTGCAGAACTGGGATGCATTGCTTAAGGAAACGGGATTGGAAGAGATCAGTCAGGAATGGGTACAGGTGACGGTGGGACTTGTGTTAGTCGGGATATACGCAGTGCTTGTCCTTGTACATGTCGGTCTCGGAATAAGCGCGATCCGATACGGTCGGGGAAAGAAAAAAAATCGCTGGTTTCTGATTCTTGCTGTGCTTCTGCTGGCTTTAACCGTGTTCGGGATGCCGTCCTATTTTCGCGAGTATGATACCGCCGTGCAGGATACATCCATCGCGGCGTTTCTGGCGGACGCGACGACCATTTTTGTGCTCATTGATCTGATTTACTCGTCGATTCGGATGAAACAACTGGAGAATCAGACAGCATAGTGACCGGAGGTTCGTATGCAGGAGGATTTTCACTATTACGCAACCTATTGTGCAGCATGTCTTGCGGGTTATTCCCATGAGGAGAGCCTGGATATCTGTTACAGCGCCCAGTTTGTGGATCTGTGTTCAAAAACGCTGCTCTCAAAAATCAGGGCACCGCTTCGGGCTGCAACCACGCAGCTGCAGCTGGAAATGATGGATGCGAGGACGGATATCATCGGCCTTCAGGAGATCACCAGAATCTGGTCCTCCTTCCATTTTCTTCCGGGAGATCTTTACGCACAGAAGGAGCACCGGACAAAACGATACATGAATAAATACCGGCTGATCTGCAGACCGAACGGGGATCTGCTTGTGGAAACGGTTCGGATCGCAAAGGGAAAATCTCTGCAGCACACGGGCATTGCCATGCATGTGCTGGCGGATACCTGGGCGCATCAATACTTTGCGGGCACCCCCTCCCTTGTCATCAACAATACGGACAGTGATTTTTTCTGGGAGATTACGGAGCAGAACGGGGAGGAAGTCCGGAGGCCGATCCGTTTCCGGCACAATCCGTCCGCACCGGACGATCCTGAAAAAGCACTGTATACCAACAGCCTGTATCAGGCCAGTGAAAACACGATCATGAATCTTGGACACGGGCGTGCGGGTCATCTGCCGGATTACTCCTATATCCGGTATGCCTATCTGCCGGCGTGGGGGGACTACCGCGAAATCGTCAAGGACAATCCGCAGGACTACCGGCGGGCCTTCGCACAGATGGTCTACGCGATGAAATATCTCAGGGGGGAGACGGACACCTTTGAGAAGGATACCTACGATCGCACATCTGTGGAGCCTTATGAGGAAAGACTGAGATCGATCATTGAGAAACGGCAGCTTCTGGCATCCGACGATTGGAAGCGCTTCGGAGAGGAACTGTCAGGAAAGGAAATCCCGGATTTTTCGATCGACCGGTATCAGAAGGAATACACAGACGCGCAGGAGGACAAAAAGAACGAAACCTTTCTTGGGAAATTCATTGAAGGGGCGCTGGCACAGAAGGGCATGGTGACCCATGCGATTGACCAGTCGGGCAATCGGCTGGCCGGCGCTTCCGAGGTGATCCGTTCGGAGGTGGTGGAATGACCAAGCTGCAGAGAATAAAAAGTATCGTGACCGGTGTGATCATGATTGCCACGGCCATTCTGCTTATACAGATGCCTTCGGACGGGTATCTGGTTATCCTGGCTATTCTCTCTGTCGGGATGGTCGTGTCGGGGACCGGAACGCTGATTTATTACTTTTCCATGGCGCGGTTCATGGTCGGCGGCAGAAGGATGCTCTACAAGGGCATTCTGCTTCTGGATTTTGGCTTTTTCACCATGTCCCTGTCGGATATTCCGCGCTTCTATATCCTGCTGTATCTTCTTGGCATTCACGCGTTCTCCGGCTTTGTGGAGGTTTTGCGCGCAAGAGAGGCAAAGGGCTACGGCTCCGGCGTCTGGAAAGGTAAACTCTTTCACGGACTGCTGGATATTGCCATGGCGGTTGCCTGTGTGACCTTTATCAGACAGCCGGGCACGGCGGTTATCATCTACAGTCTCGGATTGATCTATTCCGCGCTGCTGCGGATTGTATCGGCATTCCAGAAAACAAAAATGATCTACATTCAGTGAGTAGAATTCTGTGAGAAGACGGCCCGCTCTCAATGGGCAATTCGTGATCGAAAAGGAGCAATACGCGCATAGTTTTGCCCTTTACACGCGCAAAAAATGCAAGTATAATGAGCATCGTAGTTTTATCCACTCATCATTTCAAGGAGGTAGAACATGAAGAAAAGAGTATTGAGCGTCATGCTGTCGGCAACGATGGTCATGGCAGCGCTTGCGGGCTGCGGCCTGGGCGGCGCAAGTGAGGCACCTGCGGCAGAGGCTCCGGCGGCGGAGACTCCGGCAGCAGAGGCACCTGCGGCTTCCGGCGATGCGATCACCCTGACCTATGCGGAGGTAAATCCGCTGGAGGGCACCATCGTCGGCCAGATGGCAGCAAAGTTCAAGGAAGAGGTGGAATCCCGCTCCAACGGCTCCATCATCATCGACGTGCAGGCTTCGGGCGTGCTCGGAACCGAGAATGAGGTGCTGGACGGCATGCTGGCAGAGACCGGCACGGTTGACATCTCCCGTATTTCCGCTTTCGCTCTGACAAGCTACGGCGGTGAGAAGAGCAAGCTCCTGTCTCTCCCTTACACCTTTGTGAGCAGAGACCATTACTGGAAATTCGCAAACAGCGATCTCGCACAGGAATTCCTGAATGAGCCCCACGACAACGGCACGCCGCTCGTCGGTCTGTTCTATGGCGAGGAGGGCTTCCGCCACTTCTTCACCAAGGAGCCTGTCAGCGATATTTCCGGTTTCAAGGGAATGAAGATCCGTGTGTCCAACGACCCGGTCATGATGGGTCTGGTCAACGGCCTCGGCGCCAACCCGGTTGAGGTTTCCTTCACGGAACTGTATTCCGCTCTGCAGACCGGTGTCTGCGACGGCGCGGAGCAGCCGATTGCCAACTACAAGTCCAATGCCTTTGACGAAGTGGCACCGAACATGATCCTCGACGGCCATACGCTGGGAGCCATCCAGGTTGTGGTTGCGGACGCTGCATGGAACAAGCTCTCCGCAGACCAGCAGAACATTCTGAAGGAAGCGGGCAAGGCTGCTGCTGCCTATGACAAAGAGATCTCCGAGTCCAAGGAAAATGAGGTTCTTGACGGCCTGAAGGCGGCCGGCATCAACATCGTCGACGTTCCGGACAAGAGCGCATGGCAGGCCGCGACCGCTCAGGTCATCGCGGACAACACCAAGGGACAGGAAGAACTCTACCAGAAGATTCTTGACCTTCAGTAAGCAGTGTTTACCGGAGCCGCCGTGTCCGCTGGATACGGCGGCTCTTTCTCAAAGAATGGGAGAAGAGAGGTATGGTGAGCTTTTTTGAGAAGGTGGATAAGCTGCGGCCGGTCTATGATATCACCTACCGGATCGTGCTTTTCATCTGCAAGATCCTCCTGATCGGGGACATCCTGATCACCAGTTACAGCGTGCTGGGCAGATATATATCCTTCATTCCGGATCCTGCCTGGACAGAGGAGATCGTTCTGACCTTTATGTCCTATATGGCGGTGCTCTCTGCGGCACTGGCCATTCGGAAAAAATCCCACATCCGCATGACCGCATTTGACAAGTATCTGCCGGAGGCTGCCCTGAAGGCGCTTGATATTCTGGCTGATGTGGCGGTTTTCGTGCTGGCGGTGATCATGATCACCACCGGCTGGCAGTTTGCAACGACCATCGGCGGCCGCGGAACCTATGTCAGTATCCCGACGCTTTCCAGATTCTGGAAATATTTCCCGATCCCCGTGGCGGGTGTCGCCATGCTTTTGTTTGAGATCGAGGCACTGTACGGGCATATCAAAGGGATATTCATCAAGGAAGGAAAGGAGGAGACGAAATGACAGTCAATGGTGCGGCAATTGCCGTGTTGCTGGTAAGCTTTCTTGTCATGATTCTGCTGCGCTTTCCGATTGCCTATGCGGTGGCACTGTCATCCATTTTCTGCCTGCTCTATCAGGGATTGCCGCTCACCACGGTTTCCCAGCAGATGATCAAAGGCATCAGTTCTTTCTCGCTGATGGCGGTACCGTTCTTTATCACCATGGGTGTGCTTATGGGGACGGGCGGCATCTCGGATAAGCTGATCGCGCTGGCCAATTCGCTGGTTGGCTGGATGACCGGCGGAATGGCCATGGTCAATATCGTGGCTTCCTATTTCTTCGGCGGAATCTCCGGATCGGCTGCGGCGGACACGGCTTCCCTGGGCAGCATTCTGATCCCCATGATGGTGGATCAGGGCTATGATGACGATTTTTCTACGGCGGTCACCATCACGTCCTCCTGCGAGGGACTGCTGGTTCCTCCGAGTCACAACATGGTCATCTATGCCATGAGCGCAGGCGGCATTTCGGTCGGATCCCTGTTCCTTGCGGGGTATCTCCCGGGCGCGCTGCTGGCGACCTCTCTGATGGTCGGCTCCTATATCATCTCCAAAAAACGCAATTATCCCAAGGGGGAGAAGTTTTCCTTCATCGGCTTCATCAAACAGCTGGGATCATCCTTCTGGGCGCTGGCAGCTGTCATCATCGTGGTGGTCGGTGTCGTCGGCGGATGGTTTACGGCGACGGAATCCTCGGCCATAGCGGTTATCTACTCCCTGCTGGTGAGCGTGTTTATCTACAAAGGTCTGGACTGGAAGGGTGTATGGAAATCGCTGGAACAGTGTGTAGACACACTGGCGATCGTGCTGATCCTGATTTCGACCTCCAGCATTTTCGGATACTGCCTGACGACCCTGCATGTGCCGGATCTGGCAGCCAACGCCGTGCGTTCGGTATCCAGCAATCCCTATGTGATTGCCCTGCTTCTGAATCTGATTCTGCTGGTTCTGGGCATGATTATGGATATGGCGCCGATCATCCTGATCGCTACGCCGATCCTGCTGCCGCTGGCCACATCCATCGGGATTGATCCGATTCAGTTCGGTATCATGATGGTGTTAAATTGCGGAATCGGCCTCCTGACGCCTCCGGTTGGCGCGGTGCTCTTCATCGGAAGCGCCGTCGGCAAGGTCAAAATGGAGCGTGTGGTCAAGGCAACCCTGCCGTTCTACGTCTGCATGATCATTGCCCTGCTGCTGATCACCTTTATCCCGGAAATCAGCCTTTGCATCCCGTGGGCCTTCGGCTATACGGGCGGCAGGTAAGAAGCTTTATTCAGATGACAAAGCGCAGCCGGAATTTTCCGGCTGCACTTTTTTGCGTATGAGTGTCGGATCGGCATCAACATTGCCGTGAGCGGCATACTCATATATCACGGGGGCGCTCCCACTCCGATGTCAACGTAGCGGCACATAGGATCCCAAAATACGGGATCCGGGTGCCGACGTAGGAACATAGCGCTGCGAGGATAGGCATACCCATATATCACGGGGGCGCTCCCGCTCCGATGTCAACGTAGCGGCACATAGGATCCCAAAATACGGGATCCAAGTGCCGACGTTGACATAGGCCCCGTGATATATGGTATGCCTATCCCTGCAGTATATGCCACTCCCCGCGGTAAATGTTGATGCCGGTCTCTGCAGAAAATATGCTCCGGTTTTGTTGCGGGGAAAAGAGCAGCGTGATAGAATAAAAACGTTATGCATTACGAATACACGTACCGCAACACGACCGGAGAGTACTGGCGGTTCTATATGAGTAATATTTACCATCAGTGGACGGCAGTGGTCAACGTGGTCTTTACGGCTGCTGCCCTGGTGCTCATTGCGGTGCGCTTTTCCGGGGCTCAGCCCGTGCTGCAGGCCCTGATGCTTCTGATGGCCAGTGCATTTCCGGTCATACAGCCGATTGCCATCTGGCTCCAGGCGGGCAAACAGGCGAAAGCAATTCAGGTTGATACGACACTCACGATGGATGACAGCGGCTTCGGAATCCGTGTGAAAAACCATAGACAGCTGATTCTCTGGCGGGATTTCACGGGGGTCAGAAGACGCTTTGACCTGACGGTACTCCTGCCTGACGAGAATCATGCGTACCTCCTGCCGGACAGGGTGACGGGAGCGGAGAGAGAACAGATGCTTAGGGATGTGCGGGAAGCTATGGAAAAGCACAGGAAGGCGTGAAAAAAGTCGGATCCACACAGAGAGGAACTGAAGATACATGGCAGGCTTGAAGAAAGTGAAGAAACAGCATATCATCGCGGCGATCGCAGGCTTTACCACTGCTGGACTCGTGGTAGGACTGCTTGCTTTTTTTACGGCGAAGGCAGCGGATGACGGAACCCTGCTTTTTATTGATGAAAAAGGAATGGAGGTCGATGTCTTTCACTCGGAGCCGGATGAGGACGAGGAGGAATGGGAGGAGGAGCCTGAAGAGGAACCGGAGGAGGAAGCGGAATTGCCGGAGGAGGAACCGGAGGAGGAAGAACCGGAGCCCGAACCGGTGGAGGAGGCCCCAAAGATGCCGGTTGAACCGGTGGAAGAGATGGTCTTCACCGAGGCGTTTGTTGTGGAAAACCGCTCGCAGGCGGATCCCTTTGCGGTAACCGGAGGCGGGACGGATGATGTGCTCAGCTGGTCTGATCCCATTCCCGCCGACTACAATGGCAATGATCGCAACGGCGAGGATGTGGTCACGCAGGTCCGCAATCAGGGAGGAACGAATCTGTGCTGGGCATATGCGGCGCTTGGCGCCATCGAGAGCAATCTTCTGGTGAAACATCCCACACTCGGAGCGGATCGGCTTGATCTTTCGGAAAAGCATCTGGCTTACTACGTGATGCATCCCTCAAGCGGTTCTGTCAACGGGACGATTGACGGAGATTACCGTGAGATCCAGACGGTTGGGGAGGAGACAAGCTCGGTGACGGAGGCCAATCTGTGCTACACCATGTCCGGCGGAGTCACCAACTTTGTCACGGCGGCGCTGACGGCCTGGAAGGGCCCGGTGGATGACGCGGACACGGACAGCTTTGTTACGCAGAAAAACGGAAAGCTTTCAATCGTGGAGCAGGGCAGTCCCTCCGTGCCGTACGGGGGCTCCTATCACGTGCAGGGAATCTATCAGATCCCCGGTGCCTACTATGACCGCGAAGCGATCAAAAAACTGATCCTGGACTACGGAGCCGTCACCTGCAGTGTGCACGCCGACCAGACCAAGGGAAACAGCTACTGGTTCATGTCCAATCTGTATGACGGAGATCCCTACGGTGAAAATAACAATCTGGCGGACCATGAGGTTCTTGTCGTCGGATGGGATGACGCCTATGAGACGGACAATTTCAATCCGCAGCCCACAAACGAGGGCGCATGGCTCTGCCGCAACAGCTGGGGAGCGACAGCGGGCGAAGAGGGCTTTTTCTGGCTTTCCTACGACGATGTCATTTTCAACAACAATAACGTGGCGGCCTACAACGTTTCCCTGCGCGGAGACCCGGACTTCTATGACAAGAACTATCAGGTGGCGGGACTGCTCACCCACGTGACGGATATGATGATCGACCAGAATAATGTGATCTATGCGTATTCGGCGTCCCAGAATCCGTACGGTGTCCTGTACACGGCGGAAAGTGCGGAAACGCTGGCTGCCGTTTCCCTCCTGGCCATGGAGACGGAAAACGAATATTCGATAGAAATTTATCAAAATCCCGCAATGCGCCCGGATGGCGGATTTGATCCCACCCTGCTGGAATCTCCGACCCTGGTTCAGTCAGTCCGATCCGCCTGCGGCGGCTATCACACCTATCCGTTGAATCAGGAGCTGCCGCTGGCTGCGGGAGATCGTTTTCTTGTCCTTGTCCGCCCGTTGAAGCCTTCGAAAACCGTCTATGAAAAGGCGATGACCTCCACCGGTGATGCCAATACCGATTCGGAATTCGGCTATGTCGGCAACGTCTTCACACAGGCACAGGCGAGCGGCCTGAGCTTCTATCCTGCGGAGGACGGAAGCGGCCTCGTCGCACAGGGAGACAAGGACTTCTTTGTCAAGGCATTTACGAAGCTGCAGTGATGGGAAACGTCGATCGGCGCTTCCGGGGAATGAGCGCGTAATGGCGTGGAAGGGAGATGCGGGTATGAGTGACTGGGAACTTTGCTGGCTGCCCAGAGAAAATGCACAGGCGGAATTTACGGTTCGCCCGGAGGGATTTGATGAATCGGACGGGGCAGCCGTTCTAACGAGTGCGGTTTCCGAGCTGAAATCCTTCGGGAGCTTTCCTGCGGATTCCTGTATCGTGATTCAGAGAGACACCAAGCTTCCGCCGGAAAGCTATGCCTGGGATGGAAGCCGCATGCTTCTTACCGCTTCGGATCCGCGCGGTGCGCTCTACGGCGTGTTTCATCTGCTCAGAGAACAGAAGCTTCAGAACGGGGCGGTGACCTCCTTCGGACCCTGTGTTCCGGCCAATCCGCTTCGGATGCTTAATCACTGGGACAACATGGACGGCTCCATCGAGCGCGGTTACGCCGGCCGGTCCTTTTTCTTTGAAAACGGAAGAATTCTGAACGGCGACCGCATACGCGATTACGCCCGTCTCGTCGCCAGTGTGGGCATCAATGCCGTCGTCATCAACAACGTCAATGTGCGTGGTGACGCAACATGGTTAATTTCTGATCGATATTACGATGATCTTACTGCTCTTTCCGACACACTCGCCTCCTACGGTGTACGGCTGTTCATGAGCCTGAACTATGCAGCCTGCATGGATATCGGCGGCCTTCCCGTCGCTGATCCGGAGGATGAGGCGGTACAGGCCTGGTGGAAGGAAAAGATGCGGGAGGTGTTTGCCAGAATTCCGAATCTTGGCGGCTTCCTTGTCAAGGCGGATTCGGAGGGGCGGCCCGGACCCTTCACCTACGGACGTACCCAGGCGCAGGGAGCCAATATGCTCGCGGAGGCGGTGCGCCCTTACGGCGGAATCATCATCTGGCGGTGCTTTGTCTACAACTGCCAGCAGGACTGGAGAGACCGCAAAACAGACAGAGCCTGTGCCGGATATGACAATTTTATCGGCACGGACGGGGATTACGCGGACAATGTGATCCTGCAGATCAAAAATGGCCCGATGGATTTCCAGATCAGGGAGCCTGTGTCCCCTCTCTTCGGCGGTCTGAAAAAGACCAACACCATGCTGGAGGTGCAGATTGCGCAGGAATACACCGGTCAGCAGATCGATGTGTGCTATCTGATTCCCCTTTTCAAGGAGGTGCTGGCGTTCCATACGACCGCACCGGATGGCGAGGATGATACCGTTGCACAAATCATAAGCGGAAAGGGAAAAGCACATCAGACAAACCCCGGCATGTGCGGAATGGCTGCCGTGTCCAACATGGGCAACGACGCCAACTGGACGGGCGGCGATCTGGCACAGGCCAATCTCTACGGCTTCGGCAGGCTGTCCTTCGATCCCTCGCTTTCGTCAGAATACATTGCGAAGGAGTGGCTTGGACTCACCTATCCGAAAGAAGCGGAGACGGTGCTGCTGCCGATTCTTATGCATTCCCGGGAGGTGTATGAAAAATACACGGTCCCGCTGGGGATCGGTTGGATGGTGCGGCCTGAGACGCACTACGGCCCGAGTGTCGACGGCTATGAGTATGACCGCTGGGGAACCTATCATCGGGCTGATTTGAAAGGGGTCGGCGTCGACCGGACTGCCGCCGGGACCGGTTATGCCGCACAGTACGGCAAGGTCTGGCAGGAAATTTTTGAGGATCCCGGGCGCTGTCCTGAGGAGCTGCTGCTGTTTTTCCACAGGGTTCTCTACACAGACAGACTGCAGTCCGGCAAAACACTGATCCAGCATATCTACGACACCCATTTTGAGGGCTATGCCGCCGTGGAGGAGAGCATCCGTCAGATTGAAACGCTTTCGGATGTGCTGGATCCGGTTGTCTACGGCCGCATTCGTGAACGTCTGGACAGACAGCTTCGAAACGCCAGGGAATGGTGCGACCAGGTCAACAGCTATTTCTTCCGCAAGTCCGGTATCGCGGACGGGCAGGGAAGACCAATCTACTGAATTTCTACTACGGATTCCCCCGGCGAAATGCATACTCTTCCGCGAAATCGGGAGAGTATGCATAAATTGCCATATACCTTGCCTGTGTTGCCCTGCGGGGGGATTTCGTTGACTTTGCAGATTCCTTTATGTATAATCTAATCGTTCAACCGGTTCTTTTAATCGTTATACGTAACTGTTTTCAGATGTGGCATAAGTTGCGATTGGGAAGGAGCGTGCGGATGAGCGCTGAAAAGAACAAGGTCAAAACGCCGAAAAAGAAGCAGAACTTCGGCGTCTACATGAAGCGGTACTGGCAGTTGTATGCCATGTTGGCTCTTCCGCTGATTTATCTGTTTGTCTTCAAATATCTGCCCATGGTCTATGTGCAGATTGCCTTCAAAAAATACAGCATTGTGCAGAGTGTCTGGAAGCTGCCGCTTGCCAAGAACCACGGCTTCGAATACTTTATCAAGGCCTTCGGCAACAACGACTTCCGATATGCGCTTCGAAACACGCTGACCCTGAACCTGCTGGATCTGTTTTTCGGTTTCCCGGCACCGATCATCTTCGCGCTCATATTAAATGAGCTCTGCTTTCAGAGATACAAAAAGGTGGTGCAGACGATCACCTACATGCCGCACTTCCTTTCCTGGGTCATTATCTACAGTCTGGCGCTGCAGCTGCTCACACCGGAGACGGGCTTTATCAACATGCTGATCGAGGCGCTGGGCGGCACCTCTGTTCCGTTCCTCAACGAGCCGACGCACTGGATCGGCAGCTATATCGCCTTTGGTATCTGGCAGAACTTCGGCTGGGGGTCCATCATCTATCTGGCCGCGATCTCCGGCATCAATCCCGAGCTTTACGAAGCGGCCGCTGTGGACGGAGCGGGGCGCTTCCGTAAGATGTGGCACATCACGCTGCCGGGCATCAGGCCGACGATCGTGGTGCTGCTGATCATGAATCTCGGCAACATTCTGGGCGGCGGATTTGATCGTCCGTTTGCCTTCCAGAACAATCTGGTCATGAAGGTGGCGGATGTCATTGCAACCTATGTCTACCGTGTCGGTATCAAGGGCCTGCAGTTCTCTCTGACGACGGCTGTCGGCCTCTTCCAGTCTGTGGTGGGCGTGTTCTTCCTGCTGATGGCAAACTGGCTCTCCAGGAAACTGGGCGAGCGCGGAATCTGGTAAGGAGGGGAGGACAGTATGAAGGTCAAATCCAGCACAGATAAAGTATGGGATATCATATTTATCCTTGCCTGCTTCATGATCGCGGCGATCTGCATCATCCCGATGTTAAACCTTCTTGCCAAGTCCTTGAGCGGCACGGATTATCTTGTGCGCCATGAGGTATATCTTCTTCCCAAGGGCTTCAATTTTGATGCCTACGCGACGGTTTTAAAGGACCCCAAGTACATTCGGGCGTTCTTCTGGACTGTGTTTTTGACGATTGTCTGCACGGTTCTATCCCTCACGATGACGACGCTGTGCGCGTTCCCTCTGATCTTTGATAATCTGAAGGGACGAAATGCTATCAACATCTTTATCACGATCACCATGTTCTTTAACGCGGGCACGATCCCTAACTACCTGCTCATGCAGAAGCTGGGACTGTTGAGCAATCCGCTTGTTCTGATCATCCCCGGTGTCATGAGCGTCTACAACATGATCATCATGAGGAGCTTCTTCTACGGCATCCCGGACAGCCTGCGGGAATCGGCGGAGATTGACGGTGCAACCTTCTTCCAGATTCTCAGGATTATCTATCTGCCGCTGAGCAAACCGGTGCTTGCTACACTGGCGCTGTTTTACGCGGTCGGCCGGTGGAACGGTTATTCCGATGCCCTGATGTATATGCGCGAAGAGAAGTACTACACCCTGCAGCTGCTGCTCTACAATATCATCAACAACATCAATCAGGTGGAAGTGGCGACGCAGGAGGGCTTTTCGGCTCCCGGTCTTGCGGCATCCCTGAAGGCCGCCATCGTCATGTTTTCCACGGTTCCGATCCTCTGTGTCTATCCGTTCCTGCAGAAGTATTTCATCGCGGGTGTGACGCTCGGCGCCGTTAAGGAATAATGAAGAAAGAACCGGTTTCCCGCATGCCGGAAAACCAGGTTTTTTCGATATAACAAACTCATCAAAAGGAGGGAAAAAACATGAAGAAAAGGATTCTGTCAATGCTGCTTGCCGGAAGCATGGTCATCTCTTTGGCGGCTTGCGGCGGCTCTGGCAGCACAACCACAGCTCCCGCAGCAGAGACGCCTGCAGCGGAGACGCCTGCAGCGGAGACTCCTGCGGCAGAGCCCAAGGCTGAGGAGCCCAAGGCTGAGGAGCCTGCGGCCGCTGAGGAGCCTGCAGCGGAAGCAACTGGTGAGCTTACGGACGGCAAGTTTGCCGAGACCCGCAAGATCACGGTCGAGGTTTATGACCGCGGCAATGACGGCGGTTCCGACCCCGAGAACAACATGTACACCGAGTTCATCAAGAAGGGCATGCTGGAGCAGCACAACGTGGAGGTCACCTTCAAGAAGGTTCCCCGTTGGACCGAGGTTGACGACATCAACAACCTGCTGGCATCCGGTCAGGCACCTGACATCTGCGTGACCTACAGCTATCCGACGATTCTGACCTATGCCGATATGGGCGGTGTCATTGATCTCGCCCCCCTGCTTGACCAGTATAAGAGCGAGCTTCCCAACCTTTGGGCATGGCTTGGCGACGAGAACATCTACTGGGACAAGGATCCCAAGACCGGCACGGTATGGGCAGTCGAGGGCAGAAGATTCGAGCAGCAGAGAATCGTGACCTTCGTCCGTCAGGACTGGCTGGACAAGCTGGGCCTGCAGGCTCCGACCACCACACAGGAATTTGAGGACATGCTCGTCGCGTTCAGAGACAATGCGGATACCCTGCTTGGCGCTGATGCGAAGAAGATGGTTCCGTTCTCCATCAGCAAGGATGTAGGCTGGAGAGCTTCCAACATCATCACGTCCTTCATGGATCCCGCGATCTCCGACAAGGATTACTACATCAACGGATTTGATGATCGTATGGTGACCGAGCCTCAGACCAAGGAGGCGGTAAGGCTTCTCAACAAGTGGTACAACGATGGCCTCATGCGCAAGAACTTCTCGCTTGCTCCCGACGACACGGAAGAGGATGATATGATCAAAGCCGGTTATGTCGGCGCCTTCCAGCACAACTGGGATATGCCTTTCCGTAACGGCGATGACAGCTACAATGCGAACCTGGCGCGCAACGTCGGTCCCGAAGCCAAATTCGTCGCGATCGATCCGTTCACGAATTCCGACGGCAAGCATGCGAAGTGGCTGTACAGCACCGCCGGCGACCGCAAGAGCTTCTTCCCCATCACAAACCAGGAGCCTCTGGCTTCCCTGCTGTATCTTGACTTCATCAGCCAGCCCGACGTCATCAAATATCTGCAGATCGGTGACGAGGGTGTGACCCATGACGTGCTTGACAGCGGCGCCATCCAGATCAAAGCTGCTGAGGGCGAAGCGATCCAGAACTCCGGCAAGAACATCGACATGACGATCACCTGCAACGGCGCTTACTATGGCGATGCAAATCTGGCAGCTCTGTCCCTTTCCTATGGCTATTCCGGTATTGATCCGGAGCTTGTGGATAAGGCCAGCAAGATTGCAATGACGGATGGTCTGACACCCAAGAATGTCAACGTAGGCTCGATCGAGGCGGAAGCCGGTGTCGGTGACACCCTCTCTGCCAAGAGAGATCAGGCCTATGATCAGGCTGTGGAAGCATCCGCGGCTGATTTCGACAAGGTCTGGGATGCGGCGATCGCGGACTACCTGTCCTCCGGCGGCCAGGCCATTATGGACGAGCGCGCGGCGAAGTGGGCTGAGTACTTCGGCGATGCGACGATGCTTCCGTAATGAAACCGAACCGGAAGTGATGTGTAATTGATGAGAAGCCGGGCAGTTTCTGTCCGGCTTCTCTTAACCCGCTCAGACAGGAGGAAAATGTTCTGTGGGAGAAAAACTGGTTGTTTCGAGACTGATTTCTGATCATTGCGTTTTGCAGCATGGAAAACCGGTACACATCTGGGGAAGGACGGCCCCCGGCAGATCCGTCTGCGTGCTGCTCTCAAAGGAGTCTGAAGCTGCCCGCGGAGAAGAGGTGAAAAATGAGACACGCGCTTCTTCGGAGGGCGCCTGGTCGGTTTTTCTGCCTGCCATGAAGCCTTCGAAGGACGGCTGCAGACTGATCATCACAGACGATGGCGGTGAGCGGATCGAGATTCATGATGTGCTGATCGGTGAGGTCTGGTTTGTCAGCGGACAGTCCAACATGGATCTGATGATGGAGCGGGTAAAGGACCGCTATCCCGTTGAAGTCGCTACGGCAAATAATCCGTATATCCGGGCGTTTAAAATCGCGGAGCAGACGGATTATCACGGACCGCTGGACGATCCTCTCACAGGGGAGTGGAAGGCTGTCGCAAGCGAAACAATTCTCAGTTTTTCCGCCACAGGATATTTTTTCGCAAAAAACCGGTTTCACGATACGGGAATACCGGTGGGTTTTCTGCATGCCAGTCTCGGCGGATCCCTGATTTCGTGCTGGATGAGCAGAGAAATGCTGTCGTCGCCCTCCGAAGAGGCACCGGAGGGGTATCCCCTCCTGATTGCCGATGCGGATCGCTACGCCGATGATATATTTCGCATGTCTCAGATCGAAAAAAACGCGCAGAATGACGAAGAGTGGAACGCAGAGCTCGCGAAAAGGCACGGAAACGCGAAGGGAGCAGGATCGGCGGGCGAGATTTCCATCCCGTGCCTGTTCTCTAATATATCGGAATTAAATGAATATATTGGCGAAATATCGTTAAAGAAAACCATTACGCTGACAGAACAGATGATCGCGGAGATGGGGGACTGCCGCGTCCGGCTGTTTCTCGGCACGATGGTCGACCGGGATGTGACATATGTGAACGGCGTAAAGGTCGGTGAGACCGGGTATCAGTATCCACCGCGGAAATATGAGGTACCGAAAGAAATCCTTCATCCGGGCGAGAATGAGATGGAAATAAGGCTGGTCGTGGAGAATGGGAAGGGACGGCTGACGCCCGGAAAGAAGTATGCGTTGATCTGCGAAAAGGCGGACGCCAGGGTCTGCCGGGATACCGGTGGCTTTGAGATAAAAGAACCGGGGGATGCATGCGGTGCGGAGGATGCTGACGGACAGGGTGTCCTTTGGGAACTGGATCTTTCCGGCGCATGGCAGTTTAAAAAGATCGCGAGGATGGATACGCCTGTTCCGCCGACGGATTTCATCAGCTGGCATGCGACCGGTCTTTACAACGCGATGGCGGCTCCCTGTCACCGCTATACGATCCTCGGAATCATCTGGTATCAGGGGGAATCCAATGCCGATCACCCATGGAATTACGAGGATCTGCAGAGAAGGCTGATGCGGGGCTGGCGCAAAAAATGGCATGAGGAGAGCGAGCAGGAGACGCTCCGCGAAGGAGACGATGCGGAGACGATTCCCTTCCTCTACGTGCAGCTGCCGAATTTCCGCATCGATCTGAACGGGGAAGGCGAAAAGCGTTGGGAAGAGATCAGGCAGGATCAGAGCGCCTGTCTTTCGGAGCCCTTAAGCGGGATGATCACCACCATGGGACTCGGATGCGACAACGATCTGCATCCCCATGAAAAAGAGGAGATCGGAAAGAGGCTTGCCTCACTCCTGAATCAGCTTGGGCGTAGTCACGCAGCAAATGCGTAGCTCGGCGCTGAACAGTACACTGGCTGCCTATAGGACGGGGGATTGATGAGGCAGACAAAATCACCTATAATGGATGGCGGGATGCCCTTTTGGGAACCGCATGCGAGGATGACAAAGGAGGGATGCAGATGGAGTACTATGTAGACGGGAAAGCCAGAACAAGCGGCGACGGGAGTGAAGCCATGCCGTTCCGCACGATCCAGGAAGCGGCGATCGTCGCTGAACCGGGAGATGAGGTGATTGTCAGACCCGGGATCTACAGAGAACATGTGAACCCGGTCTGCGGCGGCACGCAGGAGAAACGCATTGTTTACCGCTCACAGAAGAAGGGGGCTGCGGTAATTACCGGTGCGGAGCCCGTGAAAAACTGGGAGCAGATAAAGGGAACGACGGTCTGGCAAGCGCGGGTGTCCAATGCGCTCTTTGGAGATGACAATCCTTTTCGGACGCTTGTGCGCGGTGACTGGTTCATCGCCTCGATGATCGCGCATACAGGCGAGGTCTATCTCAATGACAAATCCCTCTACGAGGTGACGAGCCTGCAGGAGGTCAAGAAGCCCGTGAAGAGCAAGACCTCATGGGATCCGGATTTTTCCGTCTACACCTGGTACGCTGAGCAGGACGGACAGAAGGATGAAACGGTGATCTATGCCAATTTCCATGAATATGATCCCAACAGGGAAAACGTGGAGATCAATGTCCGCAGGCACTGCTTCTACCCGATGGCGGAGGGCAGGGGATACATCACGCTCTCGGGATTTAAGATCGACAAGGCCGCAACGCAGTGGGCACCACCCACCGCCTATCAGGAAGGCATGGTCGGCCCGCACTGGTCAAAGGGCTGGATCATCGAGGACTGCGAGATCAGCAATTCCAAGTGCAGCGGGATTTCTCTCGGCAAATATCTGCAGCCGAACAATGACAACAAATGGCTGAAAGAAAAATACAAGGACGGCACACAGACCGAGCGGGACTGCATCTGTCAGGCGCAGCAGGAGGGCTGGACAAAGGAGCGGATCGGTTCTCATATCATCCGCCGGTGTGAGATCCATGACTGTGGACAGACCGGTATTGTCGGTCATCTGGGCGGCGTGTTCTCGGTCATCGAGGACAACCATATTCATCATATCAACAACAAGCAGAATCTTGCCGGAGCGGAGATCGGCGGCATCAAAATGCACGCGGCCATCGACTGCATCTACAGGCGGAATCACATCCATCACTGCACGCGCGGAATGTGGCTTGACTGGCAGGCGCAGGGCACGCGGGTGACGCAGAATTTCTTCCATGACAACACGCTTCCTTTCGATCATCTGATGTGCGATGAGGCGATGGGCGCACGGGGAGAGGACATCTTCATTGAGGTGTCCCACGGCCCGACGCTGGTGGATAATAATATCCTTTTGTCCGACCGGTCGCTGAAGCTCTGCACGCAGGGCGTGGCGCTGGTGCACAATCTGATCGGCGGCGCCTTCGCTGCGGTCGGCACCGGCGTTGACAACGGTGCAAAGACGAAAAAATCCCCCAGATACACACCCTACCACGTCCCGCACCGCACGGAGATCGCGGGCTTCATGACCATTCTGCACGGCGATATGCGCTTCTACAACAACATTTTCATTCAGCAGCCGGTTCGCCCCTTCCTGAAAAAGGTGGAAAAGGAGATGGAGAAAAACGACTGGGATGACGGCAACGCGACGGTCGGAACGCATCCCTACGACGACTATCAGACCTTCGAGGAGTGGGAAAAGGAATTTGACGGCTACTGCGGTATGGGCGCGGGTCCCAGCGACCGCTATTATATTCCGCTTCCGGTCTGGACGGGCGGCAATGTCTACGTCAATGGGGCAAAGCCCTGCAAGATCGAGCAGGAGTACACGAGGCTGAAGGGGAAGGTCGCCTTTTCCGTGGAGGAGAAGAAGGGAAAATATGTGATCCGGACGAATCTTTATGACATCCTCGGCAAGGACGCAGCCGCGAATCTGATTGACACCGGCACGCTCGGGATGGCTTTTGAACCGGAGGAGCGCTACGAGAATCCGGACGGCACCCCGATCACATGGGATACCGATTATTTCGGCAATAAGAGGAAAATGATTCTTCCCGGGCCTTTTGCCGATAAAAAGGCCGCAGGATGTGTGTTGTACTGATTTTTCAGGGAAAGGAGAAGGAGGAGTATGTATTACGCAGGAATTGATCTCGGCACCTCATCGGTAAAGCTTCTGCTCATGGATCAAAAGGGGGAGATCGCGAAGATCGTCTCCAGGGAGTATCCGTTGTCGTTTCCGCATCCGGGCTGGTCGGAACAGGCTCCGGAGGACTGGTGGAAGGAGAGCATGGCGGGGCTTAAGGACCTGATCGCCGACATCGACAAGTCACAGCTGGCGGGTATCAGCTTTGGCGGCCAGATGCACGGACTGGTCATTCTGGATGAGAAGGATGAGGTGATCCGGCCGGCCATTCTGTGGAATGACGGACGTTCCACGGCGGAGTGTGATTATCTGAACAAAGAGATCGGACAGGATAAGATATCCTCCTACACGGCCAACATCGCGTTTGCCGGCTTTACCGCACCGAAGATCCTGTGGGTGGAGAAGAACGAGCCTGACAATTTCAAGCGGATCAGAAAGATTATGCTGCCGAAGGATTATCTGGCCTACCGCCTCACGGGCGTGCATGCCACGGACGTCTCCGATGCCTCCGGTATGCTTCTGCTCGATGTGAAGAACAGAAAATGGTCGCAGGAGATGTGCGACCTGTGCCACATTACGACGGATATGCTGCCGAAGCTCTTTGAGAGCTATGAGTGCATCGGCACGCTGAAACCGGAGGTTGCCGAGGAGCTTGGAGTTCCCGCTACCGTCAAGGTCGCGGCAGGCGCGGGCGACAATGCGGCGGCTGCAGTGGCGACCGGAACGGTCGGCGACGGACACTGCAATCTGTCCCTTGGCACCTCCGGCACAATCTTTATTTCGCAGAAGAACTTCAGCGTGGACGAAAACAACGGCCTCCATTCCTTCTGCGATGCCAACGGCGAGTACCATCTGATGGGCTGCATGCTGAGCGCGGCCTCCTGCAATAAGTGGTGGATGGATGAGATCATCGGCACAAAGGACTACAAGGCGGAGCAACAGGACATCACGGATGACAGGCTCGGGGAAAACCATGTCTTCTTCCTTCCCTATCTCATGGGGGAGCGTTCCCCGCTCAATGATCCGCTGGCGCGGGCGACCTTTACCGGAATGACGATGGATACGACCCGGGCGGACATGACACAGGCTGTCCTGGAGGGGGTGACCTTCGCCCTTCGTGATTCCTTTGAAATTGCCAAGAAGCTGGGGCTTGTCATCGAGCGCACAAAGATCGTCGGCGGTGGTGCCAAATCTCCGCTCTGGCGCAAGATGGTCGCCAACATCTTCGGCATACCGCTGGATATTCTGAAAACGGAGGAGGGCCCTTCACTCGGCGGTGCCATGCTCGCTGCAGTAGCCTGCGGAGAGTATGCGTCGGTCGAGGAGGCAGCAAAGGCCATAGTGCAGGTGGTCGACACCGTGGAGCCCGATCCGGTTCTGAAGGAAAAATATGAGAAACGCTACCAGGAATTCAAGCTCCTCTATCCGTCATTGAAACCGGTATTTCCGGAGATCACAGGAGACTGAGTGACGGTTGCATAAACCGGTTTATGGCCGGTGGTTGTCAAATTCGCCGGGAGCGACTATAATTACAGTCACCCGGCGAATTTCAGTCGGTAAAGACATAATACGGAGGACCGGATGAGAGTTTGTCTGTTAAATGATTCCTTTCCGCCCGTGATTGACGGTGTGGCCAATACCGTGATGAATTACGCGGCGATTCTGACGGAAAAGAAGCTTGCCGACGTGCAGGTGGCGACCCCGAGGTATCCCGGCGCGGATTATTCGGGCTACCCCTACGAGGTGGTGCCTTTCTCCAGTTTTTCCATCGGCAATCTGATCGAGGGGTATCGTGCGGGCAATCCGCTGGACATCCCCGCGATCGGCCAGCTTGCGGGAGCGGAGCCGGATATCATCCATACACACTGTCCGGTGGTCTCCACCATCATGGCCAGGAGCTTAAGAATCCGCACCAAGGCGCCGGTGATCTTCACCTATCACACCAAATTCGATGTGGACATTGCGCACGCCATAAAGAATCATCTGATTCAGAAGGAAGCGGTGAGGGTTCTGGTGGAAAACATCTCCGCCTGCGACGAGGTGTGGGCGGTCAGCGCCGGCGCAGGAGAAAACCTCAAGTCCCTGGGATATGAGGGAGATTACCGCGTCGTGGAAAACGGTGTCGATTTTCCCAAGGGACGTGCTTCCAGGGAGCAGATCCATGAGGCGGTCAAGGACTATGATCTTCCGGAGGGCGTGCCGCTCTTCCTTTACGTCGGACGGCTGATGACCTACAAGGGTCTGCCGATGATCCTGGACGCCCTGCGGATCATGCGCGACGACGGCCAGGATTTCCGGATGGTCTTTATCGGCGGAGGGGTCGATGAGGAGGAAATCAGGCAGACGTCAGAGGAGTACCGACTGACGGACAAGGTTTTTTTCACGGGACCCATCCGTGACAGACAGATTCTTCGCGCATGGAACACGAGAGCGGATCTCTTCCTGTTCCCTTCGACTTATGATACCAACGGCATTGTAGTCAGAGAAGCGGCGGCCTGCGGGCTTGCCAGTGTTCTGATCCGGAATTCCTGTGCGGCGGAGGGAATCACAAACGGCCGGAACGGCTTTTTCATCGATGAGAGAGCGGAGAGTCTTGCCCGGCTCCTGGAGGAGCTCGGAGGCGACTTAAACCGCATGCGGGATGCCGGAGAGCATGCGATGAATGAGATCTACGTGTCCTGGGAGCAGAGCGTCATGCACGCCTATGATCTGTATGGCGAGGTGCTGGAAAAAAAGGCTGCCGGGGCCTATCTCAACAGATGGCAGCAGCGGATGGGCACGTTCCGCGAGACGGCGGAGAGCCGTATCGAAAGACTCCGACAGGCGGAGGAACGTCTGCGGATCACCTTAAACGGCCTCGGCCGTGTGCCGGCCACCCTATCCGAGGGAATGGCGGACAATATGCAGCAGTTTAAGGACGGCGTGAAGCGCGCCGGCTCCGAAGCAGGAAAGATCGGCCTGAATGCATGGACCTATGCAAAAGAGATCCTGTACGGCGACGACTGACAGGAAGACGGATGGACGACCATGAGAAAGACAGTAGCTCTGTTTGAAGAAAACCTGGGAAAACGGTGCCGCATCTGTGAAAGGCGTATGCCGGACGACAGCACGGAGGAGCTTTGTCCGTCCTGTCAGGACCAGCAGCTTTTCAGTCAGGTGCGGGATTATATCCGCGAAAATGACGTCCGGGACTGGGAGGTGGCGGAGCATTTCGGCATTCCCGTCACCCGTGTCAGACGCTGGATTGAGGAGGGACGCATCCAATACAACACCGAGCAGTCTCCCAGGGAAGTCATCATGTCCAATTACTGCCAGATCTGCGGGAAGCCGACTCATTTCGGAACCATCTGTCCCGCCTGCATGACGGAGCAGAAGCGAAAGGAACGCCACGGCATGGTGGGTGTCAATAGTCTTCTTCGGGATGAAGAGAACAGGATGCAGTTTATTGGCAACAAGGAGCATAAGGAGTCCTGAAGTTATTGTTCTGCGCCGGGCAGCAAAAAACACTTGCATTTTCAAAATTCTCATGGTAATATTATCTGTGCATGTGTATTGCCTAGGGAGCATAGCTCAGCTGGGAGAGCGTCCGCCTCACACGCGGGAGGTCACGGGTTCGAGCCCCGTTGCGCCCATGGAAAGCCGTTTTACGAATATCTGTTGACGATATTCCGAACGGCTTTTTTGTTGTGCTGAAAGCTTTTTTTTGCTATAATCAAAGGATGTCAGGCATGCACTTAAGGGGTATGCCCTTGGTGCGCGGGCTGGATTGCAGGCTGGCAAAACGGACAGGTCTGCGCGATCGGGAGATGCTGGGGAGAAAAAGCAATGGATGAAAGACTGAGTCCGGAAAAGCTGCGTTATTACAAGGAGATGGTGAAGACCTTCCCCTGTGCGGCGTTTATTTCCAGGGATGACCGCAGAAAGCAGTCGATAGAGGTTTTGTGCGCCAACAGGGAGTATTACGAGCTGACGGGGATCGCTCATGATGCGATCGAATTCGGCGATCACGACATCACCAATCTGGAGGATATCGCTACCGAGGACAAGCTCCGTGTGAACCGGGAATTCGGTGTGGCTGTCGAACAGAAGAGCACCGTGGCGATGGATGCCACCGTCAAGCGGATGGACGGCTCGTATATGCGCTGCCGCATTCACGCAAGGCCGCTGGAGACGCTGGGAGATGCGGTGCTCTTCGTCGTCACCTTCCACCGGTATGATGACAAGGATCCGGAAAAGATCATCAAAAAGCATTATGTGGAGCATGATGCACTGACCAATATCTTCAACATGAAGGGATTCTGCCAGCAGACCGCCGAGGTTCTGGCGGCCTGTCCCGGCACCCGGTTCGGCATCATCGTCAGCGATGTGGACAGCTTCAAGACGATCAATAACATGTTCGGGGATGAGGTGGGAGATCATATTCTCAAGCTCATCGCCGGACAGCTGAAGATGCATTTTGCCGAGCTGTTTAAGAATAATATTCCCGGCTCCTACGGGCGCATCGGCTCGGATCGGTTTGCGGCCTGCCTGCCGATGGATCAGATCAATCCCGACCGGTTCTGTGCCTGGGTCGATGAGAAGCTTCAGGAGCTGGACATCAATTATCGCATTCTCATGCATTTCGGTATCTGCGAGATTCCTCCCAGATCCCTGGAGGTGGCGGATATCATCGAGCAGGCTTATCTGGCCTGTTCCACCGTCAAACACAATCTGACAAAACGCTATGCCTACTATGACAATGAGCTGCGCAAGGCACTGCTGGAGGAGCAGGAGCTGGTTGCGCAGGCCGAAAGGGCACTGAAAAATGACGAATTCATCGTCTATTATCAGCCGGTTTATCTCTCCGATTCGAAGACACTGATGAGCGCGGAGGCGCTCGTGCGCTGGCAGCATCCGGATAGAGGACTGCTGGCGCCGGGCAGCTTTGTGCCCGTGATGGAGAAAAACGGCTTTATCTCAAAGCTGGACACCTGCGTCTGGGAGATGGTACTGAAATTCATGCATGACAGGATGGAGGCCGGCCGCAAGATCGTGCCGATCTCCGTGAATATGTCCAGACAGGATATCTGCAATCCGAAGCTGTCCGAGGATCTGGCGGCACTGATCGTAAAATACGGGATTGATCCCTCCTGGCTGCACATCGAGGTGACGGAGAGCGCCTACATTGACGAAGAGGTGCAGCATCAGCTGGCGGAGACGATCCATGATCTGAGGGAGAAGGGCTTTATCATTCTGATGGATGATTTCGGCAGCGGGTATTCATCCTTGAATGTGCTGAAGGACATGCCTGTGGATATTATGAAAATCGACCGGGGACTGACGATGGATATCGCCTCCGGCGATGGTGCCGAACGAAGCAAAAAGGTCCTTTCCACGATCATCAACCTCGCCAACCGCCTGTCGATCCCCACGATTGCCGAGGGTGTGGAGACGGAGGAGCAGGCGCGGTTTTTGAATGACATCGGCTGTGATTCCATTCAGGGCTATTTCTTCTCCAGACCGATACCGGAAGAGGAATTCGCGAATCTCCTGGACGAGTCGGAGGTGCCGGAATACCGCAACGGGGAGGCTATGCCCGAACACAGCATCTCCGACGTAACCAAAAAGCGGAACGGAAAGGTGCTTCTGGTAGGGGATTCATTGGGGATAAAAACACAGCTTTGTGCGGACTGGCGGACAGATGAGGCGGCGGATCTGACCGCCGCGGCGGAAATCCTTGCCCGGGATGCGTATGCGTATTGTGTCATTCCCGGAGAGATACTAAAGAAGCTGCTCGCAGATGGAAACGGCGGAGTGTAAAATCTGTGAAAAGCAGATCGAGCCATTTTTTGAGGACGATCTGGATAATGATGAACTCGAAGCCTTTCTTCAGCATATTGAGACCTGCAGGGAATGCCGGGAAGAGCTGACGATCCGGCTGCTGGTGCGCATCGGCCTTGAACGTCTGGAGGACGGGCGGACCTTTCATCTGGGCAATGAGTACCAGCGGATGATCCGGGCAGCCAAAACAAGGCTCAATCGCAGAAGAAGTCTCCAGCGGTTTGCCGGACTCGGAATCGGCGCCGTCATTCTCGGCGTGGTGACGGTCGTCATCATCAGCTGGATTGTATTGTTGTAACAGAAGGAAACGGACGAAGCAATGGCAGACAGACTGCTTCTCATCGACGGACACAGCATCATCAACCGCGCGTTTTACGGCCTCCCGGATCTGACAAACGCCGAGGGCCTTCACACCGGCGCGGTGTACGGTTTTTTGAATATTTTATTTCGATTTATTGATGAAGAAAAACCGAAGGCACTGGCGGTTGCTTTTGATGTTCACGCGCCGACGTTTCGACATGAGATCTTCGCGGCATACAAGGGAAAGCGGAAACCGATGCCTTCGGAGCTCAGGGAACAGGTGCCTCTCTTAAAGCAGGTGCTGGACACCATGGGGGTTTACCGCATGGAGCAGGCCGGCCTTGAGGCGGATGACCTCTTGGGAACGGCAGCGAAGCGGAGCGAGGCGAAGGGCCTTGATGTGACAATTGTATCGGGGGATCGCGATCTGCTTCAGATTGCGACCGACCGGATCATCGTGGCGCAGCCGAAGACCGTGCGCGGCCAGACGACGGTGACGCGCTACGACGCAGCTGCCGTGGAAGCGGAGTGGGGTGTTTCGGGAGAGCGCTTTATCGATCTCAAGGCCTTGATGGGGGACGCGTCCGACAATATTCCGGGACTGCCCAAGGTTGGAGAGAAAACCGCCATGGATCTGATGAAGCAGTTCGGCTCCGGGGAAGCGGTTTTTGCACGTGCGCAGGAGATTTTCAAAAAAGCGCTGCGGGAGACCGTCGAGAATCACCGCGACGATTATGAGCTCTCCAGGACGCTGGCGACGATCGATACCGATGCGCCTTATGATTTTTCGCTGGAACAGGCCATGATCCCCGGCGGGGATCCGAATGCCTACTTCACGAAGGCCGCCTATGGCGAATACCGACGTCTGGGATTCAAAAATCTGCTGAACCGTTTTCCTCAGGAGGCGGAAACAGGGACAGATGAGACGAAAGAAGGCCGGGACTCCCTGCTGACTCCTCAGATCTGCCGATCGTCGGAACAGGCGCGCCTTCTGTTTTCAGAGGCCTGTGAGTGCTCTTCCGAGTTTGTCGGATTATCGATATTATTCGATCAAAATATCGAACAGCCGGAGGGACAGCTGACCCTGCGGCTTGGAAATGAGGCGGAGAATACGGGAAGCAGACTGATCGGTGCCGCTCTCTTTACGGCGCCGGATCGCGCTCCTGTCTATTTCCCGGCAGGCGGAGAAGTGACGCCTTCGCTCCTTGCGGAAGAGTTGCATCGGCTTTCGGAGAAAAAGAATCTTGCTGTATTCGGTGCAAAGGAGAGTTATGCGTTTTTCACACCGGCCCGTGTGCTCTATGAGGATCCCGGTTCGACGCAGATCTTTGACATCAAAATTGCCGCCTATCTGCTGAATCCTCTGTCGGGCGATCTGACGCCGGAGGATGTTGCGGCGCTGCATCTGGGCACAGCGCTTCGTTCCAGAGTGGAGATTTTCGGGAAGGAGAGCTTCCGTGCACTTCCCGAAGAAGCGGCAGACTACGCCGTCCAGACAGCGCGGTGTGCGTTTTTCGCGGCCGGCGTGCTGGATAAGAAGCTTGAGGAAAACGGGATGAGCGCGCTGTTCAGGGAAATTGAGATGCCGCTGTCCTATATCCTGTATGATATGGAACGCCTGGGGATCCGCGTGCGCAGGGACGAGCTCCGCGCATACGGGGAGGAACTGACGGGCCGCATCGATAAGCTGGAGCAGGCCATCTATGACGCGGCCGGAGAAATCTTTAACATCAATTCACCCAAACAGCTGGGTGAGATGCTGTTTGAAAAGATGCATCTGCCGGGCGGGAAGAAGACGAAGACCGGCTACTCCACGGCAGCTGATGTGCTGGAAAAGCTTTCCGAGGAGGCACCCATCGTCAGGGATATTCTGGAATATCGGGGACTGACGAAGTTAAAGAGCACCTATGCGGACGGACTTTCCGATTATATCGGCGCGGACGGTCGGATCCATACAAGCTTTCATCAGACGGTTACGGCGACGGGACGGATCAGCTCCTCCGATCCGAATCTCCAGAATATCCCGATGCGCACGGAGCAGGGACGGGCCATCCGGCGGGTGTTTGTGCCGGCAGAGGGCTTCCTCTTCGCGGATGCGGATTATTCCCAGATTGAGCTGCGGATTCTGGCGGCCATGTCGGGGGATCAGGATCTGATCGAAGCCTATCGGGAGGGCCGGGATATCCATGCCATCACGGCGTCCAGGGTGTTCGGCGTCCCCTTTGATGAGGTGACGCCGCTCATGCGGCGCAATGCCAAGGCAGTGAATTTCGGTATCGTTTACGGGATCAGCTCCTTCGGCCTGAGCCAGAATATCGACATCTCCCGAAAGGAAGCGGCGGAGTACATCCGCCAGTATTTCGAGACCTATCCGGGGGTGAAGGCCTTCCTGGATAAACTGGTGGCCGCGGCAAAGGAAACCGGATACGCGCAGACGCTCTACGGAAGAAGACGGCCCGTTCCGGAGCTTTCGAGCAGCAACTTCATGCAACGTTCCTTCGGTGAACGCGTGGCCATGAATGCGCCGATTCAGGGGACTGCAGCGGATATCATGAAGATCGCGATGATTCGCGTCTGGAAGAAGCTGCGTGACGAGTCGCTCAAATCACGGCTGATCCTGCAGATTCATGATGAACTGGTGATCGAGACGGCGGAGGGTGAGCAGGAGCAGGTGGGGCGGATCCTTGTCGGGGAGATGATGGACGCTGCCAGGCTTACCGTGCCGCTCGAGGTAGACTGTCATTTCGGCAGCAGCTGGTACGAAGCAAAATGAATAGACGTCCGTTTGTCATCGGTGTTACCGGCGGAGTGGGCTCCGGTAAGAGTGCCTGTCTGGCCTATATCGAGAAGCATTATCTGTGCCTGGTGATCTATGCGGATCCCGAGGCGGGAAAGCTCAGAAAGCGCGGGGAGGAGTGTTTTGAACCGCTGCTTGCGCTTCTGGGACCGGATGTGCTGGACGATGCCGGTGAGATTGACAGCGGACGGATGGCTGAGAAGATCTTTGCGGACGAGCGTCTCCTTAAGCAGGTGAATGACATTCTGCATCCGGCGGTCAACGCACGGATCCGCGCATTGATCGAAGCGGAGAGAGCAGCGGGACGTTACGATTTCGTGTTTGTGGAAGCGGCGCTTCTGATCGAAAACGGATACGAAGAGCTGGTGGATGAACTGTGGTACATCTACGCGGAGGAATCGGTCCGAAGAAAGCGGCTTTCGGCATCGCGGGGCTATTCAGAGGAAAAGATATCACAGATTCTTAAGGGACAGCTTTCGGACAGGGAATTCAGGGAGCATTGCGTTGTGGTGATCGACAACAGCGATGATATGATAGAAACACAAAAGAGAATCAACAGGATTTTAGGAGAGCACATCGGTGGAACGAAAAGATCAGCGGACTGAAAAGGTTGTATTCGGCCTTGATTTGGGCACCAGAAGTGTCGTCGGCACGGTCGGTTACATGGAAAAGGACCGGTTTTACTGCATTGCGCAGCGTGTTCGCGAGCATGAGACACGCTCCATGCTGGACGGCCAGATCCATGATATCGGCAAGGTTGCAGGCACGATCAGGCAGGTGAAAAACGACCTGGAGGAATCGACCAACATCGCACTGACCGACGTCTGTATCGCTGCCGCCGGACGCGTGCTCAAGACGGTACAGACCCATTTCACCATGGAGTTTCCGGATGGTCACACCGTGACGGACGAGGATGTGTATCATCTGGAATCGGGGGCTGTGGAGCAGGCCTACGCCGAGTTTCTGAAGGAACAGGAGGGAGATTTCCTCAAATACTACCTCGTCGGTTATTCGACGATGCATTACTACCTGAACGATTATCAGATCGCCAATCTGGAGGGACATGACGCGGGACGGGTTTCCGTGGATCTGATCGCGACATTCCTGCCGGATGATGTGGTGGACGGCCTGTATAAGGCCTGTGAACGGGCAGGTCTCACGGTGGCCAATCTCACCCTGGAGCCGATCGCGGCCATTGAGGTCGCCATTCCCGAGAAATTCCGGATGCTGAATCTGGCGCTGATCGATGTGGGCGCCGGAACCTCTGATATCTGCATTACGGATGACGGAACGATCATCGCCTATGGCATGCTCCCCGTGGCGGGAGATCATCTGACGGAGGTGATCGCCAAGCACTGCCTGGTCGATTTCAACACCGGGGATGATATCAAAATCCGTGCCAGCAAGGAAAAAAAGGTCAGTTATACGGATATCATGGGGCTGGACAAGGAGGTGGACGCAGCGGAGATTCTTTCTGTCGCGAAGCCTGCCGTCGAGGAGATGGCCGACCAGGTGACGAAAGAGATCTTAAGGCTCAACGGCGGTGAGCCGGTCAGCGCGATCTTTATCGTGGGCGGCGGCGGAAAGATTCCCGGCTATGCACAGGCGGTGGCAAAAAGCATGGGACTCCCGGATGAGCGTGTGGCCCTGCGCGGCGAGGAGGTCATGAAGGAAATCGTTTTCATGTCCAATGACGGCATCGAGCGCGATTCCCGTATGGTGACCCCGCTCGGTATCTGCATGAGCTACTACGCATCCAGCAACAACTTTGTTTTCGTGAGTTTTAACGGCGAGCAGGTCAAGCTCTATGACAACGGAAAGCTTGCCATCGGCGATGTCGCCATGCAGGTGGAATTCCCGAATGAGGATCTGTTCCCCAAGCGAGGCAAGGATCTGGTCTTTACGATCAATGGCAAGGAGCGGATCGTCCGCGGGAAGCCCGGCGAATCTGCGGAGATCCTGTTGAACGGCCAGCCTTCCGATATTCATGCTCAGCTTCACGGCAATGACATTATCGAGGTGAGGCGCTCAACCACGGGGCCTGCGGCAAAAATGGACATCGAGGCGCTTCCCGAATTCAAGACGAGCTTTAAGGTCAATGTCAACGGGCAGGATGTCGAGGCCTCCCGTGTGGCAAATGTCAACGGACAGATGCAGACCGGGTTTTACGGCATCCACGACGGGGATGACGTCCGCATTCTGGATTATGACACGGCGGAGCAGATTGCGGCCCTGCTGGATATCGAGCTCACACCGGACACCGTGATTTACGTCAACAATGAGGTTGCCGGTCCGGATACGCCGGTCTACGAAAATTTCAAGGTGGAATTCCGCAGAGCACCCGCCGCGGAGCAGTTTGGTGATTTGTCAGACGACGACGGGGAGGAGTACGATCCGGAGGAGCGCGCACAGAGCGGTCAGGGATCGAAGGAATCAAAGCCTGCCTTCAAACCCGTCTATGATGAGCCGAGCGATGAGCCGCCCGTGCGGCAGACAGCACGGGAAGCAAAGGAGAGCGCCGCAGGTGATCAGACGAAGCCTGCAGAAACTGTGGAGAGAGCATCCTCCGTGTATGGACAGACATCTATGGAAAATGCCCGTCCCGCGCAGCCGGTGCCGGGGCCTGGTGAGGCCGTCACGGGAACTTCCGCGGCAGAGACGGAGCCTGAGATTTCCGACGAGATGAAACAGCTGCGCGCGCAGGCAGACGAGCAGATGAACCTCTTTGATGATTATGCGGCGCTGAAGCAGGCGACAGAGGAGGTCACTGCGGAAATCGAGCAGGGAATTGAGGAGGATCAGACAGAGACGCTGCCCGAGGGCCCCAGGGATCTGCACATCGTGATCAACGGTGAAAATTTGACGCTTTCAGGCAAGAGCGAGTATATTTTTGTGGACATATTTGATTATATCGATTTTGATCTCAGAAACTCCAACGGACGAGCCATTGTGACCCAGGTCAACGGCGCTACGCCGGACTACATGCAGGTGCTCTCGGAAGGAGACAAGATCGAAATCTACTGGAAGGAAGGGTGACGGGCCGTGCGAATGGCAACGATTGCCAGCGGATCGAGCGGCAACTGTACCTATATCGGAACAGAAAACACACATATTCTGATTGACGCCGGCGTGTCCATGAAACGGACAGTGGAGGGCCTTAAGGATCTCGGGCTTTCGCTGCAGGATATCGACGCCATTTTCGTAACCCATGAACATAGTGATCATATCCAGGGGCTGCCGATGATCGAAAAGAAATTCGGCGTCGGTCTCTATGCCACGGAAGGGACGCTGCGCGGGATCCGGGCGGCGGACAAATCCCACGTAATCGATGAAGCGCTCTGTCGGGTTGTGCGGGCGGAAGAGGAGACGCAGATCAGGGATCTGTCGATTCTTCCGATCACGATCTGTCACGACGCGCGGGAGCCTGTGGCCTATACCGTCACGCAGACAGGCACGGAGCGGGTAAAACGTGCCGCGGTTGCTACGGATCTGGGCTGTTTTGACAGACGGATTGAGGAGGCGCTTTCCGGCGTGGATGTGCTGCTTCTGGAGGCCAATCACGATGTGCGCATGCTCCAGGCGGGACCTTATCCCTATCAGTTAAAGCAGCGGATCTTAAGCGACACCGGTCATCTCTCCAACGACGCGGCAGGTGAGCTTCTGTCCCGGCTGTTGCACAATCGGATGAAGGGCATTCTGCTCGGACATCTCTCCGAGAAGAACAATCTGCCTGAGCTGGCCTATGAAACGGTGCGCGTGGAAATTGAGCTTTCAGACACGCCGTTTCACGGCAATGATTTTCCTATCCATGTTGCTCCTCGTGCGGATTTGTCCGGGGTGCTGGAATTCTGATCAAAGGGCGTACAGTCGAGAACGGCTGTATTGATACGGAGGAGGTTGTTATGAACAAGGTGATTATTACGGTGGTCGGGAAGGATACGGTCGGTATCATTGCCAGAATCTGTACCTATCTTGCAGAACACAGGGCAAACATCCTGGATATCTCCCAGACCATCGTGCAGGGATATTTCCACATGATGATGATCGTTGACATGAGCGGCGCGGATCTGGAGTTCCTGCAGGCGGCCGATGAACTGGAGCATCTGGGGGAGGACATCGGCGTAGTCGTAAAATGCCAGCGGGAGGAAATCTTTGAATCGATGCACCGGCTGACAAGTCTCTCACAGTGACGGATCGGTTTAAAGCTGTAACGGAGAAGCCGCAGCATTCTTATTTGCGGTTGATCATAGAGGGGGAAGCATGCTCAGAATAGATATGAGTGAGGTCCGCGAGACCAACGAAATGATAGAGAAGGAAAACCTCGATGTGCGCACCATCACGCTGGGAATCGGACTGCATGACTGCATATCCGATGATCTGGAGCGGCTGTGCACGGCTGTCTATGACAAGATCACGCGAAAGGCCGAGCATCTGGTTGAGACCGGAGAGGCCATCGGCAGGGAGTTTGGAATTCCGATCGTAAACAAACGTATATCCGTCACTCCAATTGCGATGATCGGAGCCGCTGCCTGCAGAAGTGAGGCGGATTTTGTAAAACTCGCCGGGTCACTGGATCGGGCGGCCGGCACCGTGGGAGTCAATTTTCTGGGCGGGTATTCCGCACTGGTGGAAATGGGCATGACCAGAGCGGATGAGCTGCTGATCCATTCGATTCCCGAGGCGCTCTCCACAACAGGGGTCCTTTGTTCCTCTGTCTGTCTGGGATCCACCAGGGCAGGAATCGATATGGACGCGGTTCGACTGATGGGCGGTGTGATCCGCGCCACGGCTGAAAAGACGGCAGATCAGGATTCGCTTGGCTGTGCCAAGCTGGTTGTCTTCTGCAATGCGGTGGATGACAATCCGTTTATGGCAGGAGCGTTTCATGGTGTGACGCAGCCGGATGAGGTCATCAATGTGGGCGTCAGCGGACCGGGTGTTGTCAAAACCGCGCTGGAAAAGGTACGGGGCGCATCTTTTGAAGTGCTGTGCGAAACCATCAAAAAGACAGCCTTTCAGGTGACCCGGGTGGGACAGCTGGTGGCGACGGAGGCAGCCAGACGTCTGCAGGTTCCCTTCGGCATTGTGGATCTCTCCCTTGCTCCGACGCCTGCCGTCGGTGATTCCGTTGCGGATATTCTCTGTGAGATGGGCCTGACTGAGGCGGGGGCGCCCGGCACGACGGCAGCCCTGGCGCTGCTCAACGATCAGGTGAAAAAGGGCGGGCTCATGGCTTCCTCTTCCGTAGGCGGGCTGTCCGGCGCGTTTATTCCGGTGAGCGAGGATCAGGGAATGATCGCTGCCGCGCGATCCGGTGCGCTGACCATCGAAAAGCTGGAGGCCATGACCTCCGTATGCTCGGTTGGACTGGACATGATCGCTGTTCCGGGAGATACAAGCGCGGCAAAAATCTCCGGAATCATTGCCGACGAGATGGCGATCGGCATGATCAACGGCAAGACCACCGCGGTGCGTGTGATCCCCGTGATCGGAAAGAAGGTGGGGGAGGAGGCGCAGTTCGGCGGTCTGCTGGGAAGCGCGCCGATCATTCCTGTGGGATCTGCGGACTGTGATGCATTTATCGCAAGGACAGGCAGAATACCGCGCCCGGTGACCGGATTCCGGAACTGAAGGGACTGCTTGTTCATGCGGGGCGGATTGACACGGGAAAAAAAGAAGAAGCTGCGCTCATGGCTGTTTCTGGCGCCCAGTCTGCTGGGCGTTCTGCTTTTCTTTGTCGCTCCGTTCTTCGTTGTGATCTGGTATTCCATGGTCAACAATCCGGTGCAGCATGAATTTGTCGGGTTCACCAACTATTTCCGGGTCGCAGCAAACGAGGCACACAGACTTGCGGTATTCAACACGATCCGCTTTTCCCTGACGGCGGTGCCGCTTGCGGTTTTGCTGTCGCTGACGGTGGCCGTGATCATGGAGGCATCGATCCCGTATAAGAGCTTTTTCCGTTCCTGCCTGCTGAGTCCGATGATGGTACCGGTGGCTTCCATCGTGCTGATCTGGCAGGTGCTGTTTCATTACAACGGACTTGTCAACGAGCTGCTCGGGATCCGGCTGGACTGGCTTAAGAGCAATCATGCGCAGGTGGTGATTGTGCTGCTGTTCCTGTGGAAAAACCTGGGGTATAACATGATCCTGTTCATGTCGGCGCTGGCAAGCGTCCCGAAGGATCTGATCGAGGTGGCCAGAATCGAAGGGGCCGGCAGAGGAAGGGTGTTCTTTCAGATCAAACTCCGCTACCTGTCGGCCACCATCCTGTTTGTGACGATCATGAGCGTGCTGAATTCCTTCAAGGTCTTCCGCGAGACGTACCTGATGACCGGCGAGTACCCCTTTGACGCGCTGTATCTGCTGCAGCATTTTATGAACAACACCTTCATCTCTCTGGACTATCAGAAGCTCTCAGCCGCGGCGGTGATGATGAGCCTGTTGATCGTGGTGCTGGTTGGGGCGCTGTTTATTGTGGAGGACCGTTTCGGACGGGATATTGACGAGTAATCATGAAAACCTTTGAGGATTATCAAAAAGAGATAAAAAATAGACGCAATAACGTCAAACGCATGTGGTCGTGGGTCCTCACGGGCTTCCTGTTTCTGGCCGCGGCGTTGTTTCTGATGCCCGTGATTTTTACCTTCACCAACTCCTTTATGTCCGCTTCGGAGATCAATGCCAACTACGGTACCGTTTTTGCCACGACCAAAACGGGAGGCAAGGTCTTTATCTCAAAGACGGTCAATTTGAAGTTTATTCCGGACCTGGTGACCTTTTCCCAGTATGCCACCGTGCTTTTCCGCAGTCCGGCCTATCTGCTGAAATTCTGGAATTCGGTGATCTATGTGGTTCCGATCGTGGTGTTTCAGCTGCTCGTTGCTTCTCTTGCTGCCTATGGCTTTTCGTGGGAGCGATCGATGCTTAAGGAGATCATTTTCTTCGCATATATTATTCTGATGCTGATGCCCTATCAGGTGACGCTGGTGCCGAATTTCCTGGTCAGCCGTTCCCTCCATATCGTGAACACACACTGGGCGATCTGGCTGCCGGGGATTTTTTCCCCTTTTGCCGTGTTCCTGCTCACGAAATTTATGCGCAGGATTCCCACCGGTGTGCTGGAGGCGGCCATGATTGACGGGGCAGGGGACTGGCAGATTTTTACGCAGATTGCCATGCCGTTATGTAAGGGGGCGCTGGCTTCGGTGGCAATTCTGATTTTTATCGATTACTGGAATATGGTTGAGCAGCCCATCGTTCTTCTGGACAATGAAGAGATGCACCCGCTCTCGGTCTTTCTTTCGAAAATCAATTCGGGAGAGATTTCACTGGCCTTTGCGGTGGCGGTCATCTACATGGTGCTGCCGATCCTGATCTTTTTATACGGCGAGGAGTATTTGGTAGAGGGAATCACCTACCAGGGAGGAATTAAGGGATGAGCAGAAAAAAACACGGACCGGAGGACATCCTGGCGGAGGCGATACTGGACGCGGAAACAGAGACAAAGACACCCGGACCGGAGGGAAGCCGTGCCGGGGAGCCTGATACGGCATCGGATACGGAATCAGATACGGATTCAGATACGGATTCAGATATGGATTCTGACATGGAATCCGCATACACGGAATCTGCCCGTGAGGAGATAAGTCAGGCGGCCAGCGCGCCCGTGAGGGCGGCGGCTGCAGGGGAATCCGCGCAGGGACAGACGATAACGCCCGAGGAGGCGCGCGCGCGGAAAAAGAAGGACAGAATCAAAAATGCGATCATCATCTTTCTGGTGATTCTGCTGATTCTGACCTTCTTTTCCAACACCTGGATGAACCGGACACTGCCGGAGGTGGCCACGGCCTACGTGCAGTCCGAAAGCATCTCTCCGAAAATCCGCGGAACAGGAACCGTGGAGGCGGATAATCCGTACAAGGTGCTGGTGAAGCAGACCCGCAAGGTGTCAAGTGTCCTCGTCCATGTGGGGGATACCGTGGCCCAGGGAGATCCGCTCTACGAACTGGAGGATATGGAATCGGAGGAGCTGACCACCGCAGAAAAGGAGTTGGCGGATCTGAAGGTCACCTATGAGAAATCCCTTTTTGACGGGACCGTACCGGATGACGTGATCACCGATATCCGCAATGACGTCGTTTCCTCCCAGGATGAGTTCCAGGAGCAGCTTCGGGATATGGAGAAAAAGTACAATGCGGCCGTCGCCACCAGAGATGCGGCCAAGGCTGCCAAAAAGGCCGCAGAGGATCAGTATACGTCCCTGGAAATCTGGTACATGAAGGAGGCGGGTGAAATCAGCTATGACAAACTGACGCCGGAGTATACAACCGCACTGGCAACCTATGAAATCTCGAAACTGCAGGCGGACCTCTCCGAGTCAACCGATCAGAAGGAAAAGAACGATATCCAGCACCGCATTAATGAGTATCAGGCGCAGATTGCCGGAAATGCGAAGGATGAGAGCCAGCTGGAAACCTATCAGGCGCAGATGCAGCTCGGACGGGACTATCAGCTCAGACTGGTCAAACGGGTGGTGGATGATGCCACTGCGGATCTGACGGAAGCGGAAGCGGAGATCACGAAGATCACGGAGGATAAGACGAAGCTCACGACCGCGATCGCCGCGGAGATCACGCTTACGGAGCAGAAGGTGGAGATTGAAAAGGCACAGGAGAAGGTGGATAAGCTGCTCTCCGAGAGTATCGGCACGACGATTGATGCGCCGGTGGCCGGAATCGTCACCAGCGTCGGCTATGTGGCCGGAGAGACCACGAATTCGGAAACGCCGGCTGCGGTGATTCAGGTCGCGGGGCGTGATATGATGACAAGCTTTTCCGTGACAAACGCGCAGGCGCGGACCGTCCACGTCGGAGATGCCGCTGAGCCGCAGAATATCTGGTTTTACAGTGATTTCACAGCAACTCTGTCGGCCATCAAGCCGGATCCTTCCGATCCCGCGGGCAAGAAACTGCTGGAGTTCAAGATCGCGAGTCCCGAGGTACAGGCGGGACAGACGGTGAGCCTTCAGATCGGGCAGACAGCGCAGAATTATGACCTGACCGTACCCAACAGCGCCATCCGGGAGGACAATAACGGAAAGTTTATTCTCATCGTCCAGGAAAAGCCCAGCCCGCTCGGCAACCGTTACGTGGCGAGCCGTGTGGATGTGGAGGTGCAGCTGAGCGATGACAAGAACACCGCGATCAATGCTGCGCTGGAGGGATATGAATATGTGATCACCACCTCCTCCGAGCCCATCCGGCCGGGACAGTTTGTGCGGCTGGCGGACACCTCTCTGTAAGGTGCACGCTTCGATGAAACCGGGAAAAATCATGGCACGGTTTACCTTCCGCCTGCCACAGAAAAGAATCCTGATCTGGCTGCTTGCGATGGCCTGTTCGTTTGCCTGTGCGCTTCTTCTCTACGGGATCAGGCACGGAATGCAGGCGCGCCTCTATGACCAGCGGGCGGTTTATACCTGGTCCGAGAACGGGGAGAACGCCAGCCAGATCAGCGTGTTCTACCCCTATGACAATCAGGCCGACTACGACCGGATTCGCGAGCTGGAGTACAATATCCGCAGAAAGACGGAGGAGCTTGCGGAAAAGGAGGAGCAGAAGGATGCCGCTGATTTTGTCACCTGCATGAGTGCGGAGGGCAGTGTCGAGCTTTTGCGGGAGGATTCCAGGCAGTCTGTCAAGGCGCACGCCATCGCAACGCACGGCGATTTCTTCCGGTTCCATCCGGTGAAGCTTCTTTCCGGCAACCTGTATTCACAGGACGCGCTCATGCCCGATCAGATTCTGATCGATGAGAATCTGGCCTGGCAGCTTTTCGGTTCCTTTGAAATCGCGGGCAGGGGAGTCATGATCGGCGGGGTGCGCCACACGATCGCGGGCGTTTTCTCCGTGCCGAAACGGGGGATGATCGAGAAGCAGGCCGGTATTCCGGATAATCTGTGCTTCCTCTCCCTGGAGTCCTTCTGCCAATACCTTGATCCGAAGGCCAAGAAGCTCACCGGCATCGGCACGTGGGAGATCGTGATGCCGAATCCCGTAAAGAATTTCGCGGTCAATCTCATTCGGGAGCAGGTGAAGGCGGATCGCGAGACCATCTGGGTCGTGGAGAACAGCGCCCGGTTCGAGCCACCGGCTCTGAGAAAGAACATGCGCGATCTCTTTGCCCGGGGAATGCAGTCCAAACCGGTGATTTATCCCTGGTGGGAAAACATTGCCATCGGATATGCCAATGTGTTTTCTCTTCTCTACGGAATCCAGGTGGCGTTTACCGTGTTTGGAACGGCCGTGGGCGCAGTGCTTATCGTGAATGCCTGGAGAAAGAGAACCTGGACATTTGCAGGTATATGGCAGAATCTGATGGACAGGAAATATGATCTTGAATCCCGCATGCGCTACGCGCACGACAAGTGGGAGCACTTCTGATCAGTCTGCGGACTTCACCTTTTTCCACGCTTCGTTGTAGAGACGATCTCCCTCTTCGCCGAGAGAAACATAGGTGTCACAGCGCGAAAGCGTTTCGTCATCCGGGAAAGCTACTTTGGAATTCCGGATCTCCTCGTCCTCAATCATCTCCTGAGCGGCGAGATTGGGCGTGGAATAGGTGATGTATTCAAAGTTCATCAGGGCGATCTCTGGTCTGCAGAGAAAATCGATCCAGGCTAACGCGTTTTCGATATTGCGCGCGTCTCGGCTGATCACCCAGCCGTCAATCCAGACGTTGGAACCCTCGTCGGGAATCACATATTCCAGATTTTCGTTTTCTCTTCTGGTGTAGATCGCCTCTCCGGAATAGATGACGCCCAGGGCGGCCTCATTGCCGATCATTTTGTCGCGCACCTGATCGATGACATAGGCCTGCACCAGCGGCGCCTGCTCGATGAGATCAGCCGTGGCAGTGTTGATTTCATCCGGGTCTACGGAATTGATGGAATAGCCTCTTCTGGCGAGCGCAACCATAAAGGCATCGCGGATGGAATCCTGCATGAGAATCTCGCCTTTGTACTTCGGATTCCACAGGATGTCCCAGCTGTTTACCGACTCGTGGACC
The DNA here is from genome assembly GCA_024682835.1 of Lachnospiraceae bacterium. Taxonomy (GTDB): domain Bacteria; phylum Bacillota; class Clostridia; order Lachnospirales; family Lachnospiraceae; genus Butyrivibrio. The sequence goes on along the minus strand of JAIKYU010000072.1, from coordinate 19,708 downwards.
ATCTCCCTGTTGTAGAGAATACCCACCGTTCCCCAGCAGTAGGGCACGGCATATTCGTTGGAGGGGTCAAAGGCCTGCGCGGATTCGTAGTACTGCCTGCCGATGTAGTTCTGTGCATTCGGCAGCTCCGGCCAGTCCAGCTTCATCAGCATGTCGTTGGATATCATCTTCGCGATCATGTAGTCGGAGGGGCAGAGCACGTCGTAGGCGGCACCGTCCGACGCGATTTTGGCATACATGATCTCGTTGGATTCAAATTCGTCGTACACGACCTCTATGCCGGTTTCCTTCTGGAAGAGTTCGATCACCTCGGGATCAATGTATTCTCCGGCGTTATAGACAAAGACCTGCGTGCTCTTTTTGGAGAACACACCGCCGAAAGCCAGCGCCATCAGGATGATGGCGAGGGATACGCCTGCCAGCGCGACGATGCCGCCGATTTTCTTTATCTTTTCATTGCCGCCTGCCCGTGCTCGGGATGCCAGCTTTCCGCTCTGAAGCTTCATTCGGTCGGAGAGCAGCAGAAGAATCAGGACAGCCACGAAAATGATGGCGGAGAGGGCATAGATTTCCGGACGGATTCCGCGTTTGACCTCGCTGTAGATCTTGGTGGAAAGCGTGTCGAAGCCGGAGCCTTTGGTGAAGTAGGTGATGATGAAATCATCGATGGACATGGTGAAGGCCATGAGGGAACCGGAAATGATGGCGGGCGCCAGATCAGGCAGAATGGTCCGCCGGAACGCAAAGAACGGCTCGGCGCCGAGGTCCAGCGCCGCTTCATAGACGGAGGGGCTGATGGTCTTCATGCGCGGGAGCACGGAGAGCATGACATACGGAATGTCAAAGGTGATGTGTGCGATCAGAACCGTGATGAAGCCGGCGTCAAAGTGAAGCACCTTGAACAGCAGCATCAGGGAGATGCCGGTCACGATGTCGGCGTTAATCATCGGGATGTTGGTCACACCCATGATCAGAGAACGCGTGCGACGCTTCATTCCGGTCAGGGCGACACTGGCTGCCGTGCCGATCACGGTGGAGACGATCGTGGCGATCAGCGCGATGATCAATGTGTTGGCCATCGCATTGAGCACCTCGGAATCCTGCACGAGATTCAGATACCATTGAAAGGTGAAGCCGCCCCATTTGGCACGGGATTTGCTCTTGTTGAAGGAGAGCACGATCAGTGTCACGATCGGCGCGTACATGAAGAGGAAAATGATCCCCATGTAGATTTTTTCGACCGGATTTGTCTTACGATTCATCTTTCTTCTCCGAAACGGCGCTCACGACCATATTCACCACGATGAAGATCATCAGCACAATGGAGAGACCGCTCCCCAGATGCCAGTCATAGGTCAGCGTAAACTCCTGCTCGATGACATTGCCGATCAGGAGAATCTTGGATCCTCCGAGCATGGTGGAGATGGCAAAGGTGGTCAGCGCCGGGATGAACACCATGGTGACGCCGGAAATGATGCCCGGCACGGTGAGAGGGAGGGTTACCCGCAGAAATGTCTGCACGGCGTTGGCTCCCAGATCTCTGGCGGCATTGATCACATTGTCATCGATTTTTGCAAGGGAATTGTAGATCGGCATGATCATGAAGGGCAGAAAATTGTAGACCATACCGATGACGATGGCGGCCGGCGTGTTGATCACGTGGATGGTGGGCAGATGAAGAAACTCAAGAATTCCGTTGAGCACACCGTGGTTTTCAAGCAGGGTCATCCACGAAAAGGTGCGCAGCAGAAAGTTCATCCACATCGGAAGGATGAAGATGGTGGTGATGAGCCCCTGACTGCTCATTTTGTTCTTGGCAAGAATCATCCCCAGGGGGTAAGCCAGCAGGAAGCAGATGACCGTGCTGATGATGGCCAGCTCCAGTGCCAGCAAAAGGGATTTGGTGTGCTCCGGCTGCGCAATGGCGATGATGTTGGCAAGGGTAAGGGAGCCGGACGGGTCGGTCAGACCGTAATACAGGATCATGGCCAACGGCACGAGAATAAAAATCAGTGCCCAGGCGAAATAGGGGGACGCGACAGCGCCGGCTTTTCTGGAATCGCGAAACATGGTCAGGCTTCCTCTACGCCCAGCGCCTGTTCATCCTCGGACGCGGGCTTGTTCATGACCTGGATATTGAAGGGATCCACACGGATGTCCACCTCGGTACCGACGGGGCTTTCCTTGGTCGAATGGACGAGCCATTCAAAGCCGCCTGCCTGAACCTCCATTTCGTAATGGACTCCTTTGAAAATGATGTGGGAGACGACGCCCGGGATGGCACCCTGTCCGCGGGGGACCAGTTCCACGTCCTCCGGCCGGATGACGACGTCCACCGGCTTCTCCGTGCCGAAGCCCTTGTCCACGCAGGGAAATTCGTGACCCAGGATCCGGACGAGCTCGTCCTTCACCATGGTGGCCGTGATGATGTTGGAATCCCCGATAAAATCAGCAACGAAGGCGTTTTCCGGCTCATTGTAGATATCCTCCGGCGTCCCTTCCTGCTGGATGTAGCCCTGGTTCATGACCACGATGTGGTCAGACATGGTCAGCGCTTCCTCCTGATCATGGGTGACATAGATAAAGGTGATGCCGAGCTCCTTCTTCAGCCGGATCAGCTCATACTGCATGTCCTGCCTGAGCTTTAAGTCCAGCGCGCCCAGGGGCTCGTCCAGAAGCAGCACCTTGGGTTCGTTGACGATGGCGCGTGCGATGGCGATCCGCTGCTGCTGGCCGCCGGAGAGCGAGTCGGGCATCCGGTGCTCGTAGCCTTCGAGATTGACAAGCTTTAAGGCATACTGAATCTTGTCTTTGATATACTGATCGGTCTTATTCTTGATGCGCAGACCGAAGGCGATGTTGTCCGCGATGTCCATATGCGTAAAGAGCGCATATTTCTGGAAGACAGTATTCAGCTGACGCTTATTGGGCGCAAGAGCCGTGATATCCTGTCCGTCGAAGATGACCTTTCCCTGATCCGGTGTTTCGAAGCCGCCGATGATGCGCAGTGTGGTGGTCTTGCCGCAGCCGGACGGCCCCAGGAGCGTCATGAATTCATTCTCGTGAATCACGAGGTTTAAGTCGTCCAATATCAGCTGTCCGTCGTAGGACTTGGATATATGAGAAAGCGAGATCAGTTCCTTGCTCATGGGTCTCCTCACGCGCTGCGATCCGCTCCGGGATGACAGCATTCCTGATGAAGGTGGTTGCTGTTTCTGTATCACCGTCCACCGGCCGTCGTGCAAAGTGCCGGCGGATAAAGAACAGTGATGTCACACAAATTAAAAATATAGCATATTTGTACAAATAATGCTATATTATTTTTGATGTCAGGTTCAAAAACTCATGCGGAGAACATGCTTGCTTAGTTTCAATACTATATGGAGGTCTTTATGGTTACCAGTGATTCCGGAATCGTCAGTCTCAAGCACCGTATCATGGAGGAAATCTGCCGCCTGGCATGGAACGACCAGCTGGACGCCGAGCACAAGGAACAGGTCGTCTATGAGATCATCCCCGGACCGAAGCCGAGTTACCGGTGCTGTGTGTATAAGGAGCGGGAGATTGTCAGACAGCGGATCCGGCTGGCCTGCGCAGAGAATCCCACCTACAACAGAGATTCGCAGAATGTGGTGCAGGTCATTGATTCCGCCTGCGACGAATGTCCGATCTCCGCGTATTCCGTCAGCAGCGTCTGCCGTTTCTGCCTGGGAAAGCCCTGTCAGAACACCTGTAAGTTCGGCGCCATCATGCCCGGCGAGACAAGGATGCACATTGATCCGTCAAAATGCAAGGAGTGCGGGATGTGCGCCAAGGCCTGCCCCTATCAGGCGATCATCCATCACGAGCGTCCCTGCAAGAAATGCTGCCCCGTTGACGCCATTTCCTACGATGAAAACGGACTCTGTAAAATTGATGAATCGAAATGCATTCAGTGCGGCCGATGCATTCACCACTGTCCCTTCGGCGCGATCGGTTCCAAAACCTACCTTGTCCACATCATTCATGAGATCAAAGCCGGCAAAGAGGTGATTGCCATGTGCGCACCGGCGACGGAGGGACAGTTCGGAGAGCAGATCACCATGGCTGCCGTCCGGGAGACGCTGAAAAAGCTTGGCTTTGCGGACATGGTGGAGGTCGGCCTCGGCGGCGACATGACGGCCGCTTATGAAGCGGAGGAATGGAGCGAGGCAAAACGGGAAGGCCGTAAGATGACCACCTCATGCTGCCCGGCATTTATCAACATGCAGCGCATCCATTTTCCGGAGATCTACCGGGAGCAGATGTCAACGACCGTCTCTCCCATGTGTGCCGTTTCCCGCTACCTCAAAGCCACACATCCGGGATGCGTCACGGTGTTCATCGGTCCCTGCATCGCCAAGAAATCCGAGACACTGGATCCGTCCGTGGAGGGCAATGCGGACTATGCGGTCACCTATGGGGAGATCCGTGCGATGATGCGCTCCCGTGATGTGAAGTTGGAACCCGTGGAGGAGAAGTATCAGGAGGCCTCCGCCTTTGGCAAGCGGTTTGCATCGAGCGGCGGCGTTGCGGAAGCCGTGATCGAATGCATGAAGGAGCGCGGAGAGGACGTGTCGGATTTAAAGCTTCTTAAGTGCGCCGGCGGAAAGGACTGCCGCAAGGCGCTCATGCTGCTGAAAAACGGCAAGCTTCCGGAGGATTTTATCGAGGGTATGGCCTGTCACGGCGGCTGCGTCGGCGGACCTTCCCGTCACAAGACGGAGGCGGAGACGCTGAAGGCAAGGAACGCGCTGATTTCACAGGCCGATGACAGGAAAATCCTGGATAATTTGAAGAATTACCCGATGGATCGGTTTTCCATGTATCGTGACGGTCATCGATGAAATCCATTCAGACACGAATTGTTGTCATGACCTCGGTGATCCTGGTTTTTGTGATCGCCGCTTTCCTGCTGATCGGCACCATCCGCACCAATGCGATCCTGGATGAGGACTCGGAGCGGATTCTTCAGTCGACGGCGGATTACTACACGGGGATTATCAATGACCACTTCAGCTCGACGGAGCAGTCTGTCGGCACGATTCTCAACTATGCCGTCAAGCGCTCTGAGACATACACCGATTTCCTGAGTGACGAAAAGCAGCGCGACGTCTATACCTACGATATTGCGGAGCTGGGAAAGAGCATCGCTGAGAATACCAGCGGGGCCATGGGCGTATACCTGCGATACAATCCGGAGGATTACGGGTCAAGCAACGGCTTCTGGTATACGATCAATTTGAATGACGGGAGCTGGCAGCGTTCGGTGCCGACCGATATGAGTCTGTACAGTACGGACGATGTGGAACATGTGGGCTGGTATTACGTCCCTGTCCGGACGGGTGTCGCCATGTGGATGGATCCGTATTTTAATGCCAATGTCGGCCTGGAGATGATCTCCTACATCATGCCGTATTATCACGGTCATTACACAGTGGGGGTCATCGGCATGGACATCAGCCTCGAGCTTCTCAGGGAAGCAGTGGCGCGCATCGGTGTATATGACAGCGGACGCGCGTTTCTGATGGCAAGAGACGGCGATCTGATCTACCACGAAAAATATCCGCGCGGTAAGAATTTGGGGGATCTTCCCCTGTCGGATCAGGAGTATTTCAACGGAATCCTCAGGGCGGAAAGGAACAAGGCGCTGATTGTCCCGGATCTTGACGGGGTTCGTGAAAAAATCATTCTGAAGGAACTGAAAAACGGCATGATCCTCGGCTTGTACGTGCCGCTTGAGGAAATCAATCTGCCGCAGAGCAGCCTGATGCAGCAGCAGTTGCTTTTTTCCATGGCGATCATCTTTCCCGCGATCGCGGTCTGCCTTCTGCTCGTTCAAACCATCACAGGCCCCCTGAAGCGGATGACGCGGGTCGCGGAGCGTTATGCAAACGGGGATTTCAGTGAGGAAATCTCCGAAGAAGGGGACGATGAAGTCGGTGTGCTTTCCCGCAGTCTTCAGGCCATGTCTTCCTCACTCAAAAAGCAGATTGAAATCTCGGAGAACGCCAATAAGGCGAAAAGCGTTTTCCTGGCCAATATGTCCCATGAGATCCGCACGCCGATCAACGCCGTACTGGGCATGAATGAGATGATTCTCAGAGAGACCCGCGAAAAAACAGTGCGGGAGTACGCTTCCAACATCCGGGCCGCCGGCAGAACACTGCTTTCCCTGATCAACAGCATCCTTGATTTCTCCAAGATTGAGGAGGGGAAGATGGAAATCATTCCGGTCAGTTATGATGTGGCCGCGATGATTAACAATCTGGTGAATTCCATTTCAGAACGCGCCCGTGAGAAGAAACTGGAATTCGTTCTTCATGTCGACGAAAATCTTCCTTCCGTTCTGCACGGGGACGATGTACACGTCACGCAGATCATTCTGAATCTCTTAAGCAATGCCGTCAAATATACAGAGCAGGGGAGCGTGGTGCTGTCCGTCTGGAACGGCGGCCGCAAGGGCAATCAGGTGGAACTGGCCGTGGAGGTCAGAGATACCGGCATCGGCATCCGTGAGGAGGACATGCAGAAACTCACGGAATCCTTTATCCGGCTGGAGGAGGAAAAAAACCGCAATATCGAAGGAACGGGACTCGGGATGTCCATTGTCATGCGGCTGTTGGACATGATGGGAAGTGAACTGCATATCGACAGCGTGTATGGGCAGGGTTCCTCCTTCTCCTTCCGCCTTGTACAGGATATCATCGACGAACAGCCGATCGGCGACTACACCAGGCGTGTCAAGGACAGCTACCGGTGGGACGGCAACGGTGCCTATCCGCAGATGCCCGATGCGCGGGTGCTGGTGGTGGACGACTATGAGATGAATCTCAATGTGGCCAAGAATCTTCTGAAGATCTACGGGGTGACCGCTGACCTCGCGCTGTCCGGAGAGGAAGCGATCGAGATGATTCGCAGGAAAACCTATCACATCATTTTTCTGGACCACATGATGCCGAAGATGGACGGAATGGCGACGTTACAGGTCATGAAGGAGGAACAGCTTCTGCCGCGGGGCACGGCGGTCATTGCACTCACGGCCAATGCCGTGGTCGGCGCCAGGGCAATTTACCTGTCCGCCGGATTCGATGACTATCTGTCCAAGCCCATCGAGGTGGAATTGTTGGGTGAAATGCTGTTTAAGCATCTTCCGCAGAGACTCATCAGCTTTGATGCGCCGCCGGAGCAGATCATGGATCCCGGGCAGCAGGAGACGCTTAAAGAAGAGACGCGCAAGGAGGAGACGCTCGCGGAAGAAAAGCCGCAGGAACCCGTCATTCTGGAATTCGCGCCGCATCATAAGAACGGCGCTGCGGCACAGGAGACGTCGGAGGAGGCACTGACAAAAGCCGGTATCAACATGAAGGACGGTTTGATGTACTGCGCGAACAGGATGTCTTTGTATGAGGACATGCTGAGGGAATATGCGGACAACTGTCCGAAAAGGAGCGGGGAGCTGGAAAAATTCCATGCGGACAAAAACTGGGAGGAGTATCATGTGCTGATCCACTCCTTAAAAAGCGTTTCCCGCATGATCGGCGCCACGGATCTCTCCGAGAAGGCGAAGGAACTGGAGCAGGCGGCCAAAGCCGGCGACGAGGAGAAGGTATTTAAACTGCATGACGGTTTCTTACAGGATTACCGGGAGATGAGCGCTGCCATCCGGGATGCGCTGTCCTGACGGCAGTACCGTGCTTTGTTGGCAAAGCGTGAAAAAGAGTGTATAATCATTACGGCCAGGACACCGAACGGGTGGCTTGAGGGATCAACAAATGTTTATTGAGGAGGGAAAACATGAGCGGAATGACCATGAGCCAGAAGATTCTGGCCGGGCATGCGGGAATGGAGAGCGTAAGGCCCGGTGATCTGATCGAGGCACAGCTTGATCTGGTGCTCGGAAATGACATCACCAGTCCTGTGGCCATCAAGGAGATGGAAAAGTTTACCCTGAACAGTGTTTTTGACCGGACGAAGATCGCTCTGGTGCCGGATCACTTCGTTCCGAACAAGGACATCAAATCCGCGGAGCACTGTAAGTGTGTCAGGGAATTTGCAAAGAAACATGATATCGAGCATTACTTCGAGGTCGGTGAGATGGGAATCGAGCATGCCCTCCTTCCGGAACAGGGGCTGACGCTCCCGGGGGATGTCATCATCGGTGCGGATTCTCACACCTGCACCTACGGCGCGCTTGGCGCGTTTTCCACGGGTGTCGGTTCCACGGACATGGCTGCCGGAATGGCGACGGGAAAGGCATGGTTCAAGGTGCCCGGTGCGATCAAGGTCGTGCTGACCGGTTCGTTTCAGCCCTGGGTTTCCGGCAAGGACGTGATCCTGCATTTGATCGGGCAGATCGGCGTGGACGGTGCGCTGTACCAGTCGCTGGAGTTTACGGGCGACGGGGTGGCCGCGCTTTCCATGGACGACCGCTTCACGATTGCCAACATGGCGATTGAGGCCGGGGCAAAGAACGGAATCTTCCCGGTGGACGAAAAAACGGAGGCGTATCTTTCGGAGCATGCGCCCGGAAAGACCTGGAAGGCCTTTTCGGCGGATGAGGACGCCGAGTATGACCGGACGGTCACGATTGATCTGAGCACGCTGGAACCCACGGTGGCATTTCCACATCTGCCGGAAAATGCCAAAACCGTCAGAGAGGCGGGAAATATCGCCATTGACCAGGTGGTGATCGGCTCCTGTACAAACGGGAGGCTGGACGACCTGCGCACAGCAGCCCGCGTGCTGTCCGGGAGACATGTCGCAAAGGGAATGCGCTGCATTGTGATTCCGGCAACCCAGCAGATCTATCTGAAAGCGATGGAGGAAGGTCTCCTGAAGATCATGATTGAGGCCGGCGCGGTGGTGTCCACCCCCACCTGCGGTCCGTGCCTTGGCGGCTACATGGGAATCCTTGCCTCCGGCGAGCGGTGCGTATCAACGACAAACCGCAATTTTGTCGGACGCATGGGCGCAATCGATTCGGAGATCTATCTGGCATCGCCGGCTGTGGCCGCTGCCAGTGCGGTCGCAGGCAGGATCGCATCACCTGAACAGCTGTGAACGATTCAGGATCGGAAGAGTGTTTGACAAAGCGGATCAGTGACCGGCAATTGTTGAGTAAGGAGGAGCGGCACGATGGAAGCAGCACGCGGTACCGTACATAAATACGGCGATAATGTGGATACAGATGTCATCATTCCCGCGAGGTATCTGAATACCTCCGATGCGGGTGAGCTTGCGCAGCACTGCATGGAGGACATCGACAGGGATTTTGTGAAACGGGTCCGGAAGGGGGATATCATGGTCGCCAGCAGGAATTTCGGCTGCGGCTCCTCCAGAGAGCACGCTCCGATTGCCATCAAGGCAGCAGGAGTGTCCTGCGTCATCGCGGAGACCTTTGCCCGGATCTTTTACCGCAACAGCATCAATATCGGTCTGGCGATCATTGAGTGTCCGGAGGCGGCGAGGGAGATCGCAGCGGGAGACACGGTCAGCGTCGATTTTGACAGCGGTCTGATCACGGATGAGACGACCGGGAAATCCTGGCAGGGTCAGGCTTTTCCTCCCTTCATGCAGAGAATCATCGATCAGGGCGGTCTCATCAACTATATCAACAGCGAGAGTGACTAAGCGCAGATGACTGAGAAACAGCCGGGCAGGGAGAGGGAAAAGCGCCTTTTTCTGGTGCTTCCCTGCTATAATGAGGAGGAGGTTCTGCCGGAAACGGCAAGGCAGCTGAAGGACAAGATGGATGCGCTTGCTTCCCGCGGACTGATCGCCGGGGAAAGCCGCGTGGTCTTTGTTGACGACGGCTCGTCTGACCGCACCTGGGAGCTGATCACTGCTTTACACCGGGAAAACCCTCTTTTCCAGGGAATCCGTCTCGCGCACAACAGCGGACATCAGAACGCGCTGGTCGCGGGGCTGTTTACCGTATCCGCGCTTTGTGACATGACGGTATCCATGGATGCCGATTTACAGGATGATATCGACGCGATCGACGAGATGGTGGAAAAATATCTCGCGGGAGCGGATATTGTCTACGGAGTCCGGAAAAGCCGGACATCGGACACTTTTTTCAAGCGGACGACCGCGGAAGGCTTCTACAGGGTGATGAACCATATGGGCGCCGGCGTGGTCTACAATCACGCGGATTTTCGCCTGATGAGTGCGAAAGCCCTGCAGGGACTGATGCAGTTCGGTGAGGTGAACCTGTTTCTCAGGGGGATCGTGCCGATGATCGGTTACCGGACCGACACCGTATCCTATGACCGAAGGGAGCGCTTCGCGGGAAAAAGCAAATACCCGCTCTCCCGGATGCTGCATTTTGCAGCCCAGGGCATAACATCTTTAAGCGTCCGTCCGATCCGGATGATCACAAGTCTCGGATTCTTTATCTTTTTTGTGAGTATTGTCGCGATCATTTACTCGCTGGCCCGCTATTTCACAGGTCATACGATCACCGGATGGACGACGACGGTGCTTTCGGTCTGGGCCATCGGGGGGCTGATGATGATCTCCCTCGGGGTGATCGGAGAGTATATTGGCAAGATTTATCTGGAGAGCAAGGGCCGTCCGCGCTACATCATTGCGGATTATCTGAAGGATGCGCAGGACATGCCGGATCTGATTGACAGAAAGGGAAGGATCAAATGAACGAGGAGTATATTGTCGTCGACGGACATAAGATCAGAAGGACCAGACCGGCTGATGCGCCCGCCGAGGAGGAGGAAAAGGCTCCTTCCAGGCCGCAGGGACCGACCGTGGAGCCGGCAAATGCTCATTCTCACATACGGCTGGTGATCGGCGTGGTTTCCGGAAAAGGAGGTGTGGGCAAGAGCCTGGTGACCGCGTTGTCTGCGGTGTCCATGCAGCGCCGGGGTTACCGGACGGCCATTCTGGACGCCGATATCACAGGCCCGTCCATTCCGAAAATGTTTGGCTTAACCCGCGGAGGCGGAGCGGATGCGGCCAGCGAGACGGAAATCCTGCCCGGCGAGACCGCGGACGGAATACGCATCATGTCACTCAACCTTCTGATGCCGAATGAGACCGACCCGGTCATCTGGCGGGGACCGGTCATCGCCGGCGTTGTGAAGCAGTTCTGGACGGATGTGCGCTGGGGTGACATCGACGTGATGTTTGTCGATATGCCGCCCGGGACGGGGGATGTGCCGCTGACGGTCTTCCAGTCCCTTCCGGTGGACGGGATCATTGTCGTTTCAACCCCGCAGGAGCTGGTCTCCATGATCGTGGAGAAAGCGATCAATATGGCGGATATGATGGAAATCCCCGTGCTCGGACTTGTGGAAAACATGAGCTGGATGCGCTGCCCGCACTGCGGAGAACCGATTTTCCCTTTCGGGGACAGAGAGCATGATGCAGGTGCCATCAGACGCGGCATCGACGTAGTGGGGAGGCTTCCGATGGATCCGTCTTTTGCCGCCGTCATGGACCGGGGGGAGGCGGAAAGCCTGGAGACAGAGGATCTGGAACCGCTGATCGGCAAAATAGCGGATCTGATTTCGGAGCGCGCGGATAAGGCAGAGAGGGGGAGCGGCGTTGAAGTGGAAGCTTGATAAGAAGCAGATTCACTGGGGGCTGACGGCGTTTCTTGTCGCGGCCTGCGTGCTGCTGTTTTACTATCTGCTCTTTCACGGGCAGAGCATCACCAAAGCGCTCAGAGCCCTGACCGGCTCCATGATGTCCGTGATCTACGGAATCATCATTGCCTATGTGCTTTCACCGGTGATGCATCTGATCGAGAAACGCGTCTTCATGCCGCATTACAAACGGAAAGGGGTTGATCTTTACGCTCCGGAATCCGCAAGGATAAGGTCGCGTATCCGGCATATCTCTGTGCTGATCACCATCGTTTTTTTCCTGTTCATTCTGATCCTGCTCCTTGCGGTTGTCATCCCGCAGCTGGTCAGAAGCGTGCGGAGCATTGTCATCAGTTTTCCGATCTATGTCAATAACGCCGCCCGCATGAGTAATATGTATCTTTCTGATCATCCGGAGATCGCGCAGAGCATCAGCACCTATCTCGATGAAGTCACCGAATGGCTGATGAAATTCATGAACAATACTGTCATTCCGCAGGCGACGGTTTTCCTCAGGCGCTTCTCCCAGAGTGTACTGGCGTTTCTGATCGGCCTCTTCAATTTTATTATCGGCATCATTGTGGCGGTGTACCTGCTCAACGGCAAGGAACGGTTCAAATCCCAGGGCAAAAAACTGGTTTACGCCCTTTTCAAGGAAAACACCGCAAATGAACTGATTTCCGGATTTCGTTTTGCCCATTACACCTTTTCCGGTTTCATTGTCGGAAAACTCTTCGACTCCCTCCTGATCGGCGTGATCTGCTACATCGGCACACTGGTTCTGCATACCCCGTATCCGGTGCTGATGGCGGTCATCGTCGGCGTGACGAATGTCATCCCGTTTTTCGGACCTTACATCGGGGAGATCCTGACCTTTCTGTTGCTGATCCTCATTCATCCGGTGTCGGCGCTTGCCTTTTTTGCCTTTCTTTTCGTGCTGCAGCAGTTTGACGGGAATATCCTCGGCCCCAAGATTCTGGGGAATTCCACAGGACTCTCCAGCTTCTGGGTGATTTTTTCCGTTCTCCTGTTCGGCAACCTTTTCGGGGTGGTCGGCTGGATCCTTGGTGTGCCGATTTTCGCCATTCTGTATGCGCTGGTCAGAAGAATTGCCAATGACCTGCTGGATAAGAAGGAGCTCCCGACGCAAACGATTCTGTACGGTGACGTGGCCTATGTGAAGAAAGGAAAACCGGTTCTGAAGCGGGACGCGGACTGGGATCTCTATCATGTCCGTCATCCGCAGTCGGCCTGGAAACGGATTTTTTCGATGAAAAAGGAAGTGGGGAGCAGAATTGCCGGTGTGGTGCACCCTTCGGGTGCTGAACCGAAGGAGAATTCAGGCGTAGAACCGGACACCGCGCCGAAGGAGATTCTGTACGGGACGGGAACGTCCGTGCCGGACGAACCGCAGGACCGAACGGACTGGGACTGAGCTTGACTTTAGAGTCCGGTGGACTATAATATGATGTCAGGGTTAAAAACTCATGCGGCGATCATGCTTGCATGAATCGCCGCATGAGTTCTTGACCCGCCCGAACATGAGCAAGTAGCAAGATGCCCGTATTTTGGGCATCGCAGCGGATTGCGAATGGTCGGAGGACGCACGAGATCCAGTGGATCTCGGATCTGCGCCGACCGAAGCGTAGCGGAGATGCGAGATACTACGAACACTTAGCGAATGCGAAGCATGAGCTTCGTGTGAGTGTATGCGGAGCGAAGCGTAGCTTTGCGAAGCAACGGAGCAATCCGTGGACATCATACGATGAAAATTGACTATTGACTTTAAGTTCATGAAGATAGAGGAGGAAGAATGCCATGGCAAAAAAGAATCTTGACTGGGGAAATCTGGGGTTTTCCTACATCAAAACCGATAAGCGCTACGTCTCAAATTACCGCGATGGGAAATGGGATGAGGGCGGTATCACGGAGGATGCCACCATCGTCATGAGCGAGGATGCCGGTGTGCTGCATTACGCACAGGAATGCTTTGAGGGCCTGAAGGCCTACACAACGGCTGACGGTCATATCGTCACCTTCCGGCCTGATCAGAATGCCAGGCGCATGGTAGATACGGCAAAGCGGCTGGAAATGCCGCCGTTTCCCGAGGAGCGTTTCCTGGATGCGGTGGAACAGGTGGTGAAGGCCAATGCCGACTGGGTGCCGCCCCACGGATCGGGAGCCACGCTCTATGTGCGGCCTGTGATGTTTGCCACGGGTGATGTCATCGGTGTGAAGCCTGCCGATGAATACCAGTTCCGCATCTTTGTCACCCCGGTGGGACCTTATTTTAAAGGCGGTGCGAAGCCGATCGTCATCAAGGTCAGTGATTTTGACCGTGCGGCACCGCATGGAACCGGCAATATCAAGGCGGGACTGAACTATGCCATGAGTCTCCACGCCATCGTGACTGCCCATGAGGAGGGCTTCGCCGAGAATCTTTATCTGGATGCGGCAACCAGAACCTACGTGGAGGAAACCGGCGGCGCCAATCTGCTGTTTGTTGACAGGGACGGCAATCTGGTGGTCCCGAAATCCCATTCGGATTCCATCCTTCCGTCGATCACGCGCCGGTCCATTGTGGATGTGGCCAGAAATCACCTGCACATGACCGTGGAAGAGCGCTACGTGCGGATGGATGAAGTGGATCAGTTTGTCGAGATGGGGCTTTGCGGCACGGCAGCCGTGATTTCCCCAGTCGGTATGATCAATGATCACGGAAGGGAAATCCGTTTCGAAAGCGGAATGGAGCAGATGGGACCGGTTATGCAGAAGCTTTATGACACGCTGACCGGCATGCAGATGGGCGACATCCCCGCTCCGGAGGGATGGATTCACAGGATTCCCGTGTGATTGGATGATGTCACGAAGAGTCAGAGCCAGAAGGTTTTTAGTACAGTTTCTTATCGTCACGGCAGCGGTTCTGGGAATCGCCGCCGTGGCGCTTTTTTTACTGCTTATGGATGCGGAACAAAAGAGCAGAAAAGAGGACACAAGCCGGCAGCCGGAGATTTTTGACGCTGTCCCAAAGCAGGCGGAAGAGATGCATTCCGCGGAGCAGGAGAGTGACCAGATGGCGGAGATGCCGTCAAAACCGGAGGATGAACAGATTGTGACACAAAGCACTTTGAACGAGACAAATGAGGATCTTTTTGCGGCGTCGGGCATTCACGAGGAATGCTTCCGGCTGATAGAGGATATCATTGAGACGGATGTCCGCTACGGCTTTCCGGGGGCACAGCTGGCGGTGATGCGCGGAGGACGTCTGATCTATGCGAACGCATGGGGCAGTAAAAACGCATATCTTCCGGACGGCACGCCGAATCCTGACGGCGGGAAGGTCGATAACGACACGCTCTATGATCTGGCTTCGGTCAGCAAGATAATCGGTGTGAATTATGCGCTGCAAAAACTGGTGTCTGAGGGCCGTCTTACGCTCGATGAGCATGTGACGGATTATCTGGGGGAACGCTTCAGCGCGGACACGCTGGAAATCCGGTATAAGGACGGCACGGATGCGGATCTTGAGACACAGCGGCAATGGAAGGCTGCTCTTACGCTTCGGGAGCTTTTGATGCATCAGGGAGGCTTTCCGGCGGATCCCAGGTATTTCAACCCATACATCAACGCGGCGACGCAGGAATACGACCCGGATTCGGAGAATGTCCTGTTTGCCGGAAACGGGGCGGATGAAGCAACCAGACAGGCGACGGTCGAAGCAATCTGCCGCACACCGCTTTTGTATGAGCCGGGGACGAAAACCGTCTATTCCGACACGGACTACATGATCCTCGGACTGGTGGTGGAGAGTATCACCGGCAAGGATCTGGACACCTGCCTGAAGGAAGAGTTCTGTAACCCGATGGGATTGACCCACGTCACCTACAATCCGCTGCAGCATGGCTTTTCCGCTACGGATTGCGCTGCGACGGAGCTGAATGGAAACACGAGGGACGGCTATATCACCTTTGACGGAATCAGGACCTATACCCTGCAGGGAGAGGTGCATGACGAAAAGGCCTGGTACAGTATGGGTGGCGTGTCCGGACATGCCGGACTCTTCTCTAATGCGACGGATCTGGCAAGGCTTGGAAATCTGATGTTATCCGGCAAAATCGGCGACCGCATCGTTTTTACACCGGAGGTAATCCGTGATTTTACGGCACCGAAATCTCCGGAGGCAAAGAACTGGGGACTGGGCTGGTGGCGGCAGGGAGACGCGCAGCGGACGAAGTATTTCGGCACCGGAGCGGGCGACGGAGTCTTCGGTCACCAGGGATGGACGGGAACCCTGCTCATGATTGATCCTGAGCGGGAACTGGTGATCGCCTTTCTGACAAACAAGATCAATTCACCCGTAACGGACAAAAAGAGCAATGCGAACAAATTCAATGGTAACTGGTACACGACATCGACGCTCGGGTTCGTCCCGGAGATTCTCTACAGGGGAATGGATGAGGACACAGATGTCACAGGTGCGCTGGAGGAAGTGATCGATCAGCTGGTTGCGGATGCCGAGGAGGCGGTTACCTCCCGCATGCCGGATTCGCATCCGGCCGTGAAAAACAGGGACAGTAAGCGCGAAATCGCGATGCGGTTTTCCGAAGAAACAGGGGGATAAGATGCGAAGAAGCCTCAGTATCCTGCTGTGTGCGGCTATGATCGGATGCACACTCGGGGCGTGCGGCGGAATTCCCAAAAATGAACCGGATGCTATACGGACGGATTCGGTTTCTGATACGCCGGAATCTCAGGATGTGCGGGAGGACAGGGAACCGGGCGGTGTGGTTTTGATGCGCATCGGACACGCACAGACAGAGCAATCCCCGAGGCATCGATCCCTTCTTTCCTTTCAGAAAAATGTGCAGGAAAGGACGAATGGAGGCATCGTTGTGGAGATTTATCCGAACGGCCAGCTGGGCGACGAGACTTCCATGACGGTCGATGTGTCAAACGGGTTGCTGGAGGCGGTGCGCGGCGGAGATCTGGAATTTTTGCCGGAAACGGGCGCACTGAGCCTGCCGATGCTGGCGGACACGATTGAGGAGGCCAGAGAGCTATGCTACAGCGATTATGTGTCGGAAATGCTCTCCACTGTCGAGATCAATCACAACATGAAAGTGCTGGCTGTCGGGGATGACAGCGGCTTCAGGCAGTTTACCAACAGCGTGAGGGAGATCCGGAAGCCGGAGGATATGAAGGGACTCCGGTTCCGCGTTCCGCCGCTGCAGGTCATCGATACCGCCGTCACGGCTTTTGGCGCCACCACCGTCACAATTCCCTTCACAGAGCTGTATGCAGGGCTTTTGGACAGTTCGGTGGACGGACAGGAAAATCCGCTGGCTCTCATAGACTCCAGTCACTTCTATGAGGTGCAGAAATACTGCACCATCATCGATTACATGTTCTGTGTCGAACTCATGTATGTCAATCTGGACTGGTGGAACAGTCTGTCCGGGGAGTATCAGACAATCCTCACGGATGCCGCGCGGCAGATGATGGATGAGTGCGCAGAGATTACGGATGAGGAGAATGCCGGATACATCCGGCACATTTCCGGGAACGGCTGTAAGGTTACCAGACTGTCCCGCGCCGAGCGCCAGGCTTTTTTGCCGTTTGCGAAAACAGCCTGGCAGAATTATATTGACGAGGGCCGGATGACAAAACAGGAACTGGAAAAACTGCTCTCGGTCATCGGCAAGAGCGTCGAATGAGGAAATCCGATGCAATTTTCTGGTAAAAACAGGCTTTCGCTGATTTCGGAAGAAAACAAAGACAGGGTATCTCTCTGGCCGAAACTGACCGGTATCATCTGCGGGACGGCGGCGGTCGTTGCGCTTTTGAGCCTGCTTGTGCTTGCCGCAATGGTTTTTTATCTTGACCGCACTGAATCCGACCGGGCGCTGGAACTCATGGGAATTGAGAGTGCCACCAGCATCGATATGGAATTGAGCAGCGTCCGTGACGCGGTGGACAGTGTGTACTACTATGCCTATGACCAGTTGGGCTCGCTCTTCGGCAAGCTTTACGGCAGTGAATTCCGCAGCTCCTATCTGGACCGTGTGAGCACAATGGCCCTCACCTCGGCTTTGTCCTCAGATTTTCATATTGAAACCGTTTATTACTGCCTGACAACGGAGATCAAGGACGATCCGAAGGGCTTTCTCTACCTGCGCGACAGCAGTACCGGTCTGTATACGCAGTTTCCTTTGACAGATCTCGATCAGTACAGCAAGGACGACATCGGACATACCGGCTGGTATTACGAGCCCTTGCGGGCTAAGGAGCCGGTCTGGATCGGACCCTACCACAATGAGAATCTGGATATCGACGTCATTTCCTATGTCGTTCCGGTTATGGTCTACGGGCGCTTTGCGGGTGTGATCGGTATGGACATCAATGTGGAAGGGCTCAGTGAAAAGCTGTCCTCCATTACCGTCTACCGCAGCGGCTGCGCCGTGCTGGTTGACAAAACGGATCACATTCTCTATCACCGCTCATACGATGAGAGAACAAGGGGGCACGAGCTGAGCTCGGATCATGAGGATCTGATCCGGGCGATGAAGGAATCCCTGCAAAGCGGGAAGACACAGTCGTACCGCGGGAACGGTACTGCCATGAAGCTTTACGCCAGAACACTGGACAACGGCATGACCCTCTGCGTCACGGCACCCCACTCGGAGTTGTATGCCACAGGCAGTAAAATCCTGCTCCTGTCCGTTCTGGCGGTGCTGATCATTCTGTCTGCGGCTGTCACATGGGTTTTGTTTGCACTCAAAAGAGTGTACCTGCCGATCCGTGAACTGGCGGATATTTCAGAACGACTGGTGGACGGGGATATGAATGCACGCACCACCTTCCATTCGGAGGATGAGACCGGCCGGACCGCAAAGGCCATGGATTTGATGGCGGTATCCCTGAAGAGCTATTTTGCCCATTTCCACAACATGGCCTACACAGATGCGCTGACCGGTCTGAACAACAAAGAGGCCTTTCTGACGACTAAAGAAGTGATTGAAAGCGAAATGCGTCTGGGCAGAGCCGGGTTTGCCCTTATCGTGATGGATGTCAACGGGCTGAGGAAGATCAATGTCACCCTGGGGCATGAGCGTGGCGATGAACTGTTAAAGCAGGTGACCAAGTGCCTCAGGGAAACCTTCATCGGATTCCCCCTGTATCGCATCGGCGGAGATGAATTTGTTTCCGTCATCAACAATAAGGATCCGGAGGAACTGATCAGCAGACTACAGTCGATTACGTTGCGCAGGAGCAGGGAAACCCTGCCGGTTTTCGGCACCATGTTCCATATCGCTGCAGGAGCGGCAGTCTACCAGAAGGGCAAGGACCGTGAATTTGATGATGTGTACCGGCGTGCGGAAAAAGCAATGATGGATCATAAGAGCTATCTCAAAGAGAAGGAGGCTCAGGAGGATGACTCCGGCACCTCTTCCAGTTCCTCAATCTGAGGACGGATCACCATGGAATAATTGGTGTAGTATACGACGAATCCGGGTCGTGCACCCGCCGGTTTCTTTACTTCCTTTCTTCGCACATAATCCACCTCAACCAGCGTCTGTTCTTTTGCGGCGGAATACCAGGCGGCAAGAGCGGCGGCGAGCTCGAAAACGTGATCGGGAATCTCATCCTCTTTTCTTCCGTCCGTTTTCAGAATGACATGGGAGCCCGGCGCTTTTTTGGCATGAAACCACCAGTCCCCGCCGTTTGCAAAATGGAAGGTCAGGCGGTCGTTCTGCAGGTTGTTCTTGCCGACATAGAGGTCAAACGGACCCGCCCCGTCAAAGGATTCCTTCGTGCGGTAATGAAGCGGGGCGCTTTTTTCTGAACGGCTTTTGCTGTTCGCTTTTCCGGAGGGGGCGCTGCGTATGTAGCCGGAAAGGGCGAGTTCCTCGCGGATCTCCTTCAGATCCGCTTCGGTGCGGGCGATGGACAGCGCCTCTTCGATGCTTTCCAGGTGTGCGATGTCGCTCTTTACGAGCGCAGTCTGATCGGCCAGGGCCTCGGCCGTCCGTTTGAGCTTCCGGTAACGGTCAAAGTATTTTCCGGCGTTTTCCTGTGGGTTGAGC
>JAIKYU010000061.1 GCA_024682835.1 Lachnospiraceae bacterium | reverse complement strand
CCGCCTCCTTCCTGTCGCCGGTCACCTTCACGGTGATGGTGGATCCGGTGATCTTTGCATCGTAATAGACCTTGGATTTCGAGTTGCTGTTTGAAACCGTGCCGTCTACAGAAATGCCAAGGATTTGATATTCATGCTCGGAAGCATCCTCGTAGAGGTTCCAGGAGTCCCCTTCATCGATGACGACCGGTTCCGGCTCAGGCTCAGGTCCGGGACCCGGGCCGGGGCCTGGCTCGGTCTTTGCTTCCCACCCGGCATACAGCGTAAGGTCCGCTGTCACAGGTGTAGAGAAATCATACTTCGTGCCGCAGGCTGCTTCCGTAAACCATCCGGTAAAGGTGAAGCCCTCCGCCTCGGGAGTCGCCGGCTCCTTTGCGAAGCCGTCCTTCTCCACGGTCTGTGCCGCTGGCGCTGTTCCGGGCTTTCCGTTTAAGTCAAAGCTCACGGTAAAGGTCTCCGTCTTCTTTTCGATCCACTTCGCGTAGACCACCGTGTCCGCCGTGATCGGCGTGCTGAAATCGAAGAGGTTTTCACAGGTTGCTTCCCTATACCAGCCCCCGAATGTAAAGCCTTCCGCTTCCGGAACTGCCGGCTCTTTGGCAAATCTATCCTTTTCCACGGTCTGTGCGGAAGGAGTCGTTCCGGGCTTCCCGTTTAAGTCAAACGTCACGGTAAAGAACTCCGCCTTCTCATCAATCCACTTCGCATAAATGATGGTATCCGCCGTGATCGGTGTGCTGAAATCAAAGAGGTTCTCGCAGGCTGCTTCTCTGTACCAGCCGTCAAACGTAAAGCCTTCCGCTTCCGGATCCTTTGCGGGTCTGACTGCCGTGCCGTCCTGCTCCACACTCTGCGAAGTCGGCGCATCCGCCACGGTTTTCCCGTTCATATCGAAGCGCACGGTAAAGGTTACCGGCACCGTTGATCCATCGTCCTGAACAGTTACATCACAACTGTCTGTCTTCAAGCCATTGACGCTTTGGACCGTGATATATGTCTTTCCGGTCTTAAGAGCAGTAACCGTCCCGTCTTGTTCAACACTTGCCACATCATTATTACCACTGAACCACTTTAGAGATTTATCCATCGCATTCTCTGGAGTCACCGTTGCTTTCAGCATCTGAGTATCTCCGACCTTCAATGTGATAGATGTCTTATCCAGCGTAACCCCTTCAACGGGAATTGTTTTTTCAATCCATTTGGCATATAGTATCGTATCAGAAGTCACAATATCGTCATTCTCCTCATCCCATGGAAAAGAACACTTCCAAGGGACAGTCAGTTCCGGATCACGATACCATCCAGCGAATTCATAACCTTCTTTTGTGGCTTTAACATTCCCATTACCCAAACCGCAACAAGTGTGTATTCCATAATCACAAAACACTAGCATGCAACCATGGTTCAATGGTTGACCATACCACAAATATGTTGTCGCATAGTCTTTATCATCTTCATAAAAAAACTTATCATCTTCATCAAAACCATTAACCGCCTCATATACAAGATTTCCACCATTTAATTCTGCTGTTACAATCAGGTTAAAATCATTGTTTTTCCAGTCAGTGCTTTTTTTGAATTTATTAATCTTATTTCCCGGTGTCATCTCACTTATTATGTCAAAATAATCCTCATACTTTGCATGTGTCTCTCCTCTAATACCGCTCCCTTTCTCGACATACGGATCAATAGTTGTTATGTCCGGATTATTTCTAGGATCTGAAGAAGGATCCGTAGTTGCTGCATGAATTCTAATACCTGTATCAGTATCAAGATAATCAAAATCACCGTACGTTATTCCCAGTTTTGTTGAAGAAATAGTCGCAAAAGGGAATTCATCGCCACTATAATCAATATGATATATGAACTCTCTTTCCTGATCTTCCGTAAAGAACATTCTGTTCCTTTGTACATCGCAAAGATAACCGTGTCCATTAATGTTTGGAATATAGTTTCCCACCCACTCTAAAAGGAAATCTGTTGGTCCTAGCATTTTATCGGATAAACGAGCCACTATGTCACAGGCTAATCCAGCGGCATGACATAATCTTGCATATAATACTTCCGGAAAGAGATTTCTATTATCAAAACCATCTTTAAAAATTTGATAAAATGGATTGTTGTCATTGCTCTGCGTAATACAATTTTTATATTCCCAATCAGCCAGCGCCCAGTACTTTTCAATATCGCTCATCTCAGGATTAATTACTTCAGATACGATCTTTTCAATCAGTTTTATTGCATCCTCCCGTTCTTTGCGTGAACAATACGGATCTATAGGATAGATTTGTCCAACCTGTTTTAATTCAACAATCTCCTCGTCTTTTACTGTAGTGAGACACGTTGTTCCAGATGAGGAGGTCATGGCATTTTTGTTTACCTGCTCAAATAATGTGAATGAAGAATTGTCTTCTGATTTTTGGGGGCACGCTATAGCTCGAGAAGTCAACAACATGAACAGGGTATATGAAATGAATATCGCAATCATTCTGACAGAATAGTTATTTTTCAATGTTTTCTCCTTTCAACTCTCATCTTTATCAGTTTTCTATGCGTTTTCGAAACTCCGCGAACACTAATAACAGGCACTCGATCGTCAAATACTACATTTCTTCGGCCGAACTGCAAAGCACATGAATTCTCCCATCGGAATTCACGATATGCAGATTTCTTACCATACTTTCATGGTCAGGAATCGTTACGTTCAGCCTATGATTCCTGTCATCAATCTCATAGATCAGATTTTGAAACATAGTAGCGCTCAAAATCATATTAAAAGGAACTTCAAGATCATCGTTTGAAATGATTATCATGTTGGGATATACCAGATCTCCGAGCTGTATCGTTACTTTATAAAGATTACCGGAAGCTTTCCCTCCAAAGCCGGTAAAGGATACTCCCTCTGCCACCATTTTCGCTCCCAGTTTTTCAACAAGAATACTCTCATCGTCTGTCCAGACAGGGATGTAGGCACCTGTATCCAAAAGTGCAGTCATATTCTCTCCAACAAGCACTACCGGTCTTTGCTGGAGACTGTCGAGTTTTAACGTCATCTGCCTCATCCGAAAACCCCCACCATTCCAAGTTGAAAGGCATGATCCGGGGTAGTATACCTGGCAATGATCTTTCCATCAAGCATCATTCTTGTCAGTTCACTTTTGGATTTATCAGTGTATTTTAACACGGCCGATTCTATGGAAATCCCATCATCATTCAAATATTGCACATCCGCAAGTCCAACCCACTGATCCGGATATGCTTTTTGTATCTCTTCCCATGTCATTCTGTTTTCCGTCATCATGATCACCGCCTCTCCTCTAACAACCCCTTCGCTAGCCAAGAATGTGTTTTCTGATATTTATTGTACATCCGCTTGGCGAGCAGCGCAACATAGCCGAGATACATGGATTTTTCTGACTTTCGCTCCATAAAACGGAGTTTGCTTTCGTTTAGCGTTAGAGGATGGCTCGCACTTAGCGACCAAAGTACGGTCCGCCATGTGCTCATGCTCAACCGACGGGTGCCCTGCGGTCCGGAAGCATATCTGAGATGATGGTCACGGTGAGGACAGACACACCCTGCGCGTGTCATTGTGACCGAGCGATAGAGCTTTGCTGTGGGCAGTCAAAAAACGAATCCCGCGCGAGACGACCTGTTTGAGGGGATGACGCTTACCGGTGACGGAGTCGAACGACAAATTCCAACTATCGGATACATCTATGTCAATGGCGTTCGGCGACAGACACCGGTTATGCGCCATCCCCGAGTTTTAGTCGAGCGCGGGTAATCAAACGTTTTTTGACGCCCGCAGCTAAAGCTCTTGGCGAGGTCACTGACACAAACAGGGTGTTGTCTGTCCTCATCGTGACAAAATGACATGTTCAGAAATGGACCGCAGGTACCCCATGAGGGTGAGCCGCCACATCCTTAGTACTATGGTATCTGACAACGCTTTCCATGCAGCGAGGCCATGACAACAGGGGCGATGCTTTCGCATCGCCTCTGTAAATCCCTTATTATCAGGTACACAACCGTGACACCTTTTTTCGAATGGCAGAAATCCTTATTTACCCGTGAAGGCACCGATGAAGGAGGCGGCGTCCGCTTCGCTCATGCCGGTGGAAACGAGCTGATCCTTGTACCAGTCGGCCGCGCCGGTTGAGGTGCTCTTGAAGGATTCGCTGTCGATCTCGGAGAGCTCGGTGACCTGCATGGCGCCGTTGCTCTTCCACTCGGCGACAAGACTGTCGACCTGCTCACGATTGAGCGCCTTCTGATAGGCAACCGCCTTCGCGGCATTGGCGTCGATGACGGCCTTCTGGCTGTCGGTAAACTTGTCATAGGCAGCCTGGTTGATGCAGAAGAACAGGCAGTCATAGTAAGCGTTCCAGAGAGAAATGTAATCCTGTACATCCTGGACGGATGCAGAGGCAATGGCGGTCTCCGGGTTCTCCTCGCCGTCAACGGTTCCCTGCTGAAGCGCCGTGTAGGTCTCGGACCAGTTCATAACGGAGGCGTCGCACCCCCACTCCTTATAGACTTCCGCGCAGAGGTCGTTGGAGCAGATCCGCATCTTGATATTCTTGAGATCGTCAACCTTGGTGATGGGCTGCTTGGAATTCGTGATCTGGCGGAAACCGTTCTCCGCGATGCCTTCACACTTGAGTCCCTTCTCCGCAAGAACCTCCTTGAGCTTGTCCCCTGCCTCGCCGCCGAGGATGCGGTCGACATCGTCATAATTCGCATAGATGTAAGGCAGTGAAACCGCATTGAATCTCGCGTCAAAGTTCGCATAGATCAGATTGGAATGGAGGGAAACCTGAATCGGTGATCCGTCCATCAGTGCCTGGATACCGGCGACCTGGTCACCGTTCGTGAGCTGCTCACCGGGATATACCTCCACCTTGACCTTGCCGCCGGTGGATTCCTGCATCAGGGCGTTGAAATAGTAGCCCGCCTGTGCCCAGGTCGATGTCTCGCCGGTGGAGCAGTCAAAGTTCCAGGTGGTGTCCGGCCACGCATCGGTGCCGTCGTATTTTGCGGCCTCAGCAGAAGCGACATACTTGTCGGATGACGCGTAGTCCTTGTAGTTGAGTGCGGCGGCACCTTCTGTCTGAGCCGTGTCACCGCCGGCGGATGCCGGTGCGCCCTCACCGCAGGCGGCAAGGGACATCGTCATGGCGGCAACAAGCGCCGCGCAGAGTCCTTTTTTCAGCTTGTTCTTCATGTTCTTCCTCCTTGATCTACTGTTTTTACAATATCTGAACGATCCGCCTGTTTTAAGCAGATCGATCCATTCGATTCACGAGTTTTATCTGCTCTGTTCCAACGTTACTGCCCGATCAGAAACAGCGAGATCTTTGGTATATAAGTGATGAGCGCCAGCACGATCAGACAGGCGATGATCATCGGCACAACCGCCTTGGAGATCATCGGCAGGGTCACCTTGTGGTATTCGTCCTCCGAACCGGTCTTACCGGCAGCGTTCGGCACCTTTAAGCCCATCGCGACGAACAGGTTGACACCGACGGGCGGTGTGACCTGCCCGATGGCGAGGTTCACGGTCGCGACAATACCGAAGGCGATCAGGTTGTAGCCCAGCGCCTGAGCCACCGGGAACATGATCGGGATAAAGATGTACATCGCGGAGTTTGCGTCGATAAAGCATCCCGCGATCAGGAATATGATATTGACAATGAGCAGAAAGATGATCTGATTGCCTGCCACGTTCTGCAACAGCTGCGTCGCCGCCTGTGAGATACCGAACAGCATGCAGCAGTATGAAAACAGGGATGCGGAGGCGACAATCAGCATGATGCCGCCGCTGGTCTTGGCAGAATCGATCAGGATCTCAAATAAATCCTTGAGTTTCACTTCACGATAAATGAACACACCGACGATCAGTCCGTATACAACGGAAACCGCGGCCGCCTCGGTCGGTGTGAAAATACCGCCGTAGATACCGCCCAGAATAATGACCGGCATGAGCAGTCCCCAGAAAGCTTCCCGGAAGCTTTTCCATCGCTCTCCCCAGCTTCTCCTCTCGTGAGCAGCCTGGATATTGTTTTTTCTCGCCTCCACCATGACGACAATCGCGAGCGCCAGCCCCATCAGAATACCCGGTATGATGCCTGCCATGAACATCTCTCCGACATTGGTGCCGACAATGGAGGAATATACAACAAACGCGATGGACGGCGGTATGACAATCGCAATGGAACTCGAGGTCGCCATCAGCGCTTCGGAAAAGGCAGGTGAAAAACCGGACGCGATCATCGCCGGGATCAGAACCGCCCCCAGCGCCGCAACAGTCGCGGGGCCGGAACCGGAGATCGCGCCGAAAAAGCAGGCAACGATGACGCAGACGATGGCCATACCGCCGCGGCGATGGCCAACGCAGTCGTCGATGAATTTCACGAGTCTCGTGGATATGCCCGCCTTGGCCATGATGTTGCCGGACAGGACAAAGAACGGAATCGCCAACAGCAGAAATTTCGCAATACCGGTATAGGTGTTCGTTGCGATGATCGACAGCGAAAGAGCCGCGTACTGCGGTACAAAATGAATCGCATAGAAAAGTGCAAGGACAGCGCTCATGCCCAGGCAGATCGCGATCGGCACACCCAGCAGGAGCAGAACAAAAAACGAGATAAAGAGGATGGCCGTGATCATTTCTTCTCCTCCTTTGTTTCCAGACAATAGACGATACAGTTCTCTACGAAATGCAGCGCCATGGAAATACCGCCGATCACGATGAAGCACCAGAAGATCCTGGTCGGGATGTGCAGGATCGGTGAGACTTTGCTGTCGACCATCACGCGATCCCAACCCTGCACGGTGAGGATCAGGGAATAGATCACACAGAATACGGTTTCAATGACCTTCAGAATCTTCTTGCCCTTCAGACCGATGAACTCCGTCACAAGGGAAAGGTTCACGAGCTCCGCCCGCTGTGCGGCGACGCCTGCCGCAAGGAGCGAGAGCAGAACAAACATGGCCACGACGATCTCCTCGGTGAATCCCCAGGAGTGATTAAAGACCTTGCGTGCGACGACATTGCCGAAAGTCAGTACGAGCACAATCATAAAGGAAAGGGCCAGTATGATCTTCTCAACGATCGTGAGAACGCCCATGATCTTTTTATAGATTTCCATGTGTCTCCTCCGGATATATTGGAATCTCATGCTTTGCTTTCACTTGCTAAAGTAAGAAAGCGCAAAATCGCTCCTATTATAGAAGCGATTTTTATGCTCGTCAAGGGGAAAATTTAATCAAAAGTTCTGCGAATCGTAATGCTTTTTACCTCATCTTCCCGTGAGCATGACCTTGACCGCGCACCAGACAAGGAGCAGCGCCATGCAGAGATTGATCAGACGGTAAAACCGATTATAGAAGGGCTTTAACAGGCTGCCGGCGAGGGCCCAGATAAGATTGCCGGTTCCGCAGCAGACGGTCATGGAGACCGCAAAAAGGGGCACCAGTAGAACGGACGGCCACGCGTGCACGTTGCCTGCAAGAAAGTATCCGGGGAAGGCCGCCAGGCCCAGCATAAGCACCTTGACATTCAAAAACTGAAGAAGGAACCCCTCGCGAAAACGAAGCGAGGTATCCGCGCTCTCCTCTCCCACCGGCGGTCTGCGGAAGGTTTTCCAGGCAAGCCACAGGATATAGGCAGCGCCTATATATTTGAAGACCGGCGTGATCCGGGGAACAAAGCGGTCAAGGACGGACAGAAAGCTGCCGCACAAAAGCATCACGGTCACCAGTCCGCTCCAGATGCCAAAGATAAGCGGCAGGCATTTTCGGAAGCCGCTCCGGCCTGCAGCAGATAGCAGCAGGACATTATTGGGTCCCGGCAATATGGTGGTTGCCAGGGCATATGCGATAAAGGCAAGGTATTGTGTAAGGCTCATGTTTTCCCGTTAAACATCCGATTCTACTGCTGAGAGCCCTGCTGTGCCGGACCCTGCTGCTGTTGTCTGGCATGCGCTCTGGCCTGATGGGAACGGATCCTTTCTCTGGCATCGTGAGCACTCTTGTTCTGATCGCGTTCCATGTCCATCAGCTCGCGGAAGGTCGTGGGCTTCTTTGCAGCCGAATCCTTGGATATTCTGAGGTCGGAGACCTTGCTCTCCTTGCCCGTGCCCACAAACGGATTGATCGTATCAAGAATCGCAAGGGCGGTGTTCTTTCTGGAGACGCCGAGCTCTGACGCCTTATCCTTGTATGCTTCCTTATCGGCATATTTATCAGCCGCGGCATATACATTTTCCATCAACGCAGCGATTTTGACTCTCTGAGCGGGATCGTTGATATCCAGACCTTCCGTTTGTTCATGGAATTCCTTCATCGCCCGGAACATGGCCTTGTATTCTTTTGAATCCTTGTGGTACCAGGGCGATTGTTCATTCTGCATTTTTTCGTAGAGATTATTCAGTTCCTCCATCTGCTGCACGGTCACATGACCTGCACGGGCGACAGACGCACTCCTCTTTTCCCTGTCATACTGGCTTCTGAATGTCCTTGCGGTAATGTCGTCAGCCGGTTTCCTGTCAATCGCGTCGCAGAAGGCAAGCAGTTCTTCCTTAAAGCGCTCGTAAGGCGAGTCTGCTGCATCAGGATCAATGACCATCACGCGCTTCCCGTCTTCGGCGACCACCTTCGTGCCCTCTGCCTCTGCCCCGTCTCTTCCTAGAAACGCCAGATAATGCACCTGGTCGATCCTTGCGTCAAAGGTATCAGGGTCCGCGGCTTTGCAGGCATCCAGAATATTAAAAATCTCTTCGGGCGTCCTGGCCGTCTCGATATCCGTGCGCACTCTTGAGGTCCGGGGATGCTGCTGCGCTCTGCGCGCGCCGTCGCGGGCATGTGCCAGTGAAGTGGCGTCATTTGCTTTTGATACTCTCCCGGCAAGTGCATCATTTGCTTCTTTGGTGCGGAACGCAGGCTGTATGGTTCTCTTCAGCGCGGTGATGCCCGCCGCTTCCGGAACGATGTTCCCGTCCTTATCATGAACCATTCTGTAATGGATGATCCCTACCGGGAGATCGGTATTCAGCATCACATTGGCCAGCTCGGCTTTTACCATCTTTTCTCTTAACTGATCGGGGAGCATGTCGTATTTTCCCCCGACGTAGCTCTTAAGAGAACGGCCCCCCACCGTAACGACATCCGTCGGATCGATATAAGCGGCTTCCAGTTCGGCAGCTTCCCTGTCGGTAAACTGCGGTCTGATGTTCTCGTCAAAAAGCCTGCTCCCGAATTCCGCGGAACGATGGAACTCGGCTGCCATCTTCATGATATCACGTGCGTTTCCAAGGCCTTTACTGCTGAAAATCCTGTTCAGTTGTGCCTCGGTGGCTCCTGTTTTGCTAAGATCAACATCCATCATTCCGCCGTTGAGTGCACTCACCACGCTCGAGAGGTCGTTCCCCTGCAGCGCCTGATAGACCCGCATATAATCGCCGATATGAATCCTCATATCGCTGTTCATGAAGGCGGTGAAGGCATCCTGGGACATGGACTGTCGATCCGTCATCACAAAATCGGTCTCTGCCGGGATCTTCTGCTGTTCTGCAGCATTCTCCATACAGCCCGAGATCGTTATGGGTAATAAGAGTTCTTTCAGGGATGAAACCGGGTGCAAATCGTCCCCCATCGACTTACCCAAATCCTTCATTGCATCGTATTTTGCAGGATTGGATTCATAGACTCTCCGGCTGTACTGATCGAAAATCGTGCTGTCCTCGAACTCCAGAGGCGGCAGTTCCTCGCCAGCATGCAACGCCTTTACGAAGCGTTCCGCCCGGCTCTCAAATCCGACCCTTGCGAAATCGTAAGCGTCCTGGTATTCTCCTGCTGAATTCTTTTGGAGCAGTGTATCTTTTATTGCCGAATCAACTGTGAAACGGACATCGGTTCCTCTTGCGAGCAGGGCATCCATGATCAGGCCGATATCATTTATCGAATGGACCATCTGCTCGCCTTCGACCTGTTTGAACACAGGCAGATCAGCATCGAACTCTCTTACAACCGGAGGATCCCCCTGCTGCCTGTCCATGACTCCGAAATAGCCAAGAGCTCTTATGGCGGCGTCATCCCGAAGCTTTGCGATATAATCATCCATGATCATCTGACGCATATCCTGAAGGAAATCCAGATAGGTTCTGGCCGGACTGCCCGCCTCAAAGCGTGTCAGTATCGCACGTTTTTTTCTCATGTCATCCAAAATGTCCGCAAGGCCTTTGTCAGCTGCCACGCCAAGACCGGACAACTCCATTGACGCTTTTTTGCGGTATTCTTCTACATCAACACGGGCTCCCTTCAGCGCCACCATTTCCTTCAATGCCTCGAAATCTTCTCTCGGATCAAAACCCTGTTTTTCGAGTTCCGCCTCGCGGGCGTCCTCGACAGCGGTTTTCCCGGTATCCGCCGAACGTTCGTTCCTCAGAAAGCTCAGTCGTTCTATCACGCGGGGCAGTCTCTCTGCCGCCATCATGCGCTCCCACCAGCTTTGAGACGTTATGCTGTATTCTTCCTCTCTTGCCATGATCTTACCCTCATTGAGAAAAATAACGTTCCTGATTCATTACACGTGATCACTCCTGTTTATCACATTTTATATATCAAACATTTTCATGCACAGGACATTGATGTCTGAGCGTCCTTACACCCGCCTCCTGACAACCTCGTCAGAATCAAGCATGATCGTGAACGGGCCGTCATTGATGAGAGACACCTTCATATCGGCGCCAAATTCTCCGTGCTGCACATTCCCAATCTGCTCTCCGCTTTTTCTGATGACATATTCATAAAAACGGTTCGCCGATTCGGGATCTCCCGCACTGGTAAACCCCGGCCTGTTTCCATGCGTGCAATCGGCATAAAGTGTGAACTGTGACACTATGAGCAGTCCCCCGTCCACATCCTTCACGGACAGATTGGTCTTTCCGTTTTCATCCGCAAAGATCCTTAGCCCAAGCATCTTTTGAACCATCTTATCCGCGATGCTTTCATCGTCCTCCTGCCCCACACCGACAAACACGAGCAAGCCTTGCTCTATGCGGCCTGTCTCTCTTCCATCGACCTCAACAGCGGCTTCTTTGACTCTCTGGATCAGCAACCTCATTTCAATTCCTCATCTTGACCAGCATTTCAAAAACTCCTGCAGCCGTTCTTTATCCTCATTACAGCACAATCTGCTCTGAATTGCTGATGGAAAACCGGAACTCAACGCTGCCTCCGTAAGCATAGCTGCCGGTTTTTTCGTTGCGCCGTAGAATCACCTTAATAAGACCCGTGTTCTTACCGGCGGATATATTATCCCCGTACTCCACCCGGAAATCATCCGGCGTCAGCACAGTTCCATCGGACAACGTCACTGTTAACACGCCCTCTCCATCCGTGCGGTCAAATCGGATCTGCCGTCCCTCATACGGAAGCGTCACCGCAGATTCTTTGCCAAATTCATAGGTCTGTCCCCGGTAGACAACCGAAGCGGAAACAATCTTTGCCGTACTGTCGTAGACGGAAAAGCTGCCGTCGATCGGAATACTCGTCTCTCTAAAACCGGTGATCACAGGTGTCCCGGTAAACGAAACAACGAGATCACAGGAATTGTCCGTCTCCGATTCCCGATCCAACGAGTACTGATTCGGTTTGATCAAAGCCAGACTCAGCTTCCCCCGCTCCCTGTCCGCCTCATTCTTGTAATAGGTCTGGAAAAGTTTCACGCCCGGATTGCCAAGGCCGACGACACCCTTTCTGCCATCCGTAACTTTTGCTACCAGCTGACCGTTTTCAAAACGATTCTCCCAGAGATGATCCGTAAGGATTTTCCCTTCCTCACGGTACCACGAGTCGGCATTCAGAACGGGAATCTCATCCTGGGAGACCTCCTTTGGCGATATGGAATACTTGAATTTATAAGAGCCGGTAAAGTAGGAGGACTGACTCAGCGTCAGCATTGCGCCGTCCCCTGCTTTCTTATTCTTGGAAGCCTTCGTAACGAAGGAAGTG
Source organism: Lachnospiraceae bacterium (assembly GCA_024682835.1). Taxonomy (GTDB): domain Bacteria; phylum Bacillota; class Clostridia; order Lachnospirales; family Lachnospiraceae; genus Butyrivibrio. Next base: position 3,860 of record JAIKYU010000061.1, on the reverse strand, counting down.
GACATATAGTTGGTATAAGGAGTATGCACACGCTGACCGTTGTAGTAAAGCGTCTGATTACTGTTTGCCGCGCCGCAGAAATATACCGTGATATTCCCCGGAAGAGCTCCGCCGGCATTGTATTCTCCGGGGTCAATCTGAAGGGAGACATACCCCTTCTTTACTGCCTTTTTCAGCGAAATTTTCTTCCGTCTGTACCGGATCTGCGGAGCAGTTCGATGATCCACACCGCCTCCTACAGGATAAATCGTCGTATTATAAACCCCAGGCGCGGCATTGAAATAATCTGTCAGATAACTGTAACTTCCCTTGCCGAATACGGCCGGATTGGCGGCGATGGCCTCCAGATAATTACTTCTCCCCGTATTGCTGTCATAAGACAGACGATCCACATCAAAGTAAGTAAGCCCCGCTTTCGTGCCCGCGCGAGAAACCCTTGGTCCGTTGGATTGGTTCTTTCCGTCAAACACGAGATCTCTTGCCTTTTTAAACCCTTTTTTGCTCAGGGCAATGCCCTTGATGGTGACCTTTTTCCCGGTCTTTTTTCCGAAGTAATCGCTTCCCTCAATAGCACTGATGGTCACCCGGTAGGTATTGGCCACACCGATCCGGGATTCATAAACGGCGGAGGAGGTGGCTGTGGAATACAAATAGGAACGAAACTCCTTGTAGTACTGCCGGCCGTAGATGTATTTGAAATCCGCGCCATCATACTGCACCACAAAATCCGTTCCCTCGGTCAGCCTGCGCTTGTTTTCCCCCTTGCCGATGGTGACGCTTAATCCGAAGTCGTCTGCGCCGTGAAGCTTTCCATCATAACGAATGGCCGCCTTCTTAATGGTGATCGTCGCATTTGCAAGATCGCGATAGATATCTCCGGACACACGAAACTGAAAAGCCGACTCCTCCGGCTCCTCCATGCCCGTGTACTCATAATGGCACGGTTCGATCGACCGGATCTTTCCGTCCGAAAACTCCCCGTAGTCCGTGCCATCAAAGGCTACTCCGCAATAGTTTCCCTTTCCCCAGAGCGTGTAGAGATAATCTCCTGCTCTGTTGATCCGGTTCGGATCGCTGTTTTCCTGTTCCACCCACTGATCCTGTTCCTCGTCGTAACGGTACAGACGAGGCGTGTAGTCCACCCCGTTCCTGAGCGTCACGGTTCGTTTCATCTGTTTTTTGCCGGTCCAGTGATTCCAGGTCAGCGTTGCTTTAAGATCAATTTTCGCATTCAGTTTTCCGTCCCCCTTCAGCGCATACACCTTTTTCAGGCCGGAAAGCTGAGCAAGCGGCCAGGATGAGCTGAAATTGTGCGGCAGGATATCGAAATAGACCTCAGCTGAAAAGCCTTTGTAATTGCCCTTTCCGGTGATTTCCACCGCGGGGCGGCTGCTGTTATCGCCCTCCGTATAGCGCCGCTCGTAAGTGCCGTCCTCCCGCATGGTCATAGAAGGCTCCGTATTGTTGCGATACTTCAGCGTATAATCCGTTCCGAACACAAGATATCGTGATCCCGCACCGGCTTTCGGATCATCAGCGCAGAAGAGATCCAGCTGCAGATCGTTGCTCCGCTTCATCGTAAAGGTTTCTGATGTGCTGACATGCGGGATACCGTCATAGAACACCTGAGGAGTCACATGAATATAGATGTTGTCCGCCACTCTTTTTGCAATCAGGGCAGTGAAAACATAATCGCCTCCGGCGGAAATGATGTAGTTATCCAGATCCTCCACATAGTAATCATTTGCACCATCCCTGGTGACCTTCCATTCAAGAATCTCCTCTCCCTTTACAGGATCGAGGAAGCCGCCCATATTCGGAAGCACCTCGCCGTATTTCCCGATGCCGTTCAGAAAGTCCGCCACCGTGACAGCTTCTGTCCCGGCGTCAATCGGATACTGCAGAGTCTTTGTCTGACCGTTGTTATTTGCGACAAAAGTCACCGTGTAGGAATCCTTCGGCTGGTAGACGTACTCGATCACAGCGTCTTCGTCCGGAACTGTCACGCTGTTACCGCTGACATCGCAACTCTCCCCTTCCTGATTCTCCGCTGCTTCCGGCTCGGAATTCTCAGGCGCTGCCGGCTCCGATTCCTCCGACGTCTCCTCTTCCTCGCTTACACCGGATTTCTGCTCTTCTTCTCTTTCCGCTTCCAGCGCTTCCTCCAACGCAATCTCCTCGTCCGAGGCCGGCAGCAAAAAAGCCTCGTCTCCCGAAACGAACGATTCCTCCGAAAAAACTTCCTCCGCAAACCCTGTCTGTCCGGTCCCTGCCAGCATGGATACCGCTAACAGAACAGCGATTGCCTTCTTTTTCCGTTGTATTCTCATGATTGTTTTCTCCTACGTGTCACGCAACTTGATTCATCGGTTCCTGCCACCGTATAGAAGCGAAAACATCCGTTCAATTACCCGAAGATGAAGAAGATCCGGCACTGCTGACGCTTTCCCTGTCTCTGATCATATGTTGAAGCGCAATGAGAATTGCAATAATGGTTTTCTCATGCTGCTTCTGATAGATGTCAATGCAGTATTTGTCATGAATAGAGAGCAGCTTCTGACCGATCACTGCGATGATTCCGCCGTTTCCGTCATACAGTTCAAAATTAAGCCCCAGAATATTCCCCTTCAGCTGCCAGCCAAGGCCTTCGATGTTGGTGATATCCTTGATAATGTGGAAGATCTCATTGGAGAGTTCGAAGCTCATGCCGTCTGCCATCGTGATAAAATGGCGCTCATGTAAGGTGAATATCTTGCGTTTGATATGAGCGACCTGATTGCCGGCCGCATCGGTAATGTCCGTCTTGTCATGGATCGACGGAAACTTTGTGTTTGCCTGGTAGATCACCTTTTCGTCACCATCCGTGATATCAATATGATGATGCAATGTGAAGACCTTTGTGCTTGTATACAGGGAATAGGCGGGTGTACCGAACTGATCGACATTGTTTACGTTTGCCGCCTCGCCTGCTTCGTGAAATCTGTGTACCTTCGAAAATACGCCCATAGTTCTGCCTCCTCTTCAATCAGCAACCTCATCTCAACTTCCTGATCTTACGTCAGTATCCTCTCACCCGGAATCCCCGTTCGCTCTCGTCCACAGGGATGTCTTTTTCCTTCCAGTCGTCTATGGAGATCCATGTTCCCTTCTCTAGGATCGGGATGATGCGGTAAATGTCCGTTTCCTCTCCCTGCAATTCCATTGTCACCGTGCCTTCTTCATCATTTCGCACCCACCCGGTCAGATTCAGATGCATGGCGGCATGAGATGCACGATATCGGAAACCGACACCCTGCACCCGACCGGAAACCACGATATGTTTTCGAACGATCTCACTCATAAAGAATCCACCGTGCCGAAACATCCGCATCCTGTTCAGAACGGTATCTTGAACGCCACCTTGACGGGCGGCTTCACGTTTTCCTCAAACACACGGCCGTCGGACGCCTTCCCGACCAGACCGCCGTAATGCACCGGAATCGCTGTTTCCGGGCGGATCGCATTGATCAGCTCCGCTGCCTTCTTCGCATCCATCGTGTAGGTGCCGCCGATGGGGACAAGCGCAATGTCACATTTCACTGCCCCGGCTTCCTTCGTGGCATCCGTGTCTCCCGCAATGTAGATTCTTTTGCCGTCGATTACGAGAACGTACCCGACCCAGCCGGCACTCTTTGGGTGAAACGGCTTCAGAGAATTGTACGCAGGCACCGTTTCAACTGTAAGGCCATCGATCTCAAGACTCTCCCCCGGCCTGACCGTCACGATCTTTGCGACCTTACCGGCAAGTCCTTCTGCTTTCTCCAGCATTTTCTCCGGAACGACAAGAACGGTTTTGTCACAGACCACCCTCTCGATATCCT
>JAIKYU010000041.1 GCA_024682835.1 Lachnospiraceae bacterium | reverse complement strand
GGCGTTTATTCAGGATAAGAGATTCTTTGGATCGGCCCCGAAGGAGGCGCAGGAAGCGCTTCTTCCCAGAGACAAAGAGCTGTTCTACGGCGCGAGGATCATGGGCTGGACCCTCATGGTATTCAGCATGCTGATGATACTGGGCGTCGGGGTGATCTCGATCCTGGATGGCATCAGAAATGGATACACGTTCGGACGGTTCTTTCTGAGATTTGTTCTGATATTTACGGTATACAAGATCTATGACATGATCTGCTTCGACTATTTCCTGCTGATGAAGTTTCATTTCTTCCAGTTTTATTTTCCTGAGGTGGAGCGCGTATACACGGGCCGGAAGTACGGGTACAACATCAGGAGTCAGCTGCTGAAGCTCCTGGTCATCTTTCCGGCAGCCTCCGCGCTTGCCGCGTGGATATGTTCGATGTTTACTTGAAACTGTCTCCGCTACTCTCCGTACCTTGTTTCAAGCAGCTTTCCGACGTGCCTTGTCTCAAAAAACATATCCCTGTTCATGACCACGATCACCGCTGCTACAATAGTCACCACGATCGTTTCCACACATTTTGTCTCGGGCGTCATGGCGATCTTTTCCTGCATGAAGTTCACAAACAGATGATAGATCATGCACGCGAGAATGGAGCGGTCACTCACCAGATACACCCACGTGATGATGAATCCGAGCGGGATCCCGCTGATGAAGAAATTGATCACATACAGGGGATTGACCATCAGACCGGCCTGATAGGTGCCCCGGATAAAGAGGAGGGGCAGATGCCAGAATGACCATAACGCGCCAAAGATCAAGGATTCCCAGAACCAGTTCATATAGGCGCCGATCGAATCCTCGCAGTACCCTTTCCAGCCGACTTCTTCAATGATCGATGCCAATGTCACGACAAGCAATGCCCCTGCGATCCCAACCCCGGTAAAGGAGAAATCCTCGGTAAACGCAAACTGACTTAAGGGCTGTCCGAACACAAGAGAGAGAAGGATCGAGCAGACTACGATCCCGGCGAACTGCAGGACGGCCCAGAATACATTCAGCCATTTTACCTTATATAATCCGATGAGCTTGATCTTCAGATCCTTCTTCAGCAGATCCGATCCGGAAACCAGCACAAACACGGTGGAAACCACAGCCGGTGCGAGAAGTCCAATGAACATCAGCAATGCGCCGATGTTTTCGGACACGAACGCTGCCGGGATCCAGAAGATCCATGTAAACAGATATGCCAGCGCAAAGAACAGGACCGGCCTGTATTTGTGACTTTTCGAACGGTCCAGGGAAGACCGTTCGAAAATCCGGGCTTCGCCCGGACACGCCGTCTGCTTCGCAGACGCCTGGTCCAGTACGGTTTCTGAATTTCTGATGAAATTCAGAAACCTATACGATGCTGTACCGGTTTTTTCCGTCTGATTCTTCTTCATCATTTTTTACCTCCGTTTCATCCGTTTCAAGTTTTCTGATACTATTCGTGAACAGGATCATCATTGCGGTCACCGCCAGGAGGATCCCGGCGAAAAAGACGACAAGAGCCGCCCCTCTTCCCACGCCGCGCCCGGAGAGTTCACCGAGCGCATCCGCTGTCACGCCGGACAGACCATAGGCGACAACATAGCCCAGCTGAGAGATGAACCCGATCATCCCCCATGCACGTCCCTGGGCGTCCCCCGGGATGTTCGTCCGGATCAGATAATCCAGACAGTTGTTGGTCAGAGGGAGCGCCGCAAAGAACAGAAACCCGAAGATACAGATCGGGATCATGTTTTCAAAAAGACCGAATCCGGCCATAAATATCCCCGAAGCGCAGAGCGACAGGGCAAGTGTTCTGACATAATTGCCTTTCAATCCTCTGATACCAAGGATCAGACTGCTGGTGAGCATGCCGCAGGCGCACAGTGTTTCGGCGACGCCGAGCGTTTTGGCATCCCGGAAGGAAAGGATCAGCGGTTCCGCCAGGATCTGGAACATCCCCATGAAGAGCGTGATCACGGAGGATAAGAGCACCAGGAGAATGACGCCCCGTTTGCGGCAGATGATCTGCCAGCCCTCACGAATACTGTCGAAGAACGGGATTCTGTCCGCGGCCTGCGCGGAGCCGATACTGCGCCGTACGATCGCCGCACTCACTACCGTCAGAAAGAAGGTTGCGATATCGATGACGAGCAGGAGCTTCACATCATGCACGGCAAGCAGGAATCCCGCGATGACCGGCGAAAACAGATATCGCGCAGACCCTGCCAGCGATACCAGTCCGCTCGCCTTGGAATACTCCTCTGTTGTCAGAAGATCCGTGATCGTCGCCCGGAATGACGGTTCGAGAAGCGCGGAAAATATCGCACTGACAGAAACACCGATACAGATCTGTATCAGACTTGCTTCGCCCCACATCATGCAGATAAGGATATACAGGATACCGAGCGCGGAGCAACCGTCGCCGATCATCATCAGAAGTCTTCGGTCATACCGGTCCGCAAGGACTCCCGCGGGTACCGAGAGCAGAAGCGTCGGAAGAAATCCCAGCAGTGTTACCAGCGCCATACTCGCCGCGCTTCCCGTCCGGTTGAACACATATACGCCGAGGCCAAAGCTCGTGAGCCCCCCGCCGATCGATGAGATCAGTTCCCCCGTCCAGAGGAGCAGGAATTTTCTGAAATTTCCCTTTTCCGTCATTTCTTCTTTCCATTATTGCCGGAGCCGTTGATCAGCTGTCTGATAAACTTCATGGTCCCCTTTTCGGCACCGAGCAGTTTTTCCGTGATATCGATGAAAACATCGATATCTTTCTTGGTGTAATCGTCTTCATCAAAGATTTCGCCGCTTAAGATGAGCAGCATCCTGACGCGCTCCGGAATGTGATCGCAGGTAAAGATCCCCTGTTCCACACCTTCCTCGGCCGCTCTCGTCAGAAGCGGTACCACCTTTTCGACAAGCCTGCGCTTGATCTTCTGGTGCATGATGATGTTCTCGGGCCGCAAGAGTGCACCTTCAATCGGCTCTTCCTCCGGCGCGGGTCGGATCGATGCGATGATCCCCACGATCTTCTGCGGCACCGGGATCGGGGCATCCAGGATGGAAGCGGCCGCTTCGGTCTCCTTCTCGATCATCATCCCGATCACTTCTTCCAGCGTCTGTTCCTTGCTCTCAAAATAGTAGTAATAGGTTCCCTTTGCGATCCCCGCTTCCGCGATGATGTCGTCCA
>JAIKYU010000029.1 GCA_024682835.1 Lachnospiraceae bacterium | reverse complement strand
GGGACCGACGGGGGCGGGAAAAACCACGGTCATCAATCTGCTGACCCGCTTCTACGATGTGGATCGGGGGAGCGTGTCCATTGACGGCATTGATGTCCGCCATGCGACGCTGGAATCCCTGAGACGTGAGGTGGGCGTATTGATGCAGGACCCGTTCATCTTTAAGGGCAGCGTCATGGAAAATATCCGTTACGGGAGGCCGGATGCCACCGACGAGGAGTGCATCCGCGCGGCACAGCGGATCCATGCGGACCGTTTCATCCGGCGTCTGCCGCACGGATATGAGGAGAAACTCCCGGAACGCGGGATGGGACTCTCCGCCGGAGAACGGCAGCTGCTGTCCTTTGCCCGCATTATCCTCAAGGATCCCGCCGTGGTCATCCTGGATGAGGCGACGAGCGCCATTGATACGGAGACGGAGAGCCTGATACAGCTGGCGCTTGAGGAAATCCTGAAGGACAGAACCGCTTTTCTGGTGGCGCACCGGCTCAGTACCATACGCTGGGCGGACAGGATTCTCTATATCTCGGACGGAGGGATTGCGGAAGAAGGTACCCATGAGGAACTGATGCGGCTGCACGGACGGTATTATGCGCTTCATCAGAGTGTGGCGCAGGATGGTCCGGAAAAAGAGGAGGAATGCGATGAGCAGTAATGTGATCTACCATAATCCGCTGGCTTCAAAAGAGGATCTTGCCGGATTTGTGTTGGAGGGGCAGGCGAGGCTGGATTTCCCGGAGGGCTATCTGAAAATGGAGAACGCCCTGTCCTTTGCTGAGGGGCAGAGGGCCAATTACGTGCTCTGGTGTCCGGTGGTATTTCCGGATCAAATCCGCATTGCTTTTTCCTTTAAGCCGATCCGGGAGCCGGGACTGGCCATGCTCTTTTTCAGCGCTGCGGGCAGAGACGGGAGGAGCCTCTTTGATGATACACTGGCTCCGCGCACCGGAGAATACGCGCAGTACCATCACGGGGATATTAACGCGTTTCATGTCTCCTTTTTCCGCAGAAAGGAGCCGGATGAGCGGGCCTTCCACACCTGTAATCTGCGCAAGAGCTACGGCTTTCATCTGGTCTGTCAGGGGGCGGATCCGATTCCGGATGCCTCGGAGGATGCCGACTGGTACCGCATTGCTGTCGAAAAGAGGACGGAGAGCGTGCGGTTTCTGATCAATGATCTGCTGCTCTTTGAATATCGGGACGATGGCGTGACCTACGGCGGTTTGCTGGGGGAGGGACGGATCGGGTTCAGGCAGCTGGCGCCGATGATCGGCGGATATCGGGATCTTACGGTGTCGGAGCTCTCCTGAGACCGGCCCCGGGTTTGTTGAGCAATACGGTGTTCCGCGATCCGTCGACATACTGGCGCTGCTGGCTCAGCTGGTCGTGATTCTGCTCGCGGTATTGCGAAGGGGTGCATCCGGTGACACGCTTGAAGACCCGGACAAAATAGGAGCAGGATTCGAAGCCACAGTCGTGGCCGATCTGAGTGACGGATCTGTGGCTCTCCACAAGACGGTTGCACGCGTATTCGATCTTGAGCCGGTTGATGTATTCCGTGGGGGTTGAGTCAAGCTTTGAGCGGAACATCCGGCAGAGAGAGCTCTCGGAGACATGCAGGCGATCACTGACCTCGGCGATGGAGGTCACGGAAGCATAATTATCATTGATAAACTGAAGGATCTGTGAGAAACGCTCAGCGGTTTCCGATTCGGGGGCAGCTGCAGCGTTCTTTTTATGCGTTTGGCTGCGGTAGAGCGTCAGGATCCGTATCAGTTCGGCCAGATGCAGATATTCCCAACCGGGCACCGAGGCCATTTCATCGACGATGCGGCGGATCTGTGCCATGCTCTTGGTGGTGAGTGTGATCACCCGGCATGTGCCGAGAGGGAGCAGCAGGCGTTCTGCGATCTCGGCCGGATAGCATTCGCGTATGTATTCTTCGGAGAAATGAAAAGTCAGATTGTGAATGGGAGTTTCTACATGGATTTTGTGCGATGTATTGCGGGGAAACAGAATCAGCTGGGAGGGCCTTAGCTCGTGCAGATCCCCGTCCACCCAGAAGCGGCAGCGCCCCTTGGTCAGGATAAAAACCTCGATCGGTTCATGGTAGTGATATTGCGCCATGATGTAGCCCGCATGATGCGATTCATCCAGAATATGAAAACTGCCGCTGATGTAGGTACGCCGTAATTTTCGCATGGCTGCTCCCTCTCCGGTCGTTCGCACCGTCCATCCCACAGGAGGTCGGTGGGGTTCACCGTGAAACTATTTTAACAGGTTGGTAAAAATAGTTCAATCATTTTGCGGATTGCGAAAATATAGTACAACGCATTCCGCCGCTGCCCCACTATAATGATGCTTAAGAGGTTGCAGAACCAACGTAACAGCGGAAAGGAGGCAGCGGATGACGGACGAAAAAGGAAAACAGCAAAAGCGTCGAAAAGTCACCCATGAGAACGGGCAGCGGGTGACGAGCGTTACGCTGAAGGACGGAACCGAATACAAGGTACGCGAGATCGGAACCCTGCAGTATGTGCTCAAGCACAAGTGGCTGTATCTGATGCTGCTCCCCGGGCTCCTCTACTTTATCATGTTTCGCTATGCTCCCATGGGAGGGCTGGTGATTGCCTTTAAGAATTACAGCCCCTTTAAGGGAATGTGGGCCAGTGACTGGGTCGGCTTCAAGAATTTCATTGACTTCTTCAATACGCCGGATTTCCTGCGCCTGTTGAGGAATACTCTGGGGATCAGTCTCCTGCAGCTGGTGCTTTTCTTTCCCGCGCCGATCGTTCTCTCGCTGTTCCTTAACGAGGTTTATCACAATGTATACAAGCGTGTGATTCAGACCCTGATCTACATCCCGCACTTTGTGTCCTGGGTTATCGTGGCCTCGCTCACATTCCAGCTTTTTAATGTGTCGGACGGCATCGTGAATATGCTGATCAGAGCGGTTACCGGCAATACCGTGAATATCCTCTCCAATGCGGGAGCGTTCTGGGGACTGATTGTCGGTCAGGATATCTGGCGGGAGACGGGCTATGGGACGATCATCTTCCTGGCGGCCTTGGCGGGCGTGGATCAGGAGCAGTATGAAGCGGCCCGCATCGACGGCGCCAACCGCTGGGAGCTGATGTGGCATATCACCCTGCCGGCCATCAAGGGGACCGTGATCATGATGCTGATTCTGCGTGTCGGCGGTCTGCTGAATACCGGCTATGAACAGATATTCCTGATGCGTAATGATCTGAATATCGCAACCGCAGAGGTGTTTGATACCTACATCTACACACGAGGAATCAAGCAGGGAGCGTATTCCTTTTCTTCCGCTGCCGGTATGTTCAAATCGGTTGTCGGCATGATCCTGGTGCTTGGTTCGGACCGCGTCGCCAAGGCTTTTGGCGAGAGCGGCATCTATTGAGAAGGGAGGGATAGAAGATGGCTTCTTCTGCAGCGATCATGAAGCAGGGCGTCAAGGTCAAGAAGAGCCTGGGTGACCGCATCGTGGATGTGATCATCTATGTGGTTCTCGGACTGATCGCTCTTTCCACCGTCCTCCCGTTTCTCTATGTGGTTGCGGGATCCTTTGCGACGGACAAGGAACTGACGGAACGCGCCTTTTTCCTTATTCCGCATGTATGGTCCGCCAATGCCTATAAATATGCCGTGCATAATTCCAATATTCTGCTCGGTCTGCGCAACTCAATCCTCCTGACGGTTCTTGGGACGATCATGTGCATGGCCTTTTCCCTGACCTTTGCCTATCCCCTGTCCAAGGCCCACTTTCGCGGACGGGACTTCATCATGAATCTGGTGATTGTAACCATGCTCTTCGGCGGAGGAATGATCCCGAGCTACGTGATCTTTACCAATGCCTACCATCTGCTGGATACGTATTGGGCATTGATTCTGCCCGGGCTCATCAGTCCCTTTAACATGATCATCATCAAAAAATTCTTTCAGGAGCTGCCGTCAGAGCTGGAGGATGCCGCTTATGTGGACGGAGCAACGGATCTGCAGGTATTCTTCCGGGTGGCTCTGCCGTTGTCCAAGCCGGTGATCGCTTCCATATCGCTCTTTTACGGTGTGGGCTTCTGGAACGATTATTTTGCCTCGATGATTTATCTGCGGTCGGCGGAGAAGTATCCGATCCAGATCCTGCTGCGTTCCATCATCCTGCTCTCCAGTACCGTGTCGGAATCCGCACAGGATTTCTATGACATGAACGGAGCGCCGCCGGACAAGGCGGTGAAAATGGCCTGTACCGTCATTGCCACGGTTCCCATCCTCTGCATATATCCCTTTGTGCAGAAATACTTTACCAAGGGAGTCATGGTCGGGGCCGTAAAGGGCTGAGCGGGGCCGGAAACGGACGGGGTTAACTGTCCGGTCACAACAAGGACCGGAGGAGATAGTTAAGCAGTGTCAATGAAACAGCACAAAAAAGGAGGAAAAGTATGATGAAGAGAAAACAACTGGCATCCCTGCTGCTCGTTGCCGCGATGACGATCGGCACCGTCGCGGGCTGTGGCAGCTCTGCTGCAACGGGCACGCCTGCTGCCGAAAGTGCTCAGCCGGCGGCACAGACAGAGGCCGCACCTGCAGAGGCTGCGCCCGCAGAGGCAGAGGCTGCGGAAGCTCCCGCTGATAACAACGGGACCCGCGAAAAGGTCACCTTTATGGCGATCGATCTCAATGCGGGACAGTCCAACGTCGGGGAATATGCGGATCAGATCATTCAGCAGATCAACGATTATTGCAATGTCGATCTGGAGATCAACTGGGTGCTCAACGACTCCTTGGAGGAGCGCGGTACGCTGGAACTGGCGAGCCCTTCCACCATGCCCATGATCATGACCTGGGGCGGCAGCACCGTCTCCAGCCCGGTGGCATCTGCTGCGCGCGACGGCGCATTTGTGAATCTTAACGACTATATCTGGGATGCCGAGAAGTATCCCAATCTCTCCCAGCTGGACAAGGATGCTGCAGAGGCTCTGACCATGAACGGGCAGCTCTTTGCGATTCCCCGATCCAGAGAACTGGGGCGCTACGGCCTCTCCTATCGCAAGGACTGGGCGGACAAGTTGGGGATCGCCGAGCCCAAGACACCCGAGGATGTGTTCAATATGATCCACGCCTTTACCTATGACGATCCGGACGGCAACGGCAAGAATGATACCGTCGGCATGGAGATGTGCTCCTACACGGGACCCTTTGATATCATCCAGAGCTGGTTCGGTGTCGGCACCGGCTGGGCCGAGGTTGACGGCAAACTCGTCCCGAACCATATGCAGCCCGAATACAAGGAGGCGCTCGATTTCATCAAGTCCATCTATGATGACGGCGGCATGCCTGCCAACTGGGCGGAGATCCCGACGGATACCTGGTCCAACGGCGTGAAGAACGGAGAGAACGGCGTGTATATCGATGTCATGGACGGTGGACGCCGTGTGTGGGATTATTTCGAGGATAATGCGATCCCCGCTGCCACGGGTGATGGAATCGCATCCATGAACCTGCTGGGCGCGGTCAACGGCAAGACCCCCTGCCTGAATATCTTTAATGGGTACTTCACGCTTTCCGCGACGACCTGCGATACGCCGGAAAAGATCGAGGCGGCTCTTCGCCTGCTTGACAGACTGAATGACAATGAGATGCGCCTTCTGACCGAGTTTGGACTCGAGGATGTCAACTACAAGGTGGAGGATGGCGTGATGGTCAAGCTTGACGCGGATACCTCCGATGACAAGCAGATCGCTCTGGCGGGCAATTACAAGGGTCTGAACCAGATGCTCGCTTATGTGCCGAATTACACGCCGCAGCCTGCCGTCGCAAGCAATGAGCGCAAGGATGCTCAGGAGGCGGTATATAAGAAGAACCGCGAGGCGGCGGTATTCAATCCGGCCCTGGCGCTGCTCTCCGCCTCCCCGACCTATCAGGCCAACGGTTCTGTGATCGATCAGTATATCGCGGAAGCGAGATCTCAGTACATTACCGGTGCCATTGACTGGGCAGGCTTTGAGGCAGCACAGCAGCGGTGGCTTACCGAGGGCGGACAGGCAGTCATCGATGAGGTGAATGCGATGAGTAATCAGTGATCCTGAGGGATCAGTCCTGTGTAAGTCAACGGGACGGGGCGGGCCGTGTGCTTCGGCGCATGCCCGCCCTTCTGATAGCAGGAATTGATTCAAGGAATGCGGATCCGAAAGGAGCGATCTGATGGGCGAGGAAATCAGGCTTCATCTTCTTGAAAACCGGGCAAAAAACGGATATTCCCGATTCGGGAGTTGCTGGGGACAGGGTAAGGTCCCTGCCGGTGCGGCCTTTTCGGCGACCGACGCGGAGGGACGGGCTGTGCCTCTGGAATCCCACCACCGCGCATACTGGCCGGACGGTTCGGTCAAGTGGGCCATGCATGTTGCCGACGCGGCAGTTCTTGGTGAGCAGGTCAACGTCACGGCATCGGGAGAAAAAAGCGGGGAGAAAGAGGATATCAGCGTACAGGAGACGGAAGAGGCCTATGTGGTAAACAACGGCGTCTTTGTTGTGCGGATCCCCAGGAGCGGCCGCAGCCTCTTCCTGGCAAAGGCGGAAGATGCACCCCGTGGCGTACTCGCGCAGGATGCCTATAGCAGGCTGATCCTGGAGCACCGGGAGGACATCACAGCGGAGGGAATTGCTTTGAAAACCGTAACGGAGCGATTCCGCGGACGGACCGATACCGTCACCTGTGTGAGCAGCGGAGGCCTGTCCGCGGTGTTCCGGATAGCCGGTGTCCATGTGTCGGAGACGGATGCGCACGAGCAGATTCCCTTTACGATCTTCATGGAGATTTTTGCATGGAGCAGGGAAATGCACTTTACCTACACCTGGTTCTTTGACGGGGATGAGCACAGAGATTTTCTTAAGGGAATCGGGATCGTTATGGAAACCCCGGTTGCGGGAGCGTCGTACAACCGTCATGTGAAATTCGGCACCGATCACGGGACTTTTTCCGAGGCGGAGGGCATGCTTCTTTCCTGGCATCCGCGCGTGCCGGCTAAGATCTACGAGGCACAGATCGCCGGACATTTCCTGCATCCTTCCCCTGAAGAACAGGAACAGATATACTCCCGGGTGGCTGAGAGCATCCCGCTCTGGGGAGAGTATGTCCTTTGGCAGGATTCTCCCTCTCATTTTGTGATCCGCAAAAGGATCAGTGATCCGGATTGTTGTTATGTTGAGGGCCTGCATGGGACACAGGCGCCCGGGACGATGGCGTTCGGCGGAGAAAACGGCGGTCTGGCGATTGCCATGCGGGATTTCTGGCAGAAGTATCCCGGCGCTCTCTGTGTCAAGGGCCTGGATCGGGAAACGGCGGAAGCACAGCTGTGGTTCTACGCACCGTGGCAGGAAGCCTATGATTTCCGTCATTATGCGAAACGCGGATATTCCCAGGTATATTATGAGGGATACGATGAATTCGGAGCTTCTCCCTACGGGATTGCCAGTACCAGTGAGTTCTCCGTTTCCTTTTTTGACGGCGAGTTGCCGACAGACCGGGCGCTGGATGACTTTGGCCTGCGTGTGCGAAAGCCTGCGGTCTATGTGGCCGATCCGGCCTATTATCACGAGCATCATGCCTTTGGATACTGGAGTATGGAAAAGAGAGACACGCCGGCGGAATGCTTCCTGGAGGATGCGTTGGATGAGCTGGTGGATTTCTATCTGCGGGAGGTCCGGCAGAGAAACTGGTACGGTTTGTTCGATTACGGGGATTTCATGCATACCTACGATGCCACCAGGCACGTCTGGCGTTATGATATGGGAGGCTATGCCTGGGACAATACGGAACTGGTCCCCACCCTGTGGCTATGGTACTTCTTCCTGCGTACCGGAAGAGAGGATGTCTTTGCGCTGGCGGAGGCGCTTTCGCGCCACACCTCGGAGGTGGACATCTACCATTTCGGTCCGCTCAAGGGACTCGGATCGAGGCATAATGTACGGCACTGGGGCTGCCCCTGCAAGGAACCCCGGATCGCCATGGCAGGGCATCACCGTTTTCTCTATTATCTGACAGGGGATTATCGTCTGGGGGATGTATTTGACGAAGTCAGGGATGCGGACTATTCCACCCTGCACATGGACCCCCTGCGCGCCTTTTTCGACCGGGCCCAGATGGTCTATCCCACTCACGCCCGTTCCGGACCGGACTGGTCCTCCTATAATTCCAACTGGATGACAGCCTGGGAGCGCACCGGGGACAGCCGGTGGCGGGACAGGATCATGGTCGGTGTGGAGGATCTCTACGAGACGCCGATGAAGCTGGTCTCCGGATCGGATTTTGAGTATGATCCCGAGACTGCACACCTGCGCTATATCGGAGACAGAGCCACGGGAGGCTCCCATTTGCAGATTTGTCAGGGGGCGGAGCAGGTCTGGCTGGAGCTGATTGATCTGCTGCAAGATGAGCGATGGGACCGGATGCTCGCGGATTACGGCGCCTTTTATCCGCTCTCCAACGAGGAGCAGAACAGGCTGACGGACGGCAGGATCCAAAAGAGGGAGTTCTCCTTCCCCTTTATGGCCGGCGGCGTCATCGCGTACGGAGCGCATTATCACGGGGATCATACGCTGGGCAGACGGGTGTGGGATATCATGCGGGAGGGACTGCAGGATGGCGTCAACGGGTCCATTCTGCGGCGCGATACTCGGCCCGATGCGGGGAATCAGGCTCTCCTCGACGAAATGCCGCTGCTTTCCACCAATGTGGCCGCGCAGTGGAGTCTGAATGTCATTGTGGCATTGGAATTTGCGCGGGAGGATCTGCCGGAGGTGTTTGCATGAGTGACGGCGGGACGACGGTGTTTCTTGCCGGTGATTCCACCGTGCAATCCTATTCCGCGGACAATTTCCCGCAGGCCGGATGGGGAGAGATGCTGATCCGGTATTTTGCGCGGACATACCGGATTTATCCCGGATCCGCTGGTTCGACGGCACCCTGCTCCGGGTTTGCCAACGCCGTCCGTTATGAAGGCCGCGGGATCGTCGTTGACAATCGTGCCATGGGAGCCAGATCCGTGAAGACCTATACGGAGGAAGGCCGTCTTGCGGACGTGCTTTTATCGCTGAGAGAGGGGGACTGGCTGCTGATTCAGTTCGGGCATAATGATGCCAACAGGGAGAAACCGGAGCGTTATGCGGAACCGGAGGAATTCTCGCAACGACTCTTCAGGGACTTTATCGGTCCGGCGCGGGATAAGGGCGCGCACCCGGTACTGGTCACGCCGCTGGCTCTGATGGAATTTGATCGGGAGGGGGTGTGCAGGCCGAGCTTTCCGGCGTATCGGGAGGCCATGCTCACTCTGGGAGAACGGGAGAAAATCCCGGTCGTCGACCTGGGCGCCAAATCCGCGCAGCTGAATACAAGATGCGGAGAAGAGGCGTGCAGGAGCCTTTATCTGTGGACTCCGCGGGGGGTGTTCCCCCACTGGCCGGAAGGAACTTCCGATTGTGCTCATCTGCAGGGAAACGGGGCCTTTGCCTTTGCGGGACTGGTAGCGAAAGAGCTGGAAAAGCTGGATGGATTCCCGATCCGCGACGAATGGCGTGCAGCGGAGGATCCGCGCAGCCTGGTCGATTCGGTTTCAGATTGAGGAGATGGGATGGGAGTACAGAGAGAGGAGCTGAAACGCGGTCTGATCGCCGTCCCGACGGACGGGGGCGTGTTTCTGTCCTGGCGTATCTTCAAACGGGAGACAGCGGGGAGTAGTCAGACGGGGCTTACCGGGACGGATTTTTATGTCTATCGTAACCGGGAACGGATCGCCCTGGTTAAGGATTCCACCAATTATCTGGATCCGGACGGGACAGCGGGGGATCTCTACGGGGTAGAACCGGTGATTGCCGGGACATCCGCCGGGGAATCGCAGGGAGCGGAGGCCGCGACAGCGCGGAGCGGGAGCGCGGCGCCCCCCGTACACCTTGCCGATGGATGCTGCGAGCCGGTCTCTGCCTGGGCGAAGCCCTGGCTGGATATTCCCGTGCAGAGACCTGCCGGCGGGGTCACGCCGTCGGGAGAGGCCTATGTATATCATATCAACGACATGAGTGTGGGGGATGTGAACGGAGACGGAGAATACGAGTACATTGTCAAGTGGGATCCCTCCAATTCCCATGATGTGTCGCATACCGGGTATACCGGTCACTGCCTCATTGACTGCTATACCCTGACAGGCATGCTCCTGTGGCGGCTGGACATGGGGCCGAATATCCGCGCAGGCGCCCATTATACGCAGTTTATGGTCTTTGATTTTGACGGCGACGGTCGGGCGGAGATGGCGGTCAAGACCGCTCCCGGGACGAAGATGACACGATATGCACCGGATGGCAGTATTCTCTCGGAAGCGTATCTCACGCTTCCTGAAGCGGATCTGGCGCGCGGGATCACCCACGCGGATAATTATGTCTGCTCGGCGGCCGATTACAGGAAGCATCTGATCTCGGTATTTCGCGGCTGGCGGGAGCATCCGGAGGTGCTGGCCGGGCGCTGGCCGATGACGTTGGAGGAGTGCTTCGGTCTGGAACGGAAATACGATTATCCGTTGTCCGGGCAGGATGCGGAGGCGTTGGTGGATTATTACATCCGGGTCTACGCGCCGTCAAGGAGCGACAATAATCATCCGGAGCGCTTTGAGGGGTTTATTTACGAGGGACCGGAATATCTGACCATGTATGCGGGAGACGGCAGCGAACGGGAGACCATCCCCTATCCCTTCCCCCGAGTGGATGATGGTCTGTTGTGGGGGGATTATGCCATGCGGCGGATCGAGCCCTGCAACCGTGTTGACAGATTTCTTGCGGGAGTCGCTTATCTGGACGGGGAGCATCCCTCCCTGGTGATGTGCAGAGGGTATTACACCCGCACGACACTGGCTGCCTATGATTTTCGGAACGGGCATTTTAAGCTGCGATGGAGCGTGGATTCCGGATTTGTCCCGATGTCGAACCCGTTTTGCGACGATCCGCACTCCGGAGAGGGCAGCGATCCGGTCTACGGGATTCTGGCGGGACAGGGCGACCACAGTCTTGCAACGGCTGATGTAGACGGGGACGGCAGACAGGAGATTATCTACGGGGCGGCCTGTATCGATGATGACGGGAGTCTGCTCTATTCCTCCTATGATTATCTACCGGACGGGAGACGAGCCAAGCTGGGACATGGGGACTCCATGCACGTGGCAAAGATTGATCCGGATCTGCCGGGATATCAGATCTTTAATGTGTTCGAAGGGGCGAAGGCGGCTCCCTTTGGCTACGCGCTCCGGGATGCGGCTACCGGTGAGGTGCTGCATCGACGGGATGAGACCGGGAGAGATCTCGGGAAATTCGGCTTTTATGCCGAAACGGATCTCGGTCGCTGCATGATCGGCGACATTGCTCCGGATCGAAGAGGCCTGCAGGTCTGGGTGAATGAGGTCTATACCTGCAAGGGGGAAAGGCTGGATATCAAGGCACCCTCTACCAATCAGGCGATCCGTTGGGCGGCGGATCTCACGACGCAGGTGATCGACGGACCGGATTATATCGACGGTCCCCATCGCGGAGTGGTTAATGATCCCTGTCACGGTGTACATCTGGATCCTGAGGGGACACTGACCAACAACGGCACCAAGGGAAATCCCTGCCTGGTTGCGGACATTTTCGGTGATTTCCGGGAGGAATTGCTATTAAGGCTGGAGGATGACAGCGCGATACGGATCTATACCAATACGGAACTGACGTCTCACAAGCTTTATACGCTGATGGATGACATCATGTACCGCACCGGTATCGCCTGGCAGAACAACTGTTACAACCAGACCGGTTATACGAGCTTTTACTATGCATCGGATATGGATTTCTCCGAGGTGCCTACAGGAGAAGAAGAGGAGGGACTGTCATGAGAACGGTATATACCTGCTTCCCCGGTGGGAAGCACAAGGCGCTGACCATGAGCTATGATGACGGCAGGCCGGAAGACCGGCGGCTGGTGAAACTGTTTAATGCGCACGGAATCCGCGGGACCTTTAATATCAACAGCGGGCTGACAAGGGATGAACGGATCCGGCCTCAGGAATGGCGGGAATTGTACAAGGGTCATGAAGTGGCTTGCCATACGATGATGCATCCGACGATTGAGCGCTGTCCGGATGAGCAGATCCTGCTCCAGGTGCTCAAGGACAGAGAAAATCTGGAAGCGGCGCTGGGCTATCCCGTGCGCGGTCTTGCCTATCCCAACGGCTCCGTGAATGACCGCATCACACGGATGCTCCCCTATGCGGGGATCCGATATGCCAGAACGGTACACAGCACCTTTGGCTTCGGAATGCCCGATGACTGGATGCGGTGGAATCCGACGATCCATCATAATCATCCGGATTTTCTGAAGCTTGCTAAAAGCTTTACGGAGCTGTACAAGTCGCAGTACCTCTATCTGATGTATGTCTGGGGACACAGCTATGAATTCGGACAGGCAGATAATTGGGAGGTCATGGAAGAATTCTGCCGTATAGCGGGCGGCCGCGAGGATACCTGGTATGCCACCAATATCGAGATCGCGGACTATATGGATGCGGCAAGCCGGCTCCAGGTATCGGTGAGCACGGAATTTGTCTACAATCCAAGCGCTCTCGACGTCTGGGTGCGTGTGGAGGACATCGATCATCCGGACCGGGAGCCCGGTATGGTATGCTGCCCGGGCGGCGCACTGACGAGGCTCTGAGCAGCCCGGTCTGCTGCCTCAGTCAGAAAGAAAGAGCGAACCGCAGGCGGGGATATCCGTGCGCACCCGGTCACCGTTGCTTAAGGAGACGGTGGCGCTTTGCGGGGTATCGGCATTGTTGATGACGACAAGCGTCCCGGCATCGGGAAAGTACGCCGTCTCCACGTGAGGATTATCCGTCAGGAGCTCACTCTGATCCGCTGAGATTCCGGCGGCATACAGCATGAGGTTTAACAGCATGCGGTTGTTGGCGAGCGTGGTCTCAAACCCGGAGAGGTAGACGCCCTTTCCCTTCCCGAATTCATTGATCACCAGCGTCGGAGTGCCGTCAAGCGACGCAAGGACGCGGGCGCAGCTGTCTGTCAGGTGCACACTGGCATGCAGCGGAATATGGGAATCCGCAGGGAACAGTGCTTCTTCCGGCCGGGTCTCGAAGCATAAGGCTCCGTGGCAGGTTCGGGCCGGTATGTCCAGATCGACCCCCAGAATATTGCTCAGGGCAAAAACCGTATCCTGCGTATCCTCCGTCAGGGCGGTAGGACAGTTCACGCCGAGAAAGACTCCGCCGTGATAGACATAGGAGGATATTTTTGTGACGAGGCCAGGATCTGCCCATACATCTCCGCCGCTCCAGGCCGTACCTCTTTCTCCGGCGTTGAGAAGAATACCGAATTCCTCCAGATTCCGCGTCATTACCTCCTTGAAGTCAAGAAATTCCACTTCGAGGGGAAAACCGGAAAGGGCTTCATTGATGTGGATTAGATCATGCCGGTATGTCTCGTGGAAATGACCGGACAGGGTCCAGGGGCGGAGCTTCCCCCAGGCGTGCAGAACGCCGATTTTGAGCGGGAGACAGGCCGGCGCGCCGGCTTCGTGCAGGGAACGGATCGCGCGGAATTCATCGGCGAGCCCGGCGATATATTCAACGAAATCGGGATAATCCTCAAGCAGATGCAGATAGCCGCCCAGTCCGATCCGATCGATTCTGGCTCTTAACAGGGCGCGGCGCACGTGACTCCAGTATCTCCGGGCATCCTGTGTGGGATTGCCGCCGGGAGCAAAGGTGGGAGCGCCGCCGAGTCCGACGGGGAAGAGATAAGGGTGCAGGCGGATCTCGTGGGTATCTACCTCGACGCCGGCATTGAGCCGGACTTCAAAGCCGGAGAAGACGCATTTGATCAGACCGTCGAAGCCGAATTCCCGAAACCGGGGACTGGTGGGTTCGACGCCGATCCAGGAGTCATCATAGAAGACATAGGCTTTTTTGTTATGACGGTGGACGATATCGATCAGTCTTCTGCCGAATGCTATGACAAAATCATTGACAAAATCCATATAGTCCCGCTGTTTGTCCGTCGGCGGCATGTGTGTCACATGCAGCTTGCCGCCGTTGATGAAGTCCTCGGCGCACAGCGCGTACCCGTAACGGTCCGCAAACAGATCCAGCATCCTGGGGCTGACCGTGAAATCGTAGGAACCCCAATCGGTGTAGCGGTTGCGGTTTCTTTCGTCAGAGCCCCAGATCCAGACAAAATTGTAGAACATCGAGGTAAAACGCACGACGTTGGTGGCGGGATGCGTCTCGCACCAATGCTCCAACCAGTCTGACAGGTATTCCTGCGTCTCGGGATAGACCGGATCAATTTGCTTTAAATGCTCCTTATTCCAGTGATTGGTCGTGTGATTGTACATGGAGATCTCTTCCCAGATCCGCCAGGCAAAGAAGCTCACCGTGTAACGATGGAAGGGAACGGGCTCCGGGATGACGACAGACCGGCCGGAAGGCTCATAATGCCATTGCTTTGCCGGCAATGCCGTGTTGGTTGTCCGATCAAAGACCTGCCAGTACTTCATGGCTTCGGGACTGTCGTTGACGGTAAACTGTTCCTCGAAGAAGTCCTCCATCACGGGAATCGTGAGGATAGGGCCATCCGTTGCCGTGCGGGCATCTGTCATGAGAAGAGTGCTCTGCAGATACTGCGGGTGCGCATCCGCCCACGTATTGTGATCTCTGATGACACAAAGGGTGGAATAGATGTCATAGCCGGCCTGCAGGATCTCATCGGACAGGACGGTCCCGTCGCTGTCCCGGATGACATCTGCCCCCCATATGTCCGCGAGCTTAAGAGTGTAGGCCTCGTAGCCGGATTCTCCGGGGAGCGTGAAACCACCGACGGAATTGGTTGCTTTGCTCATGATCATTCCTTTCTGTTGCGTGCTGTTACAATAGGATCCCGGACGGCGGTATCATGGCGGTGCCACCGGGCTGCCGTCGGGATTCTTCAGGACGCCGCCTTCATCGATCTGCCAGACGGCGGGACCGGTGAGATCCTCCGGGACAATATCCCGCTGCCGCGGTAAGGCTTCCTCCGGCTGACCGTCGGACTGCCCGGCATCCAGCCGGTGCGTCCGGCTTCCGAGGATGGAGGAAAACATCGCTGCCGCCGGGGAATCTTCCCTGAGTGCAACGGGATCAACGGATCGGGCAAGCGCGTCGTAGGCATTTTCATAACCGGAGATGTCGCGCATGGCGCCTGCAATGTATCTGGCCGCCAGAAATGCGCCGCAGTCATTGGTGTGGGTATAATCTCCGTCGTGGAACCAGCGCGAAGCCATTGTCTGCCCGGCGCGCTGTATGGCTTCCATCGAAGCACCGTGAAGGTCGAGCACCGGAATCCGATATTCCTGCCCGAGAACGCGTACCGCCTGCGCATGATTCCTGAGCAGATCGTTGTAGCTCTCCCGGTTCCAGGTATTCCTTGACAGCGGCGTCACAAGAACAGGATGTGCGCCGCGCGCTCTGATCTCCTGGGCGTAGCGGATCAGATTGTCCCGAAAGCCGCCGTTTGCTTCCAGATGAGACAGCTTCTGGTCATTGTGTGCGAACTGGAAGAAGACATAATCCCCGGCACGAAGCTCACGCAGCAGGATGTCGTAGTGCCCCTGTGCACGGAAGCTCTCGGTAGTCAGACCCGAATGTGCATGATTGGCAACGGAAAAGCTGCCGTTCAGGAAGATGGGAAGCATCTGACCCCAGCCGGCGTAATTTGCGATCGGACGATAGGGATGCTCCGCAGGCTGATCCGTGACAGTGGAATCGCCGGCGATATGAATCGTCGGGAGATCGGCCCGCTCGAACGAGCAGGAGGTAAGCTGCAGGGACGGCGCAATGAGGGTCACCGCAAGACGCCCGAGGCAGACCCGGTCGGCGCCGCGGGGAATAAAGCCGCCGACGTGTACGGTACCGGACACCTCGCGGATTCCGTCAGTTGCCGCAAGACAGGCGGCCAGCATCCGGCGCCCGAGAAAGACATAGGCCTCCGAGGCTATGGCATTCTCCTTGGGAGACAAGGTCATCCGCACTCGGTAGTTGCCGGGAGCGGTATCCACAAGAAGAGAGGTACAGCCCTCGTTCTTCCCGGGAGTCCCCTCGAAGTTGCCGTCAAGCTCCGGATACGCCGTCGGACCGTGCTCCAGCGCGTCACTCACAGCGCACCGTCCCCGGAGAGTCTGTCGTAGTCCAGCAGACCCGCCAGATAGGCAAGGGCGAGGCCCTGCCCCCAGCCCTGGATCCAGTCGCGCGAGATGCCGCGGTAGCCGTCTCTGTCCTTCATCACCGCAGTCCCTCCGGAGACATTCATCACGCGGCCGTCTTCGGAGATATTCGCGAGGATCCCCTTTGTGGCCTTATTCAGATATTTAATATGGAGCGGGTTGCGCTTGGTGAGCATGGCCGCACCGATTCCGCAGGAGGCCGAGACCTCTTCATAGGAATCCTCATCGTCCAGGATCGTGCGCCACAGGCCGTTCTGCGTCTGTAACAGCTTGACGGAAGCCAGCTGGTCATTCAGAGAACCCACGATATCCAGATATTTCGGGTAGAGGTAGCACTCGGGGAGTGTCACACCGACCTGACTCATGGTGAAAGCGGCCCAGGCGTTGGCTCGACCCCAGTAGAAGCCGGACATGTGGCTCTTGTCGATATTGTTGTAGCCGTGATACCAGAGGCCGGAATCCTTGTCCTGCAGATACCGGATGTGCCAGTACCATTGATTGAGCGCATCATCGATCAGGGCTTCGTCCTTAAGCAGAACACCGGCGCGCAGCAGAAAGTAGGCGGCCATAAACAGGGTGTCCGCCCAGGCCTGCTCCGGGAAATCATTGTTGGCGGAAACCGTATGCTGCAATACATGATCTCCGAAGCGCAGGGCATCGTTCGTCAGATAGTCGATTTTGCTCTTTGCGATCTCCAGATATCGCTCATCCTTGTAATGGGTGTAGAGGGAGAGCATGGCATGTCCCATGGCGCAGGCGTTGACGGTCCAGACACGGGGGAGCCCGAGCTCGATATACTCATCGATACGCTCCTTGAGCAGGTCATAATAGGCCTCAGTGCCGGTGGCGTCCGCCGCCGCGCAGACACCGTAATAAGCGACGCCGCCGGGCCAGTCCCAGGTGAGATCCATGCGCATGGTTCGCGCGACCACGCGGTCGATGATACGGCGTATCTCTTCGGGATCATAGCTTAGTTTACTCATGGTGCGCACCTCCTTATTCCGATATGGCGGGTATGGCGCAGCCGCATACGGATACGCGATCCCCTTTCCTATATTATACGGATGACGGGAGGGGCAGTCTATGCAGGAATCCGATAAATCTGTGCAGATTTGACCACGTCAGAGGCCCGAAAAAGATCGAAACGGCGCATCCATTCCCCGGGATGGGGGTGAATGGAAGACAGATAACCTATACCATCGGTTCGTGCGGGGGTGCTTAAAGATCCAGGGGATAACGCTTCTTCTTGTATTCTCCCCACCGCGGCCGCTCTTTGCCGCTTTCGACGGCCTGCTTAACCGCGGTGTAATAATCCAGCTTGCACAGCAGATGCTCATAAGCGGCCATCTGCTCCCGGATCTGTTTTCTGAGACTGCTTCTGCGATTCTCCAGAAGCGCCAGCATATCGTCGGTACTGTTTTCCAGATTCTCCTCATAACGCAGGAATCTCCTGAGCTCCGACAAAGACATGCCGGCTCCCTTAAAGCAGCCGATCTGATCCAGGCACTTGACATGATCCCCGGTGTAGATCCGTTGTCCGGTGGGCGTTCTGCCGACGTTCTTAAGGAGCCCTTCCTGTTCGTAATAGCGCAGTGTTGAGGAGGGAATCCCTGTCATTTTGGTCAGCTGCGTGATTGTGTAGGTTTCCATCAGGATCCTCATTTGAGACAGATTGCGTGTGATAACAGCTCTTGACTTAAAGTGTACTTTAGGTTGTAACCTTTGTAAAGAAGCAATATTCAGGAGGACGGAGCCCTTGATGGTATACTGCCCTGAAGAAAGGAATCCACCATGCAGATTCAAGAGACTTTTCACGAAGACTGGCTCTTTCATGCCGGGGACTTCCCGGCTGTCAGGAACCGATGGGGACTGGCCAAGTCCGGGTCCTACAATCAGGGACCGGAGAGCAGGTCCTTTGACGACAGCGGCTGGGAGCCCGTGACGATCCCCCATGATTTTGTCTTTCATACCGGGGTCAGTGAGGTTTCCGGGAAGGAATTCGATGCCGACAACACGATCCCGGCCATGGAGGATGTAAATAATATGCATACCACGGCGGGATCCTTTGAAAAAGGGGTCGGGTGGTACCGAAAGCATTTTTTTCTGCCTGCAGAATATGAAGGGAAAAGAATACGGCTCATATTTGACGGGGTCTACCGTGACGCGTGGTTTTATTTTAATGAGTTTTTTCTGTTCCATGAACCGGATGGATATAGCCGTATCGAAATCGATCTGACGGATACCGCGGTATACGGCGGGGAAAATGTGCTGTGCATCCGCTGCGATGCGCGTATGGCGCAGGGATGGTTTTATGAAGGCGGCGGAATCTATCGGGGGGTTCGTCTGGAGGTGACGGAGCGGGAGATGATAGAGGAGGTCTTCCTGCATGTACAGACGACGGCTGAGGAGGACAGCGCCATACTGGACCTTACCGGCGCGATTGCCGTCGGCGGGGAGGACGGGACGGGACGGCCTGCGGCAGTCCGTGACGGGGCAGATTCCGCCGGGCTCTCCCCCTGTCTCTCACACCATGAACTGGAACTGTCGCTGAAGCGCCCTGACGGCAGTATGGGCAGGGTACTTTCCCGGGAAACGAAATGGCTGCCCGGAGAGGAGGGGCGTGTGCGTTTTCATATCACCGGTGTGCTTGAGGCACCTCTCCTCTGGTCTCCGGAGGATCCGCAATTGTATACGCTGACCCTGACACTTACCGGAAACGGGGAAGCTCTGCACACGGCTTCTGTCCGCTTTGGAATCCGCAGTATTTGCTTTGATCCGGACCGCGGTTTTTCCCTGAACGGCCGCCGGATGAAGCTGAAGGGTGTATGCTGTCACCAGAATCACGGCGGACTCGGGACCGCTGTGCCGCCGGAGGTCATGCGGTATCGGATCCGAAAGCTCAAGGAGATGGGAGCCAATGCCTATCGCTGCGCGCATTATCCGATGAGCGAGGATTTCCTGCGGCTCTGCGATGAGGAGGGAATGCTTGTGGTGTCGGAGACGCGGCTCCTCTCCAGCGCGGATGAGGATCTGTCGGTGCTGGAACGAATGGTACGGCTCGCCAGGAATCACCCCTGCCTCATCCTTTATTCCATCGGTAATGAGGAAGCACAGACGCAGGCGACCGCGCAGGGAAGCAGGATTGCGGCATCCATGATCCGCCGTATCAGACAGCTGGACCCTTTTACACCGGTCACGATGGCGCTGCTGATGCTTGACATGCGGACGAATGAGGTCATAACGGATTATCGCGTCCTGGAGGGGATTTCAAGACAGCTGGATGTCGCCGGCTTCAACTATCACAGTGATCTGTACGAGAAGTTTCACGGCGAGTATCCGGAACAGCCCTTTATCTGTATGGAGCAGGGTACCTTTAAGTCCACGAGAGGCTGCTATGAGACCGATGAAGGAAAATGCCATCTGGCCATCACTCAGGAGCGTCCCTACTACATGCTGGGGGCAAGACGGTGGCAGGACTGTAAGCCGGAATGGGTGAGCGGCCTGTTCCTCTGGACCGGATTTGACTATTACGGAGAACCGACGCCCTTTGCCTGGCCTGCGATCAGCAGTCAGTTCGGCGCCATGGATCTGTGCGGCAATCCCAAGGATTTCTACTATTTCTATGCCGCCTGGTGGACCGACAGGGATGTGATCCATGTGTATCCGGATATGAATGAACCGGCGGGGGAGGAGCGGAAATACTATGTCTTCTCCAACGCGGAGGAGGTGGAGCTGATTCTGAACGGGCGCAGCCTGGGCAGGAAAGCGATGCCCGCAGATGATTATCTTGTGTGGGAGGGAATCCTGTCGGAGACGGGAACCATGGAGGCTGTCGGTTATCGTGGAGGGAGGCCTGTCATGCGCCGGTGCAATGTGACCGGGGACGCGGCTTCCGCGCATCTTGTGATTACCGAGGAATACCGGGAGAATGATGTAGTGATCCGGAAGCTGGAGATCGTGGACCGGGATGGACATCCGGTGCCTCATGCCGACCGCCGTCTGGATATTCCCGCGGAATGGGGCAGCCTGCTTGGGGCCTCTAACGGAGATCCGTCGGATCATACCCCGGGTCGGACCGGCTGGGTCAGCACATTTCACGGGATGGCACAGGTGATCGTCAGAGAAAAAAGAGAAAAAAGAGAAAAAAGAGAAAAAAGAGAAAAAAGCCATTGACTTCAAGTCGGCTTTAACATTTATGATCATGCCATAGGGAGGAAGAGCTCATGTATCAGGCAGAGGATGCACGTTACGACAAGATGACTTACCGCCGCTGCGGAAGAAGCGGACTGCTGCTTCCGGCAGTCTCTCTGGGATTCTGGCACAATTTCGGCGATACCGGCGTCTATGCCAACATGGAGGAGATGTGCCGCACGGCTTTTGATCATGGCATCACCCATTTTGACCTGGCGAATAATTACGGGCCAGAGCCCGGGAGTGCGGAGATTCATTTCGGCAGGATTTTCCGGGAGAATTTCCGGCCCTATCGGGATGAGATTATCGTCTCCACAAAGGCCGGCTATGAGATGTGGGAGGGTCCTTACGGGAACCAGGGGAGCCGGAAATACCTGCTGGCCAGTCTGGATCAGTCTCTGCGGCGGCTGGGGCTGGAATATGTTGATATCTACTATCATCATCGACCGGATCCGGAGACGCCCCTGGAGGAAACCATGGGTGCGCTGGCGCAGGCGGTCACGAGCGGCAAGGCGCTCTACATCGGTCTGTCCAACTATAACGGTGAGCAGCTCGCCGCGGCATCAGAGATTCTGGGTCAGCTCCGCGTTCCCTTTGTGATCAATCAGAACAGCTACAATATCCTGAACCGGACGATCGAAAAGAACGGACTCAAGGAGGGTTCCCGTAAGCTGGGGAAGGGAATCATCTGTTTCTCGCCACTTGCGCAGGGCATGCTCACAGACCGGTATCTGAACGGGATCCCGCAGGACAGCCGGGTGCGCACGGACGGCCGGTTTCTCAAGGAATCCCAGTTCACGCCGGAAAAGGTCGGGATCCTGAGACAGCTGAACGAGATTGCGGCGGGCAGGGGGCAGTCTCTCGCGGAAATGGCGCTGGCCTGGATCCTGCGCGATGAGGTGGTGGCAAGTGTCCTGATCGGCGCCTCGCGGCCTTCTCAGATCCTGGATAACATCAAGGCGACACAGAACACCTCCTTCAGCGAGGGGGAGCTTGTCGAAATCGACCGTCTGGCGGCCGCCATGGAGAATGCCTGACCGGATTCTGCTGTGAGAGGATGACGTGAAACCATGAGACAATCCAAAAAGATCATCGAATATCGCAGCTACGAGCTGCCCATGGAATTTCCGGTACTGCTACTCACGGGAGATCAGTGGCACATCTCGGATGTGCCCTCCGGGAGGCTGCATTTCCATAATTGCATGGAGATCGGGATTTGTCACAGCGATGACGGATATATGGAGTTTGATGAAGGAAAGCACCCGTTCCGCGCCGGGGATATGACCGTATTCTCCCGTAATATTCCCCATACGACCTGTAGCAGCCCGGGGAAGGCCAGCCTCTGGAGCTATCTCTTTCTTGCGCCGGAGGAACTGCTTCAGGGGTATTTCGGCGATGCGGCACCGCAGGCACGGCTTTACAGAGAAATGCTGGAAGAGGCGCATATGATCCTGCACAGTCAGGATGAGCCGGCGCTCTGGCAGATGACCCGTCAGATCATGTGGGAGATGAAAGAGAAACCGGTCAATTATCAGTTCTCCGTAGTGGGTCTTGTGCTGTCCTTTATGATGCAGCTGTTACGGATATACAGCAGACAGCGGCCGACCGGGGATAAGACGCTCCGCAGGGGCGGTGACGGCGTGGCACAGAACGCGCTGGTGATCGCGCCGGCACTGGATTATATCCGCTATCATTATATGCAGAATTTTCCGATGGAGATCCTTGCCGAGAAATGCTTCTTAAGTCAGACCCATTTCCGGCGTATTTTTCATGAGATCATGGAGACAAGCCCGCTGGAATACCTCAACAGGACACGGATCCTGCAGTCCTGTGTCCTGCTGCGCATGACGGAGGATTCGATCCTTTCCGTGTCCGAGTGTGTGGGCTTTCGCTCCATTTCCAGCTTTAACCGTCATTTTATAGAAGTCATGAAGGTCACGCCCTCCGAGTGGCGAAGGAGCATGGCTCCGCTGGAGCGCGTCTCCATTCTGCGTTATACCGGCTGGCTGCAGGCACAGATTCCGGAGCACTGACCGTTCTTGTTTGCTCTTTTTATGGTCGTTTTTGCATAGTTTTCCCGCCTTAATGAAGAGAATACAGGATGCCCGTTCGATACAATGGGTTTAGTGAATTTGACCATTTTTTTCGACATTTGTACGGATTTCTTGTGAATAATGTCAATGGATTCACGGGCCTGTCACAGACGGGGGGATGAGATGACAAAGAAGAATCTGACGCCTGAAGAGAGGGCAAGGCACAAAAGGGAAAGGCTGTCGCACATTCGGCGCGATTGGCAATTGTATGTGATGCTCCTCTTCCCGGTTCTCCTGGTGGTGTTTTTCAACTATGCGGCATATCCCGGGATGCGACTTGTCTTTATGGACTACAAGCCGGCGCGCGGCTACGCCGGCAGCGAATGGGTGGGTCTGGAGATGTTCCGCAAGGTATTCTCGGAGAAGGAGTTTCAGAAATCTCTGATCACCTCGATCTTTTTCAATCTGGCAGATCTGGCCATCACCTTTCCGATGCCTGTGATCCTGGCACTGATGCTCAATGAACTGCGCTATGCGAGATTCAAAAAGGTGTCGCAGACGATCCTGTATCTGCCCCATTTCCTGTCCTGGCCGATCATCGGGAGCCTGGCCTACATCATGTTCAAACCGACGACCGGACTGGTTAATATGGCGCTCATGAATCTCGGGATCATTCAGAAAGGAATCCCGTTCCTGACCGATAAATGGCATTGGGCGGTCACCTATCTGTTGGTCGGCGTATGGCAGACGATGGGCTGGGGAACCATTATTTACCTGGCTGCGATAACCGGGATCAACGGAGAATTGTACGAGGCTTCCATGATCGACGGGGCAAACCGCTGGCAGCGGATGTGGCATATCACGCTCCCCGGAATCAGGCCCACCATTGTGACGCTGCTCATCATGAACATCGGTAAGGTGATGGGGTCCAATTTCGAGCGGCTGACCTCCTTCGGAAATTCTCAGGTGCGTGATTATTACTATCAGCTGGCGGTCTACATCTATCAGAAAGGACTGGCCAACAGTCAGTTCAGCAAGGCGACTGCGGTGGGCGTATTTCAGTCTCTGGTGGGACTCCTGCTGGTTCTTCTCGCGGACAGGATTGCCAAGAAGCTCGGCGAAGACGGATTGCTTTGACGCAGTGGAGGGACAGTGATGGGAAAGAACCGGGATAAAGAGATCGATACCGTATCCGACGGCAGCAGGGCAATTAACCGCTTCCGTATCGGCGATGCCGTGATGATGGCCGTGATCGTGCTGCTGTGCCTGACCTGCATACTGCCGTTTATCCATCTGATGGCCAAATCCGTCTCCGGCAATGCCTATGTTATGGCCAAGCAGGTCTACTTCTGGCCGAAGGGGCTGAATTTCGATGCGTATCGGTCGGTGTTCAAGGACGGGTCGCTGACCTATTCCATGGGATACTCCGTGGTGATGGTCCTGATCTTTACCTTTCTCGGCATGGTGGCCTGTATCTGCGCTGCCTATCCGCTGTCCAAGAAGAGGCTGGAGGGACGCTCCGTTCTGACCTTTGTGCTGATGTTCCCCATGTATTTCGGCGCCGGACTGATCCCCAGTTATCTGCTGCTGCAGAAGCTGCATCTGCTGGATACGATGTGGGTCCTGATCCTGCCCTTGATCTATTCCCCTTACAATATGCTGATCATGAAAACCTATTTCCAGGCGAATATTCCGGACTCTCTGGAGGAGTCCGCCTTTCTGGACGGCGCGACGAATTTTCAGATCTTTTTCAAGATCGTGCTGCCGCTGTCCAAGCCCATCATGGCGACCATTGCTCTGTTTTACGCGGTAGGGCGATGGAACGCCTACGCGGATGCGCAGTATTACATCCAGAAGCAGAAGCTCAAGCCCGTGCAATATGTGCTGAGTCAGATGGTCTCCTCGGCCAATTCCGCCCAGTCGGAGGCGCTCTCGGAGGCGGCGGATGTGACGAGCACACCCGAGGTGCTTCAGGCCGCCAGCGTCATGTTTGTCACGATCCCCATCATCTGTGTCTATCCGTTTTTGCAGAAGTATTTCGTCAAAGGCGTGATGGTCGGCGCGGTCAAGGGGTGAGTCGGGATCTGCGTGTGAATCTCCCGCAATCGTGCGGGTGATGGATAGATCAACAAAGGAGGTTTCGGATGAAGAAAAGAATGATGAAAAGGCTTCTTGCTCTTGCTCTGACCGGCGTGATGACCGGCGGCGCTCTCGCCGGCTGCGGCGAAGCGCAGGCTCCGGCACAGGCACCTGCGGATGCGCCTGCGGCGGAAGCTCCCGCGGCCGAGGAGAAAACGGACGAGGAGAAGACGGCTGAGATTGCCGAAACGGTCGAAGTAGCGGCTGAGGCCGGCATTCCCGGGTACACGCCCTTTGCGGAGAGCGTGGAGCTGAGGATTCCCGTCTATGACCGCGGTGCGGAGGGCGTTCCGGATGTGTCCGACAACTACTGGACCAAGTGGCTGCAGGAGAATTTCGGGGATCAGTACAACATCAAGATGACCTTTGTGCCGATTACGCGTTCCGATGTCATGACGGATTATTCCCTCCTGGCGGCCGGACAGCAGCTGCCGACCTTCCTCATGGAGTATGATTTCCCCAAGCAGGCGCAGTGGGCGGCGGACGGCTATCTGGTGGAGTATGATCTGAATGAGTTTGCCCAGGTGGCCCCCACCTATTATCAGAAAATGGTGGATAACAACCAGCTCGGATACACGCAGCTCAACGGAAAGACCTACTTTGCGCTCGCCGAGAGACCGTATTACAACACCAATTACACCTGGGTTGAGTTTGTCCGCCAGGACTGGCTGGAGCAGGTGGGCTATGATCATATCCCCTACACCAATTCCGATGAGTGGTTTGATGCCATGAAGAAGATCCAGGAGGCCGGCCTCGCCGAGCATCCTGCGGGCGGACAGATGATCGACGGTCTCGGGTCCGATCAGAATTACGGTTTCCGCACCTATCCGATGAATGAGGAGGAGTGGGCGATGTATGGGGATTATTCCATCGTCTCTCTGGGATGGGAGCCCAACAAGAATCTGCTGCGTATGGAGAATAAGAAGTACAATCTCGGTCTGCTTGATCCCGAGTATTATATGACTGACGGTGAGACCGCAAAGGCCAACTTCATCAACGGCAAGAGCTATTCCTACGCGCAGTATATTCCTTCTACGGTATCGGATGTCGTGGAGTCTCTTTATGCGCTGAATCCCGATGCTAAGGTCGCGGTTCATGTACAGGAAACGGAAGCGGATGCCACCTCCGGAACTGTTCCCGCGCTGCGTTCCAACAATCCCTTCGGTATGATGATCAGCTTCTCCTCTCAGGCCAGCGAGGATCAGATCAAGGCGGCCTGGATGTATATGGAGTGGATGATTCAGGAGGAGAATCTCTTCAACTTCCAGTGGGGACTGGAGGGCGAGCACTATAAGCTCAATGACAAAAATCTGCCGGAGTCTGTCTGCGCGCTGACGGACCAGCCGGTGGAGCACAGACAGGGCTTCAATTACAATAAGGACTACTGGTGTGTGGCCATTGAGGCGAGAAATGCCGGTACGATCGAGGATGTCATTGCCGCTGCGGTACCCAATACGGACCATATTCCGGCGGAGACCATCGAACAGTTCAAGAAGGATATCATCCAGACCTATTACAACCAGGTCGCCATCTCCGAAAAGGGCTGGGTGCCGGTCGATTGTATGTTTGCCACCACGATTGATTCCGTGGGCGAGTATCAGGAAACGCTCAAGGATCTCTACAAGACCTATCGTGATGAGATCGTGATGACCGGAGAGGATAATTTTGATTCGCTTTATGACCAGCGTGCTCAGGAGTATGCGGATGCCGGTTATCAGGCGATCGCGGATGAGCGTCTGGAGGCGCTCAAGAGCGGAATGTCCTCCAAGCTTGGCAACTGAAGCCGATGTCGGAATGCAGGATGATGGTTAAGCAAAAACGATGATCAGTATACCCGCCGCATGGTTCACACCTGCGGCGGGTTTTATGACCCTGCGCCGGCGGCTGCGTTTGCGGCAGGGGCATTCTGCTTGCGTGTGCAGAAACGGAAGTGTATATTGCAATTAAGAGTAGGACCGGCGCGGAACGGGCCGGGGATGAAACGGGGCATACGCGCGGGAGAGTGACGGGAAAGGGGAGAAATCCATGAAATACGCACTTGCCATTGATATCGGAGCCTCCTCCGGACGGCATATCCTCGGCCGGATGGTGGCCGGGGAATGGGAGACCGAAGAGGTCTACCGCTTCCCCAATGGGGTGACGCAGAAGGACGGACATCTCGTCTGGGATATGGAGGCGCTGCTTACCCATGTGCGGGAGGGAATCGACAGGGCGCTCACCGCACATCCCGGAGAGATCGGAACACTTTCCGTGGATACCTGGGGCGTGGATTATGTGCTTCTTAAGGGCGATGAGCCCGTGTATCCGGTCTACGCCTACCGTGACGGCAGGACACAGGGGGTGATTGATGCGGTACATGCACGAATCCCGTTTGAGGAGCTCTATCGCAGGACGGGCTGTCAGTTCCAACCCTTCAACAGTCTCTATCAGCTTTATGCGGACCGGGAAGCCGGACGGCTTCAGGGAGTTACGGACGCGTTGATGATTCCGGAGTATCTGCTCTACAGACTCTGCGGGACGAAGGCCAGAGAGTTTACCAATGCGACGACAACGGGGCTGATTCATGCGGAAACCGGCGTCTTTGACCGGGAAATCCTGGAGCGTCTGGAGCTGCCGGAGCATCTTTTTCCGCAGCTTAGCGCTCCCGGGACGGAGATCGGGGAATACCGTGGGATCCGCGTGCTGCTCTGCGCGACGCATGATACCGCGTCCGCTGTGGAGGGAATTCCCATGGAGGGGAATGCGCCCTATATTTCCAGCGGTACCTGGTCTCTGTTAGGCGTCAAGACGGAGAAGCCCATTACCACCGAAGAGAGCCGGCAGGGCAACTGGTCCAACGAGGGCGGGGTGGGCTATCATCGCTATCAGAAAAATATCATGGGGATGTGGCTGGTCAACCGTCTCAGGGAAGAGCTGTGCCCGGGAGCGGATTTCGCGGGAATCGTCGCGGGTGCGGAGACGAGCGCTTACGCGGGTACGGTGGATGCCGATGATCCGTGCTTCCTCGCTCCGGAGAGCATGCGCGCTGCCTTTGATGCGGCTCTCACCGCGGCAGGCTGTGACCTTCCGCGGGAATCGGGGGACTATTTCCGCTGTGCCTATCGGAGTCTGGCTGCAAGCTACCGCAGAGCGATCGATGAGCTGGAGCGGAATACGGGGAGAAAATATGATATACTCTATATCGTCGGCGGCGGCGCCAAGAACAGGTTCCTGAACCGTCTGACCCGGGAGGAGACCGGGAAGGAAATTGTCGCGCTGCCGATCGAAGCAACCGCTCTCGGAAATCTGAAGATCCAGCTTGGGGAGCGGGGACTTTTGTAAGACCGGCTCACAGCGGCCGAACCGGATCGGCCGGGAGTAGATAAATCAAGGGTCAGGCAGGAAAGAGAAGAAGACGGCAGCCTGTTGAAACAGCAAAAAGGAGGTATGGGTATGAGTTACGAGGAGGCAAAGACAAGATATGCCGCTGCGGGAGTGGACACCGACGCGGCCATCCGGAGGCTTAAGGAGGTCAGTGTGTCCCTCCACTGCTGGCAGGGGGATGATGTCCGGGGGTTCGATACGGATCCGGACAAGCCGCTGACCGGCGGGATCCAGACCACCGGCAACTATCCGGGCAGGGCGCGGACTCCGGAGGAACTGATGCAGGATCTGGAGCGGGTCATCACGCTCTGTCCCGGGAAGAAGAAGCTGAATCTTCACGCGAGCTACGCGATTTTCGGCCCCGGGGAATATGTCGACAGGGATCGGCTGGAGCCGAAGCATTTCGCCAGATGGGTTGAGTTTGCCAAAAAGCACGGGATGGGGCTGGACTTCAATCCCACCTTTTTCTCTCATGATAAGGTCAAAAACGGCCTGACCCTGGCGAGCCCCGAGGAAGAGACCCGGAAATTCTGGATTGAGCACGGCAAGGCCTGCATCCGCATCTCGGAGTATTTTGCGCGGGAGACCGGGATCCCCTGTGTGATGAATATCTGGATCGGCGACGGCCTCAAGGATATTCCGGCAGACCGCATGGGCCCGAGACAGCGCTATAAGGATGCCATCGAGCAGATCCTCTCGGAGCCCCACGATCCGAAGCAGGTTAAGGTCACCGTGGAATCCAAGGTCTTCGGGATCGGGGTGGAGAGCTACACGGTGGGATCCGGTGAGTTTACCCTCCTGTTTGCCGCGACGCATCCCGGCGTGCTGCCGCTGATGGACAACGGCCACTATCATCCCACGGAGATGGTCTCCGACAAAATCTCCTCCCTCCTGTGCTACTTCGATGAGATCGCGCTCCATATCACCAGACCTGTGCGCTGGGATTCCGATCATGTGGTTCTCCTCGATGACGAGACCAGGGAGATCGCCAAGGAGATCGTCCGCAACGGGGACAGCCTCGAACGGGTCAATATCGCACTGGATTACTTCGATGCGAGCATCAACCGGATCGGCGCCTGGGCGGTGGGCTTCCGTTCGCTGCAAAAGGCGTTGTTGAACGCACTCTGCCAGCCGGCGGAGGAATTAAAAAGACTGCAGGATGCTGCCGATTTCTCCGGGCTCATGGCGCGTCAGGAGGAGATGAAGACCTATCCCTTCGGCGAGGTCTGGGAGGAATATCTCAGAGTATGCGGCGCTCCCAGTGAGTATACCTGGTTTGACGCTGTCAGACAGTATGAAAAGGACGTATTGGAGGAAAGAAAATGAAACGTTTTCTTGAGTCACCCTATGTGGTGGAAATGGTGCGCAATATCGCGGCCATGTACGCACATGGCTGGGATGAGCGCAACGGCGGCAATATTTCCATGCTGCTCACCGAGCAGGAGGTCAGCGACTATGTCGAACCGGCGAGTGTTCTACGCACGATTCCCACGGGCTTTACCGAGCCGTTTTTGGAGGGCAGATACTTCCTCGTGACGGGCACCGGCAAGTATTTCAGAAACGTCCCCTATGATCCGGCGGACGGCCTCGGCCTGATCCGCATGACGGATGCGGGCAGACGGGCCGAGCTGCTCTGGGGCTTCTCCGACGGCGGGCGCTTCACCTCGGAAATGCCCGCGCATATGATGAGTCACGCCGCCAGGCTGCGGGCGGATTCGGACAATCGGATCGTCATGCACTGCCATCCGGACAATCTGCTGGCCATGACCTATGTGCATGATCTGGATGAGCGCGCCTTTACCCGCACGCTCTGGCAGATGGAGACGGAGTGCATTGTGGTCTTCCCGGAGGGGGTCGGGGTGCTGCCCTGGATGCTCTGCGGGACAAATGAGATCGGCGTGGCGACGGCAGAGAAGATGCGAAGCAGACGTCTGGTGATCTGGGCGCAGCACGGGATCTACGGCGCGGGCAGAGATCTCGACGAAGCGTTCGGGCTCATCGAGACCGCGGAGAAGGCGGCCGGCATCTATATGAAAATCGCGCATCTCCCGCTTCGTCAAACCATCACGGATGAGGGCCTGCATCAGCTCGAAGAGCGCTTCGGCGTGAAAGCCAGAGAGGGATATCTGGACTGAGACGCGGCCGGGGGCATCGCAGCCGCACGGCGGAGTAAACTGGTACCCAGATGATGGACTCCGACATGACAGTTGAGTACCCATCATCCGGGTATTTTTTGTTTGATGTAGGTGTCTTTTTTTGATGTTTGTTTCAAAGTACAATGCCGTTGTACTTTTAAGCCGAAAAGTACAAGGTTTGGGGAACGACTAATTACGTCCCGTTCCGTAGAATGACATATGTAAGCAAGAGGTGACGCAATGATGCTACATAAGGTCGCAATGATCTGTATACATGCGCATAGACCAACGATTATACCTGCGCGAAACTGCGCATACACCAAAGATCAACAATAAATTATGTTGCGCTTTTTGGACAAGAGTGATAAAATCAAGGCAAAATCAGCCGTAAGGAGGATGCTGCCTTGATTTTTAAGCGAAAGATCTATGAAAAGCTTCTGGAATGGAAGAAGTGCGAAGGAAGCGAGGCACTAATGATCGAGGGTGCCAGACGAGT
>JAIKYU010000001.1 GCA_024682835.1 Lachnospiraceae bacterium | reverse complement strand
ACAGAGGAGACCAAAGCCGGGTACAATCCGGAGCTTTCATACGGCAGTCACATTTTCCAGGATCTGGTGGAGGCGGAGATCCTCTATACCGCTGTATTCCACAACGAGAAGACGGTTCATTTTTCACCGGAGAAGCTGGTGTCTTCAAAGGACCTCGTTGCGGAATTCGAGCAGGGCGATCTGTTGAAAGAGATCGTTCATGTGTATGATGTGGCGGATCGAAAATGCGCGGTGTATAATGATATCGCGAATGAGCATCTGATGATCTCGTGTTGACGGAGGCTGTTATGGATGTCGAAGAAGCATTGGAAAAGCTGATGATCATGGCGAAAGCTGATGAATCATTGAAGAAAAAATTCCTGAAAACAAGAGATTCCGACCGTCCGCTTTCTGATTTCTGTTCGATCGCGGCAGAGGCCGGATGCCCGATGAACGCGATGGATCTGATCGAGCATGGCGAGAACGATTATGCGGCGATCAAGCGCAGCACCAACGGAGGCGGGGAGAATTCGCCGTTGCTGGACGGACAGGATGATGATTATCTGATGTTTTTATCCAGACTGTAAGAAGAAGTAAATGGGTGATCCCGGGTACCTTGCCGGCTATGCGGTGCTGGCTGCTGCAGCGATCCTGATGGTATACCTGCTTTTGCGGATATCAGATTGTTTAAGGGGATGGAAACAAAGCGGTCCATGAGCTGGTATACACCGGACCATTGTCGGAAGGTCATAGAAGGTTTTGGCCGGGCAGATGAACAGGTGATTCTAATTGATAAGGATTATGAAGACACCATAAGAAAACTCTGGTCGTGAAGGGATTGCTGATTGAAAAAGGGAAGAGCAGACTATACTCAAATATGGTGGAAATCTGGATAAACGATAACAATGATGGTGACCGCTGATGGATCTTTTCAGTCTGTCGGCGGTTTTTTCGCGCTAAAACCGTCAAGTGGGCGTGCTGCACGCACATGAAACGACCAACGTGACATCGAGCTGCATGCTGTGAGATGTTGGCGAAAAAAAGTTTTACTGCTATAATAAACATGACATACTGTTGGCGTGTTTAACCTGGTATGATACATTTGAAGTGAGGGAGCGTTACCCGGGAATGAAGATAGACAGGCTTATCGGAATACTGTCCGTGCTGCTCCAGGAAGAGAAAACGACGGCACCGGAGCTGGCGGAACGATTTGAGGTATCGAGAAGAACAATCAACCGGGATATTGAGGATCTGTGCAAGGCGGGGATTCCCATAAGAACAGCGCAGGGAACCGGCGGCGGCATCAGCATTATGGACGGATACCGGATGGACAGGACGATCCTGACATCAAAGGATATGCAGATGATCCTTGCAGGGCTGCGGAGTCTGGACAGCGTGAGCGGAAGCAGTTACTATGGACAGCTCATGGAGAAGATACAGGCCGGGTCTTCTGAGTTTGTAAGCGGCAGGGATTCCATTCTGATCGATCTGTCATCATGGCATCGGGAATCACTTGCCCCGAAGATAGAGACCATACAGGATGCGATCGGAGACAGGCATTTGATCAGGTTCCGCTACTATGCTCCATCCGGCGAGAGTACGCGGACGGTTGAACCTTATTATCTGATATTTCGATGGTCGAGCTGGTATCTGTGGGCATGGTGCCGGAAAAGAAAGGACTTCAGACTGTTCAAGCTGAACCGCATGGATAGAGTACAGAAAACGGAAAAGAGCTTTGAATGCAGGGTAGTGGCCATACCGGATCTTTCCACTGAGAAAATCTTTCCGGGCGGGATCAAAGTGAAAGCGTTGTTTGAACCGGATCAGAAGTGGCGGCTGGTAGAAGAGTTCGGATCTTCATGCTTTACAGAGAACGATGATGGCAGGCTTCTCTTTACGGCGGACTATACGGACATGGAGAACCTGCTTACCTGGATCCTGACCTTCGGAGATAAGGCGGAGGTGCTTGAACCTGAAGAAGTCCGAGAGAAGATCAGAGCTACGATTGACGCAATGATAAAGAATTACAGGAGGAAATAACCGAATGAAATATCTGCTGGATAAATCATATCAGATCGTGCTTGGGAGCTTCAGTAAGAAGAAACAAAAGGAAGGGTTTTCATTCATGCGGAGAGTGTGATGAGTTGCCTTGCGATCTGATCCTGGGCACAAGAGATCCGAACATGTCAGAGGAAGAGTTCATGAAGAATGTGGATGAACGAGTAAAACGACTCAAGGGGTAGAATATGGCGTTTGACTATAAGAAGGAATACAAAGAGTTTTATATGCCAAAAACGGAACCGTCAATTGTTACGATTCCGAAGATGAATTATATTGCGATCCGCGGTCAAGGTGACCCGAATGATGATGATGGTGATTACAAAGCGGCGATCGGACGTTTATATGCGGTAGCCTTTACAATCAAAATGAGCAAAAAGAGCGATCATCGGATTGAGGGATATTTCGATTATGTTGTTCCGCCGCTGGAGGGATTCTGGTTTATGGAGGGCATGGATGGAATCGACTATGCGCACAAGGAAGATTTCCATTGGATCTCTGTGATCCGTCTTCCTGATTTTGTGACAGAAGATGATTTCAGGTGGGCTGTTAATGAAGCGGCGAAAAAGAAAAAGCAGGATTTCTCTAAGGCTGAGTTCATGACAGTGGAAGAAGGGTTATGCGTCCAGTGTATGCATAACGGTTCCTATGATGATGAGCCCGCCACAGTAGCGATGATGCATGAATTCTTGGAACAGCATGGTTATAAGCTGGATATTACGGTGAAACGCCTGCATCATGAGATATATTTGAGTGATGTCAGGAAGATTGCTCCGGAGAAACTGAGGACAGTGATCAGGCATCCGATCAAGGTAAAGGGGGATTGAAAACATGGAATACATCCGGGTTACAAAAGAGAATCTGGAAGAGGAACATATTTGCTGCGCCATTTCAAATAATAAAGATGTACAGGTGTCATCAAAGAAAGCGTGGCTTGCCGACAGGTTTGATGAAGGACTTGTTTTTCTGAAGAGTGTGGAGCGCGGCAAGTGCTTTATTGAGTATATTCCTGCGGAATACGCATGGGTTCCGATTGAGGCTGACGGGTACATGTACATTGACTGCCTGTGGGTATCCGGGGCATTCAAGGGGCATGGATATTCTTCGGATCTGCTTGCTGCCTGCATAGAGGATAGTAAGGAAAAGGATAAGAAGGGCCTTTGCATTCTGTGTGCCGCAAAGAAAAAGCCGTTTCTTGCTGATCCGAAGTTCCTGAAGCACAAAGGATTTGGCGTAGGAGATGAAGCGGATAATGGCATTCAGCTTTGGTACCTGCCATTTGATAAAAATGCGGAGACACCGCGATTCAAAGAATGCGCCAGGCATCCGCATATAGAAGAGAAGGGCTATATTTTGTATTATACGAGTCAGTGTCCTTTTAATGCGAAGTATGTGCCTGTCCTGGAGCGGACGGCCAAAGATAACGGTATCGCATTCCGTGTGATTCATATAGAAAGCAGGGATGAAGCGCAGAATGCCCCGACTCCGATTACAAATTATGCCCTGTTCTACAATGGAGAATATGTTACAAATGAGCAGATGAACGATAAGAAGTTCCTGAAACTTGTCAACGGATAGTAGAGAAGCGGTATGGCATCAACAAAAGAGTATCTGGATTTTATATTAGAGCAGCTGTCAGGAATTGATGAAATCAGCTACAGGGCGATGATGGGCGAATACATCCTCTATTATCGTGGCAGAGTGTTCGGCGGTATATATGATGACAGGCTTCTGATTAAGCCTGTTCCGGCGGCGGTGAAACTGATGCCGGATGCGTCGATGGAGCTTCCTTATGATGGAGCAAAAGAGATGATTCTTGTAGATGACGTTGATAACCGGGAGTTCCTGTGCGAACTGGTCGAGAGTATGTGGGAGGAACTGCCGGAGAAGAAAAAAAGAAATGATGGCAAAGTCCCTATATTGTCGGCAAAA
Source organism: Lachnospiraceae bacterium (assembly GCA_024682835.1). Classification (GTDB taxonomy): domain Bacteria; phylum Bacillota; class Clostridia; order Lachnospirales; family Lachnospiraceae; genus Butyrivibrio. The sequence continues at coordinate 2,108 of JAIKYU010000001.1, read as the reverse complement.
ACGATCTGAATATCGCAGCTATTTTCTGATCAGTTCGATGTTCAGATCGGCGCTTCCGCTGATACCGTCGACGCGACCTTCATTGGAATACTGCCAGAAAACAAAATCATACGGTGTCTGCGGCTGTGCCTCATAATCCGCGTACCATAACGGATATTTCGAGACCTGTGTCATGTCAAACTGAAAGGCTTCCCAGAGCATATTGGAGTAGACCATGGGTCTGTATCCTGCTTCTTCGATCGCGGAGCAGAAAACAAGCGTGTTTTTTGTGAACTGTTCGCCGGAAACATTGTCCGTTCTTGCATCGGCATCCAGAATGCTCTCCGGATCATACACAACCGGGAGCTCGATCCCGGAACCCTCCAGATTCCTGATCACGAATTCGGCCTCCTCTTTTGCCTCCTCTTCATTGATCGCCTGAGCAAAGAAATAGACACCGACCTCGAGGCCGGCTTCGTGCGCACCCCGTACATTTTCCGCATAGGTCTTATCCAGATTGATGCTCCCTGCCTGACCGTATCCGCGATATCCGAGACGGATGAACGCAAAGTCGAAGCCTGCGGCTTTGACTTTGTTCCAGTCAACTTTTCCCTGATGATGGGAGACATCCACGCCCATTCTGGAGGTGTAGATATCGTCTTCATAGGTGAGCCGGTATCCGTTGTGGATGAACCGTTCCCTTGCGTAAGGCGTTTTGGTTACCTCCGGCAGGATTTCTGTCTGGTAGTGCACGCCGAAGACATCGACAAAATCCAGGATCTCGGCCGCCGGGAGATCCTGCGGTTCAGTATCGCTTCCGTGCGTGTCTTTTTCTGCATCAGGACGGCTTTTCTCTGTCCCGGGCTGTTCATTAACGATACCGGCGGCACTGCTTTCCTGCAGCGTGTGTTCCTCGTCTGTTTTTTCGAAAATTTCCGGCACAGCCATGCCGCTTTCGCCGGACGAGGCTTCTGCTGCCAACTTTTCCGGTTCGGAGGTGCCAAGCAAGTGAAGAAGGACGCAGAGAAAGACAGCAGCTGCAGCGACTGCGGGGATAAAGACCCATGCGGGAAATCTTTTTCTTTTTCTGTTTCTGCGTGGATCGGACATATTACGGATCGGCGTCCTGTTCGTTTCCATCATGTCGCCTCTCATAACGATCGGTGTTTGTTTATCATATCACATTGAGGGAATGGGCTCAATGAATCCTGAACGGGATTATCGGGTGTCCGAAGCGGATTATTGAAAGTCGACATGGACGCTGCCTGATTGAGGAGTGCCCTTGCAATTTGGCCCTGATGTTTTATAATAAAAATGAGCATATTTGGAGAAGGGAGGTGCTTGGATGCCCGAAATTACAAGATTCTACGGTATCGTGATTAAGATGTTTTTCAAGCCAAAAGAGCATGATCCTTCTCATATTCATGCGCCATGGCGAGTATATCGGAGTGTTTGATATACATACACATGAAATGACAGATGGAGATCTTCCGCAGAAAGCGCAGGCACTGGTAAAAGAATGGCTTGACCAATACGATAGCAAACTGCAGGAGATGTGGGATACACAGAAGATCGGAAGGCTTCCTCCACTTGTATAAAAAGGGGTGCCATTATGCCGAGAATCGACAGTATTGAAACCAGAGAGGACTTTCAGTTGATCGTTCGTTTCAAATCGGGCGAGTGTGTTCTGTATGACGTGAAAGAAGATATCGAAGCGATCGAAGATTTTGCTGTGCTGAAGACAGAGCCTCATTTGTTTGAAAATGTCCAATTAGACGAGAGCCGTACTTGTGTTTATTGGAGTGACCGAGTGGATCTGCCGAGTGATACGATTCTTGAATACGGGAAAAGAATTCATACGGTAGTTGCATAGAACTGAAAAAGCATCTGCCTTCGGGTGGGTGCTTTTTCATGCCTTTATGGAGGTGGAGAAATAAGCTCGTGATCGACACGACCACTATGCCGTATTCCATCACGGAGCGGAGAATCGCCGGGGATGTGATCGCAAACAGATACCAGGCATGAGACGGTGTAATAAGGCCGCTTTTGGTATCTGCATGACTATGGTACAATGATGTGGATGGGGTGTTCGGTGATATTTGAGGTGCTGGAGATGAAATGTCTTATCC
>JAIKYU010000114.1 GCA_024682835.1 Lachnospiraceae bacterium | reverse complement strand
GAAGAGGGCTTTACCGCAAAGTTGAATGCGGCCGGGAATATTGAAATTGATTATATCGGTGATACAAATGACACGGAAAGTTCTAACACCAGTGAAAAGAACGGTGTAGAGAGCACAAGCACCGATGCTGCAAATACCGCGGAGAATGCGATCATCAACGACAAGTATAATGTAAAGAACCTGAACATCGGCACCCTGACACTGTCACTCACCATCACCGGCATAGACGATCCGGTCACTCTGCCGCTCAAAAACGTGCGGGCAAAGAAAACCACCCCCACAGCAAAGGTTGGCATCGTGACGATCCCCGCGGGCATCACCCCTGTGGAAGGACAGGTCATCGGAACCGCGAACATCGTGAGCACCTATAAGGTGAGCTCCGGGATGTGCAGGACCATCAAGCCCGTGAAAGCTGAGATTATCGGAACCCCGAAGGGTGTGACAGCAAAGCCGAACGAGAACGATCCGGCCGAGATCGACATCTACAGTATCAGCAAGAAGAACGCACAGGTAAGGGTGAAGCTCACCTACGCCGGAGGGGTGACGAAAACCTTGACGGTGAAGGTCAGGAAGAAATAAAGCATCATGGCCATAGCTGGAGTGCCTTATATAGAGGCATGGCATAATGTGCCTGACACCAGGCATAAGGCACCAGGCATACAGCACCAGGCATACGATTTCGCATCGCATCGTAGAGGAAAATTGCGCACAATAGATGAAAGAGAGGAAGATATTATGGAAGAAAACAGGAAACAATTGACAGATGACGAGCTGGACGAGATCAGCGGAGGATGAGCCATAAAAAACGAGGTAACCGCTATAGAAGTATACTGTATCGGGGGTGATTTCTCGAAGTCTTTTACACATCCTTCTAAGGAGGTATGTGAGGATCTCGCTCGCAACTATATGCGGGAAAAGCATGGCAAATGTGAGCGATGTGGCAAATTACTTAGAAAGAGGGACAGAAACAATCATCAAATGTAATGATCACCTGGGGAGCGCTACAGCCCCCACCTGCACGGAGCCAGTGGAGTACATCCATCCCCACAAAAACCAACGCTGGAACCTACTATGTCTGGTACATGGTTAAGGGGGACGATAATCATAATGATACAGCGGTGTGCCAGACTCCGGTGGCGGTAGCGATCAGCAAGGCTGATGCACCGAACGCTTCGATCGCCTGGGAAAATTAATGGTATCAGGCACCGGTGTGGGTGTCAGTAAGCTTTAAGATCACGCTGAAGAAGTCAGAGAAGGTGAAGTAGACAAAGGAGAGCATACCATGAAGCGTATGATCAGTTTGATGCTTGCGGTGACCATGCTTGCGCTTTGCGGCATGGAGCCTGCGTCAATGCGGACAGTCCGGGCGGCTGCAGAAAGCCCTGAAGCCCGGGAGGAGATCCCTTGTGACTTTGAGGAAGGATATCCCGGAGAAGAGGAGTCGGAGGCCTTCGGGACTTTCGATGAGATCGCCGCGTCCGAAGGCAGGGATGGCCTGGCAACCGGCGGAGATCAGAATGCAGTGGCGAACAGTGACACCAGTGTGTCACTGTCTGGCCGGGATACCCTCGGAAAGCTGTTCGGCGAGGCAATGTCTGAAAATCTGACTGCATCGCAGGAGGAGGAAGAGGGGACAGGCTACCGCATCTTTTCGGTTGACATGGAGGGGAAGATCGCTTCGGTCAGTCTGGAGGCGGTTACCGGTGACGCCAGGCTGCTGGTCGCGATCTATGAGGAGGACGGAAAGAGGATGCTCGCTTCCGGGACCACAGCGATCGAGAAGGGCGCTGAAGCAGCGACCGTCGCCATCGATATCGGCATTATGCCTGCGTACTACTATCTCCGGGCCTGCCTGGTGGATCCGGAGACGCTGGCGCCTCTCAGCGAGGCCTTTGAATCGGGTGAACATACGAAGAGGATGCAGGATTTCCTCGCAAGCACAACAGATGACTTCGATCAGGCGCTGGTGGTCAATCTTGATGAGGATCATCAAAACAATTTCATGGTCTATGACGCGGGTGTGGTGCGTGTGCAGGAAACGGATAGCGTCAACCTGGTGGAAGAAGCGGATGATGAGAAGCTGCGCTATGTATTCGCCAATCCGGAAGCTTCGGTACAGAATCTGAAGAAGGGAGACCGGCTTGCCTGCGAATCGAAGGATAAGGGGTTTATCCTGATCAAGGTGGAGGAGACGGAAACCTCGATAGACGGCAAAATCACTGTCACAGGGCAGGAGCTTGCCGCGGAGGACTTTTTCTCCTATGTAAAAATCGATGTCGAAGCGGATACCTCGTCTGTCGTGAAGAAGCCATCTTCCCAGACAGCTCAGGCTTCAGATATTGCTTCAGATACTGCCTCAGACACGGATCCTCTCGGGATCGTCTTCGAGGACGAGCTGGAATTCACTGTCAATGAGAAGGACGGAACCATCGAATTTCCCTTCAATGAAAGCGTTAAAGATGACTATGGCTTTTCAGTCCAGTATGGGGGCAGATTTCGTGTCAAGCCCAATCTGAAATTCAAGTATTACCTGAACACAGATCCCTACTCGGGGGATCACACCTTTGTCGAGGCGGTGCTGAATGTCCCGATCGAGGTACAGTTTTCCTGCGGGGGAAAGTTCAAAAAGGAATGGCCCCTGGCGCCCATTCCCATGGCGACGCTGTTCGGAGCTGTCACTGCGGAGATCACGCCTGCGATTGTCCTGGAGGCGTCGTGTGAGTGCAGCGGAGGCATCAAGGTCGAGTCCGCCGCCGGACTGCGATATGACAGCGATACCGGGGTTTCCAACCTTTCGAAGTCTCCGTCCCTCAGCAGCGATCTCAAGATGGAAGGCAAGGTGTTTCTGGGCGTGAGCATGATGCCCGGGATCATGGTTGTGACACGAAAGGTTGCGGTGGTGGAGCTTCCGCTGACGATCGGCGGGGAACTCACAGGGAAAATGTCGCTGCGGCTGGCCGGAGGTAAGGGCACGATCCATGAATGTCTTAACTGCATAGAGGGAAAGGCTGCTTTGAAGCTTGAGGTGGAATTCAGGATCACCATCGCGGATCGCAATATCTTTGAGAAGCTTCATCTGTCAAATCCGAAGTTTACTCTCCGCATGCTGGATACAGACTGGTATTACTCCTTTGACCATGATGAATTCGGCTTCGGAAGGACCTGTCCGCACTATCTTTGCCGGGTGAGATTTACCGTGCTGGATGATTACGGCGCTTTGATCAATGATGCAGTCATTACCCTGTCTGACAGTGCCAAGGTATTGGAAGAGGACGGGAGCCTGTCTTCGACGGAACGCCTGACCACTAACAGGCAGGGGGAGGCGGTCTGCTATCAGCCTGACGGTGTTTATTCCGCCACGGTGACAGCAGAAGGACATGGCAGCAAGAAGGTTCCGGAGTATCATGTGGAGCACGAGGGGCGCGACATCGAAGTGATCCTTACAGATCTGTACCGTGTTACGTTTGATGTGTATTATGCCGGGTTAAATTACAACGGATACAAGGAATTCGATCGCATACCGAATGCCACAATTACCTGCCTGGACGGCTTCTGGACGGAGGACAGCCGGTTCTCCAGAAATACAACCACCCTGACAACGGATAAGGACGGCAGGGCGGTGGGATATCTTAAGAAGGGTCAGTACAAGGTGACGGTCTCTGCGGAGGGGATGAAATCCAGGGAGTGCACACTCACCATTCAGAGGGATGACATCTTCAGTTTTGACCTTTGGGCACAGCAGAGCGTTTGGGCGCAGAAGAGCGGAATCGATGCCGCCTCGACGTCAGACAGAGTGATTTGTGCCACAGAAGACGGCGAGACGGGACCTTTCGAAACGGGTGCAGACACAGGATTCCGCATCCTGACCGGTATCCGTGCCAGAGAGGATACCGAAGAAACGCTCTATGACCCCGACAGTATCTACAACATTTATACCTTGTGCGACAGAGACGCGAAGCAGCCGCTGTCTTCCGGAAACCTTCTCTACTTCATCCAGCGAAGAAGCGACGGGGAGGGGAAGCTGGATCTCACGGTCTATCCCGCAGAGGAGGCAGCGAATGCCGTGACTCTGGCCGTGAAGATGAAAAGCGCGCAAAGCGGAGGCAATGTCCCTAAGGAGGATCCCGGAGAGGTACTGCCGGAGGATATTCCTGCAGGCGGTGTGTCGGCGATCCCGACGGAGTTTGTCTGGGTGGCCGGGATACGGGATCTTGTCTATGACGGATCGAAGCAGACCCAGGATTTCCGGATCTATGACGGAAAGCGGCTTCTGACGGAAAAGACGGACTATACCGTGTCCTACCGGAACAACAGGGCGGTATTCACCTATACGGATACGGAAAGTCTCACGGCTGCACAGAAGAAGAAGGCACCGCAGCTCATTCTCAGGATGAAGGGAAACTATACCGGTACGGAGACCATCCTGTTTCGGATCCTTCCAGATGAAGAGGGGGGAGGCGGATCGACGGCTCCGCAGATTGAGATGAGCAGGGTTACCGTTTCTCCGATCCCGGTGCAGCTGTATACGGGAAAAAGCTTATCCGTCGATGATCTGAAGGATAAGGACGGTGTCAGCCCGCTCGCCCTGACTCTCCGCTTCCCCGGGAAGAACGGAGCTGTACTGACTCCCGGCATCGACTATGACATAAGGCTCATCAATGCAAGAAATACTGGGACGGCGACCGTCATCCTGAAGGGAAGGAAGGCCGGCGGGACCACGGGAGCAAATGCCAACAGCTTTACCGGTGAGAAACGTGTGAAGTTCAGGATTGCGGCGAGGCCCCTTGCCGACAAGACGATCACGATCTCGGGAAACGATGTGGCCGGGGCGCTCACCTCAGTGTATGCGAAGGCCGGTGCCAGACCGGAACTGACAGTTTCCTTTAACGGAAAAGCATTACGGGAGGGACGGGATTACACCTTGAAATACAGCGGGAATACCGCCTATTTCGGCACGGGAGAGGCCTCAGCGAAGAAGGGAAAGCTCACCATCACCGGAAAGGGGAATTATTCCGGAAAGCTGACAAAGGAATTTGCGATCACAAGGAGACCTTTTACAGAGGAAGCAGGTATTACTGTGACTGCGATTGATCAGCCCGCAGGCAGAAAGGCCGGTCAGTACAAAACGACCGTGCGGGTCTATGACACCGGAGGGAAGCTCCTGAAGGCCGGAACGGACTACCGGAGGGAACTGATTTACGTCAATGCTGACGGACAGCCGCTGACCGGGAACAGTTTCCCCAAGGCAGGGGATGTGATCACGGTCAGGGTGACCGGTATGGGCGGCTACACGGAGGAGACGATCTCGGCGAACTACCGCATCACGGAAGCAGGGACTGTGCGGGATATCGGAAAGGCAACCTTTAAAATCAAAGAACAGAACTATCAGGGCGCAGATGCCGTGACGATCACATCACAGGAACAGTTTGAAACGGCGGTTATCGGTAAGAACAAGGAAAAGCTCGTCTTCAGCACAGACGGTGCGACCGGTGATTTCTGCGTGCTGCCCGGAAGCTATGTGAAGAATACCGCCAGGGGAACCGCCTCCGTGACCCTCATGGGGATCGGCAGCTGCTGCGGCACAAAGACCGTGCGCTTTAAGATCGGGGCGCGGTCGGTTCAGGGGAAATGGAAGGATATTTCTATTGACCCAATCGTCAAAACCGTCTATAATAATAAACATGAATGACGCCGCCAGAAAATCAAACAAACCGGTCATCATGCCGGGGACGATGAAACAGTTAGGACAGGTCGGAGAGCAGATAAGGCTTGCAAGACTGCGGCGTAAGTATTCGGTTAAGATGGTGTCTGAAAGGGCAGGGATCAGCAGGGCCACACTCTGGAAAGTCGAAAAAGGCGATCCGGGTGTGGCTATCGGTATCTACGCCAAGGTGCTGGCAGCGATAGGCCTTCCCAATGACATCACGCTGTTGGCTCGAGACGACGAACTGGGAAGACTGCTGCAGGATGCTCAGCTTTTAAATAAGAGAAGAAGAAAGTGAAGCGCTTTGAGGTTCATGCCGGATGGATGTCTCCACCGGAACTCATCGGCATATGCAGTATTGAGAACGCAAGAGGGAAAGAGATGATTTCTTTTTCCTATGCAGAATCATGGCTCATGCAGCATTCCGGTCTTATCCTTGATCCGGATATCTATCCTATGTCAGGCAGACAATTCCCGCCTGATGGGAAGCTTTGCTTTGGCTTTTTGAAGGATATTGCCCCGGACAGATGGGGCAGAACGCTGATGAAACGCATGGAGGCGATATCCGCACGAGAGGAGAATCGTACAAAACGAACGCTTATGGAAAGCGATTTTATTCTCGGGGTGAATGATGCCGGACGTATAGGTGGGATAAGGCTTTATGATCCGGTTCAGAATATATATGTTTCCAACGGATCAATACTCGCCATACCGCCGATGGAGATGCTGAGAAAACTAGAGGATGCATCCGTTCATTTTGAGAATAATGAATCAGATGAAGACAAATGGCTTAAGAATCTGATTGAGCCCGGATCATCGCTTGGCGGCGCACGTCCAAAGGCAAATGTGATCGACGAAAAAGGAAATATCTGGATAGCCAAATTTCCTTCAAAAAGAGATGAATATGATGTAGGTGCATGGGAAATGGTTGCGCATGAACTTGCAATACGATGTGGATTGGACGTTCCGCGGGCTCAACTCAGAAAGCTGTCAAAGTACGGAAGCACCTTTATGACAGAGAGATTCGACCGTGATGGCGAAATACGGATCCATTTTTCTTCAGCCATGACCATGCTGGGACAGACAGACGATTCGAATGACGAGATCGGATACATTGATATCGCGGAAGCGACAGAAAGGATATGTGAACGGCCAACCGAAGATCTGCACGAGCTGTTTAACAGAATGATCTTCAATATCTGTATATCCAATACGGATGATCATTTGAGGAACCACGGATTTGTGCTTGGCAAGTCCGGATGGAAACTGTCAAAGGGATATGATATCAATCCGGCTAATGACAAAGAAGAAATGTCTTTGTATATTCTGGATACGAAAAGAAAGAATCCGGATGAAGCAATCGATGCCGCAGAATATTTCCGACTTACAAAAGACGATGCAAAACAAAGAGCTTCAAGGATTCATCAGATCGTATCAAATAACTGGAGAATTGAAGCAGATAAATATCAGATTTCACGTGCGGAACAAAGCATGATGCAAGATGCATTCGCTGATTACAGTGATTGATCCAGGCTGAACGAAGGCTGAACGATGGAGGAGGATGGATCCAACTATTCGCAAAACACAGGTTTAACGAATAGTTATTAGGATCATTTCGTAC
>JAIKYU010000104.1 GCA_024682835.1 Lachnospiraceae bacterium | reverse complement strand
GGCACTGCGCTTTCTCCCACTCTTTTTTCTTTTGATTCTGATCTTTCCTGTCCTGACCGTGACGCTGTGGATCTCTGATCTGGCGGTGCTGGGCTCTGTCTGGCGCAGCTTTGAGCAGATCGGATTCCAGGCGATCGCGATCCTGTATGCGGTCAGTATGGCCTATCTGTTCGGACGAAAGGCGATCGATCATTTTTTCCGGGCGATGGCGCTGGCGAACGGGGTGATCATCCTGCTGGAGATTCCGAAATACGGTCTGATGAACAGCCTGCAGTCAATGCTTCACTGTGTGGTGACGTTTGGCGACGCGTACGGATTCATGCGTGCCGTGGAGATTCACGATCTGACCTTCCTGTTCGGACAGCTGTTCATCTACTATCTGTTGTTTGCGTCCCTGGATGATCCCGAAAACACGGGACGCAACAGGAGTTATGCGGCGGTCTGTCTGTTTTTTGTCATTCTGGGCTTCAAACGTCTGACCTTTCCCGCTCTGCTCGTGACGATCATTTTCGCATGGCTGTTGCTGAGACTAAAAAACGCATGGGGGTTATTGCTGGTGCTGGGATGCATCGCGGTCTTCGGAAGCTTCCTTTATATCTACCTGATCCACAGTGGCCTATTGATCCCGTTCCTTACAGGAAAGGGGATCAATCTGATGGGACGCGAGACATACTGGGCGATCGCGAACCAGTATTTTGAGTTTTCCATCTTCTGGCGCGGTCTTGGCTATGAATCGGTCAATGCGCTGACGCAGTCCTGGGTGGAGGAGGGACTTGTAAGCAAGGCTTTTCCGCTGCACAATGATTTTCTGAGGGTTTATCTGGAGATCGGAGCGATCGGACTGGGCCTGTGGAGCGGGATTCAGTACGTGCTCTATCCGCTGTACTGGGCAAAAAAGTATTTCTATCGTTGCGGCGTTCTGTATTTTTCGATTTTTCTGTATATGAGTATGACCTATCTCACGGATAATACGGCCTTTTATTACTGGAGTTCCATCGGGCTCAGGCTTATCCCGATGGCGTATTGCTATTCCGGGATCAGGGCGGAGAAAGCGGCAGCCTGGCGGCCCTCCGACGCGAATGAGATCGCAGCGTCGGTGCACGCGTTCGAGGCTGCGCAGCTCGTGACAGAGCCGTCCGGGACGGACGACTGATCCGACAGGGGGGAAACCGTATGCGAACAAAGCTGCTCAGGGCAATGAGAGACGGGTTATATGCGTCACACCTTCTTGAGATTCCCGCGGCCGTTCTGCGGCCGTTCTGCCATCGCATCTCGACACTCGACGCCGGGGAGGCGCGGAGCAGGCTGGAACAGTTCTCCCCCTGCCCGGACGGCACAGCCATGGCAAAACACAGAGTCATTGAGCCGGCGCGTGTGAATCTGCAAATCGTGGTCAATGTCTACAACCTCGAGAAGTATATCCGCGAATGCGCGGATTCCATCCTGCGGCAGGAGACCGCCTATTCCTTTCGCGTGATCTTTGTGGATGACGGATCAAAGGATGCTTCGCCGGAGATTCTGGATACCTACGCCGCGGATCCCCGCGTGCAGGTGATCCATCAGGTCAATGTCGGACCGGCGTCCAAGAACACCGGACTGGAGCTGCTGGATGCCGACTATGTCCTGTTTGTGGACGGGGACGACATGCTGGAGCAGGGGTCGGTCCAGGCGATGCTGGAGGAGGCGTACCGCAGGGACGCCGATATCGTCCAGATCGGATTATCCAGACTGGAGGAGGGGCATATAGACCGGCAGAAAAACGTGAAGGCGGTGCGCGAAGCCCCTCCCTATGGGGAACTCACCGGGTTCGCCTGCGGCAAGGTCATCCGCAGCCGCCTGTTTGAGACAGTGCAGTTTCCTCCGGGATTCTGGCATGCGGATACCATTATTTCCTTCCTCATCCATCCGATGGCCGCGGGAAGATACCGGATCCCGGCCTACGGATATGTCTATCGATGCACATCGGGCAGGCTGTCCAAAAAGGCGCCGTCCAGTCCGAAGTGCGCGGACACCTTCTACATCACGGAGCGGATGATGGAGGAGCATGCGGTGCGGGGACTGCCCTGTGACAGGGCCTATTACGACGAGCTCCTCAGGCAGGTGCTGCTCAATGCCAGACGGATGCGGAAAACGCCTTCGGATATCAGGGAGGCGGTGTTTATCCTGACGGGAGAGTTGTTCGAGCGGTACTTTGAGCGCGCGGACGTCCGCCCGACCATACACAAAGGACTTAGGAAGGCGCTGCTTGCCCGGGATTACGGTTCCTACCGCCTGTACTGCAGGACGCATTTTTGATAAAGGGGGAGTGGCTGATGATGGAGCGGCAGACACAGGGCGCGAAACAGAGGATACAGTGGGTCGATGCCGTCCGGGGACTTGCTATGATCCTGGTGGTTCTGGGACATATCACGCAGAAGTATTACCGGCAGGACATCTCTCCGGTATCCACGTATGTGATCTATAAGGTGATCTACTCCTTTCATATCCCGCTGTTTATGATGATCAGCGGCTACATGTTTCACAGGGCCTATGTGGATCAGGACGGTGAAATCAAGGGTGCACGGCTCAAGGCACAGTTTCTGAATATCCTGCTGATCTACGTGATGTTCAGTATCTTTGAGGGGGTTCTGAAACTCTTCATCTCCGGTGACGGTGTGGATTCCACATCCGTGAAGGAAGTGCTGCTGTTCTGGCTGAAACCGATCGGAGGGAGGCTCTGGTATCTCTATGTGCTGTTAGAGTACTACGCACTGTTTTCCCGGAGATGGATCATGAAAAATATCGACCGGGTGTGGGTGATCGTGCCGGTGGCTCTGTTATCCGCGGGCAGTGCGGTTTTTCCCTCCGGATGGCCGTTTTGCGTCAAGATCGCCGCGACGAATCTTCTTCCTTTCTACGCCGGCATCCTGCTTAGCCGTTTCGGCGTCGATTCGATCAAAAAGATCCGCTGGGCGGTTCCGGCTCTCGCCGTCGCGGGGGTCAGGTTCTGGTTTTATTTCCGCGGCGTGGTGGAGAATGAGATCCCGGTGCTTTCCATCCTGTATGGTGCGGTGATTGCCGCCGGCATTCTTGTTTTGTTTCAAAGCATTCAGGGGCTGCAGAAGAGCCGTATGCTGAACGGGATCGGGAGCAACACCATGGAGATCTTCATCATGCATGAGTATCCGCTGATCCTTGGCGCCAAAGTCATCAACAGATTCGTTTCCAATGTCCGGATTTCTTTGATCCTGTGTCTGGTTCTGACGGTGGCGGTCACCTGCGGTGTGAATGAGCTGCTGAAGCGGTGCCGGCTCCACGACCTGATCTTCAGACCATATAAGCTCAGAGTCGCAAAAACACCCGGCAGTAGCACCGCCGGGAATGATAAAGCGGAATAGATGAGAAGGTTTGGACCGATCGTTGAGGATGAAGGGTGGTAATGTGATCACGGTTGTTGTTTCGGTATACAATACAGGGAAATATCTCCGCAAAATGATGCGCTCGCTGTTTGACCAGACCTACGGTGATTTTGAAATCATCATCGTGGATGACGGCTCCGATGCGCAAAATGCGGAAGAATGCGATCGTGTGGCAAAAGAAGACGGGCGTATCCGTGTATATCATAAAGAGAACGGCGGCTTATCCTCTGCGAGAAATTTCGGGATGGATCAGGCAAAGGGAGAGTATGTCATCTTCCCTGATCCGGATGATGTGATGGAAAACAACTATCTTGAGGGTCTGATCTCCGGATATCAGAATGCAGACGTGGATCTCAGCATCTGCGGACAT
>JAIKYU010000102.1 GCA_024682835.1 Lachnospiraceae bacterium | reverse complement strand
GCCGCGTGATAATCGCAAAAGACCGTGCCGTTTGGGGTGTTGTCGTGTGTGCACCCGTTCTTCCCGCATCTGTCGGTGCGTGCAAACGCGTTGTCTGACATGACACTGAATGTGCTGACAAAGATGATAACCGACGCGATGATGATACCTGTACTGAGTTTACGCATGATGCCCTCCTTCCTGTGTATCGGCATTGGATCCGCTCAGATACATCGATAGACTGCCTGTGATATCATCCTATCAGTTTCTGTTACGCTTTTCCTTAACCAGATTGATGAATTAGGGCCGGTTTTTTCGCATTTTTGGCAAATTAGATATCGGCCGAATCATCCTCTGTTACTATGATCAGCATATATTTCATCGGAGTCGAAATCAACCCCTGGGGTTTCGGATCGAAACCGCATCATTTCATTTTACATTTGTTATTATGCTGTAAGCATATCGCATGGTGTGGGGGATTTTCAGGAGGGTTACCGAATGAGCCCCATCAATCATCCATATATATCGCAATCCACAGCGGATCCCATCTTTCCGATTCCATGCTGATCTCTGATACTTCCGCAAAAATGCTCTTTCCGGCATCCATCAAACGCGCCAGGATCCGGTTTTCGCGCCGGGGGATGTACCCGAGCTTCTGATGCTTCTGCGTCATGACAAGGATCGCCCACTCATCATACTCATTCTGCGGTTCTCGGATCAGCAGCAGCCTGTCGTCTACCTTGATTTTCTTTACAAGAGACTGGTAATTCTCCACATGGAATAACCCGGCCACCGGCATATGACGTAGAAAGATCGTACGGGAGAACGGCCTGATCATTTCCCCGCCAAAAGGACTGTTCAGGACAGTAGATAGATCCGATCGCTGTGATTCGCTCAGCCAGTATCTTTCCTGTTCTTCCTTTTCGGCGCTTTCATCGGTTTTCTTTTTTGCGGTGGTTTCCTTTTTGCTCATCGGTTATGCCTTTCGTTTTTCCTGCGTCTGTTCTTCCCTGATTCTTCCTGCATCTTGGCGATACGTTCCCGCAGCGTTGCGATCACCTCTTCGCAATCCGCAATATATTTCTTAAGGTCTTCCTGTTTTGCACGCACCTTGACCGAATCCCGAAGGAAGGATTTCGCGGAGTACGGGAAGGACATTTTGATCCTCCGGATCTCCTCAATCAGGCGTTCCATCTGTTCACGCAGCCGCTCACGCATCTCCATCAGGCGTTCGATGGACAATTCCTCCTTACCGCCGTTCGCGAGCCACTCTTCATCGTCCATATGCACGGCTATTTCGCGCAGCGTTTCAATATCTCCGAGTCCATAGGCTTCTACTGCCCGCCGGAACATCTCTTTCTCGTCTTCCGTGATGTCGGGATTCATGTCGGGATGCAGTTTCTTTACAATCTTACGGTACAGGCGCTTCAGTTCCTGCTCCAGCGTCTCCTGATCTCCCGGTTTCTTATCCTGTTCCGCGTTCTGATCCCCGGATGTGTTCTCAGCATCCTTATCCTTCAGCGCCAGATCATATCCCGCACTCTGCGTGCGTTCATACTGGGCACGGCTCTTTCGTTCCTGCTCTTCACGCCTCCTGGCGTGTTCTTCTTCGCGGCGTATTCTTTCGGCTCTCTTTTTCAGCTCTTCTTCATACTTCTTATACTCTTCGTCGGTCCTTTTCTTTGCCTCTTCGACATCCGGATCCTCGGCGTGGTTGAGCTGCGCCTGCATCAACTCAATCATGCGTTTCAATGCGCGAACCCGCATCTCCGCTTCCATGGCTTCCTGTTCAAGACCGCCGATTTTCCGGTTATATTCCGCCTGAAGCTCTCTGCACTCACGATAGATCAGATCGTCCCGCTCTGCGGTTAACTGTTCGATTTTTGCGCGAAGCAGGCGGATTTCCTCCTCGAGGCGCTCACGGACAGACTTCGCGAGTTGGAGCTCATGATCATCCGATTCCGGTTTATCGACCGTTTTCTTCCTTTTTCTTTTGGATTTCCTTGGGATAGTCGGCCCCGCTTTGCGGATCTCAGGCGGTTCCTCTGCACCGGGCTGCGCTTCCGACGGCATCTTGTCAATGGGGAGATTGTCGGCCCTGCTGCAAAGCTCCTCTATCCACTCCCTCCTGGCAATGACATTTTTCCATTCCGCAGGAATGGCATGCTCGCCATAATACAGCCCTGCCAGCGCACCTGTCATCGCCCCGATGGAATCCGTGTCTCCGCCCAGATTTACCGCCCGCAGCACCGCGTCGCGATAGCTATCCGTTGTAAGCAGGGACCAGAGCGCCGCCTCCAGCGTATCGACCACATAGCCCGTGCTTGATATCTTTTCTACAGGAGTTTCTTTGAATTCCTCCATGTCGCGGAACCGGCTGAAATGGACAAGTTCCAGCTCGTCGGTCGGATCCTGCTCACCGAAATAGGCATATGCCTCATCCATTCCGCTTTGCAGGCAGTAGCTGAGCTGTTTCGTGGAATCTGAAAGATGCTTTATGAAGAAATACAGAAGACCGGATGCGAGAAGTGATCGTCTGTGTGCGTGCGTGATCCCCGTCACGCCATCCAGCTGACGGATCGCCTCTTTTGTGTTGATCAACCCGGCTTTTTCCTGTCGCAGAAGGAATAAAGCCACAGGAACGGAGCGGGAGAGCGCCGCGTTGCCGTTATCCCGTTCCCCGTGGCCGCCGCAGAGATCCAGCGGCACACCGGATCGATATGCCAGAAAGGTTGCTTCTATGCTGACGCCGATATCAAACCGGACGCCATATGGCGTGTAGGCAGCATTGTCATACCACAGGAGCAGGCGATCCATGATATCCTGCGGGTCGATACGATTCAGGTCACAGATACTGTCCAGTGTGGCCAGCATCATCTGACTGTCGTCTGTCCAGGTACCGGCCGGCTGGTCATGGGTGCCGTGCGCACGCATCCCATCGATCGGGCTGGGGGAAAGCCATTCGCGGGATTCATATTCCACGGGGCAGCCGAGGGCGTCGCCGACGATCAGGCCTAGAATTGTATTGTCATTAATCCTATTCATCCTCTGATTCGATATCGATTCTTCGGAGGTTTGCGTAGTCTCCGTCAATGTTTACGACTTCGTAGTACCAGGTTTCCATGATCACGCCTTTCTAAAACAGTTCATCCAAATTGAAGAAGCAGCTTTTGTTATTTCCTGACTATATTGGAAACAGCCCCCGTTTCCGCAACAGCCGTTCCAGTTTCCGAGACGTTGCCAGACCGATACCCTGGACGCTATGATACCAGTCCTTGTTCTGCATGGCGACAAGCAATTCGCCGATAGTGGTGATACCGGCCTTTTCAAGACTCCACATGACGCCATAGCCGATGTCCATGTCAAGCGGAGTGATCTCCAGTTCCCGCCGCATGTTCTTGCCTGTCTTTGCCTCGAGTTTCTCCCGGATCTTTGAAACCTGTGCCTTTCGCTCCTCACGGCAGGCCTGCACACCCTTGACGTACCACCGGCTTATGGATGGATCGCGGAGCTTTTTTAGCGTGGCGGCACCCAGCTGGCTGACGCGTCCCTGTGACAGACCCATGCGTTCACCGGCCTCCCGGTAGGTAAGCTGCTCCTCATAGCGGAGGCGCAGGAGCTCCTGCTGCCTTTCCTGCAGGAGGCCGATGGCGTATTCAAGGCCCAGGAGCTGGTTACTCGTGGGTGCGTCATAATCCATTTCAGGGAGGTTGCTGTCTTCCTTGTTCAACTGTTTATTGATATCGATATCCCGGAGCAGATTGACCGGGTAGGCCTCTTTCTTTTTCCTCGTGCGTTCTTTAGGGGCGCCGACGCTGCTGCCTTTGGCAATCTTGTATACCTGCGCCGGTGTGAGATCAGGGTAGAGGTCGATCAGCTTCTGCGCGATCGTCTTGGCTGAGTCATCCGGGGATTTCTGATAGGCGTTTTTCACGAGTTCTTCACCCCAGATGTGTTCCGGGGTTGAGAATACGGCGATGGACCAGCCGAAGGCATCGCCGGTCTTATTCACACGCTGTTTGAAGGCGATGGGGCAGAGGTACAGCTGCATCTGCAGTTTCGTGAGAGTGGTCTCAAAACCCTTCTCGCCGCCTTTGCCGAAGCCTGCGCGCTTCTTGATCTCTGGGGTATG
>JAIKYU010000083.1 GCA_024682835.1 Lachnospiraceae bacterium | reverse complement strand
TCGGAAAGATTCATTCCCTCCACAAATGCACTTAACAGGCGTACCGGATCATCAGACGGAATAGATATTTCTATGTCGAGCGGAAGTTTTAATTGATGATATATCGAGATTCCTGTATAATCTCCATGTAAGATTTTATTTGTTTAGCAGCCACTAAATATATTTTATCGCAAAAGCTGGACTTTTAGTAGTCTGGCTTTTGTGTTTTTCACAGGAAAAAGGAGCTGCCACACCATTCTTAGTGCGACAGCCCCTTTTTTCTTGTTTTTATCTGAATTACTTCAGGGTTGACGGATAAGCGCCCATCCACTGTGCAAGAGGTCCAATGGTGAGGCGAAGAACCACGATCAGGATGAAGATCAGCAGATAACCGACAATCGCATTCTTCAGCGCCATCTTGGCCTTTTCTCTCTCCTGCGGCTCATCCGCCTTGGCGAGCTTGACACCGAGAAGCACACACCAGATGGCTCCCAGTGCACCCACAACCATGATGAGCGGCGTCAGGATCGAATTGAGCAGATCGATGATCGGCTGTGCCGCACCCGAGAAATTCACGGCACCGGCTTGGTTTGCTACCGACAGAATTGTTTCAAACATGTTTTCCTCCTCCTTTTTTGGCTGCTTCCGGGGGTTTGGTTCCGGCCGGCAGTTGATGGATGTTTAACGTATCTATATTGATATACGCGTCGGGTGGAAAAAACCCACGTATATTTTATAACTTTTTTTTCAATCTGTCAGCAACAAATTGAAGATAAGTTTCGCGGATATCTTTTCGCCTGTCCCGTCTGAGCAGATACTTTGTCCCGTCAGAAAGGAGAAGCTCCGTGGAATTAAAACGGGAGACATGACTCATATTGACCGTAACGCCGCGTTTGATCGTGATGAACCGCTCATCGAGCAGGGAGATGATATCGGAAAAATTCCTGCGCACGGAACAGGTGATCCCGTCGACCATACTGACGATGGTGTGGTGTCTGTTGCTCTCGACTTTGACGATGTCGCGCTGGAACAGGGTGTAAATATCGCGCCCGATGTGGAGCGTCAGGGTGTTGCCGGATGCCTGCGTGCTGCGATGACGACGGAAAACCTCTTCCAGTTCTCTTCCGGAGCAGGGTTTGATCAGATAATGGAGCGCCTGGATCCCGAAGGCCTGCAGCGCATAGGCATCATTGGCGGCCGTGAACACGATACCGGTTTCCGGCCGGACTTCCGAGAGCCTTTTCGCCGATTCAAACCCGTTTTCGCAGTCAGGATCGATAAAAACAAGGTCGTAACGAAAGGAAGGGGCGTTCACGGGAAGTGCAGAGGCACTTTCAAACCGGTCAATCCGCATTTTCGGGTTGATCTGTGTCAGAAGGCTTTTAAGCGCGTTGGCGTTTCGGCTGTCGGCATCGCAAATCGCGGCGTTCATGGAAGCATTCCCCAAAGTGTATGATTAATTGTATACATCCATCATCATAACCCGTCTGATTGAAAACAGCAAGCGACCATGTGCAAATGCGGGTGGAGTTTTGTGAATCGGAACGTTTTTTTTTGAGCAAGGTGTTATAAAGGAAGAATTGTGTTATAATAATTCAATTAGTGACTAGATTCCAGAAAAGGAGGACAGTTTTCATGCTGGATATTGTGAAGAATCAAAACGGAGACGAGCTCACCGTTGCGCTGAAGGGACGTCTTGACACGACGACGGCACCGCAGCTGGAAAGTGAGCTTCAGGCGGCGCTTGAGGAGACACAGTCGCTGGTGATCAATCTGGAAGAGATGCAGTATATCTCCAGTGCGGGGCTTCGGGTGCTTCTCTCGGCGCAGAAGAAGATGGCCAGAAAAGGCGGGATGGTGATCCGCAATGCCACCGATGAGGTAAAAGAAATCTTTGATGTGACCGGGTTCTCGGACATTCTGACGATTGAGTGAGCGTGCCGGAGGGTTCTAAACAGCAGACCACCGGGCATTACGACATCTTTGACCGCGGGATTCCTGAAATTTCGTCGGCACGGCTGACCTTAGGGCCGATACGCGAACGGGATATCGCCGATTTTGCACGTCTTATAGAGGATCGTGAGCGAAACCGTTACTGGGGCTATGACGACCTTGCGGCGTTTGGCAATGATACACGCCCGGAACGCTTCTATGAGGATGCCATGCAGGATTTTGCCGATCGTCAGGAGGCACGTTTCGCCGTACGCCTGGATGATCGTCTGATCGGCGAAGCCACACTGCATCATTTCGAAGGAAATGTGAGCTGTGAGATCGGCGTTCGCATAGAGGAGACATATGCCGGCAGGGGCTACGGTGCAGAGGTCTACGATGCGCTGTCGGAATGGCTTTTTGCCAATTGCGGTCTGCAATATGTCAGATCCAGATGCATCAAGGGAAACACTGCCTGCGAGCGTGTCCTGAAAAACAGTCCGGATACGCAGCTTGTGAAAGAGGATGATCGTTTTTACTATTGTATAAGGGTTCCCCGCCATGACGTTTCGTGAAATCCGGCTGGAGGACAGAGACCGCATAGAAAAGATCCGATCCGCCTCGGGACTGCCGTATACAGCATATGCCTTTCCGGCCCTGTTTGCCTGGAGGGAGGCTTATGGGCTGACGATTGCGCTGGAGGACGACTTTTTCGTGATCCACAGCGAGGAGTATGGCGGGTATTTCCGCCCCTGCGGGGAGCGCGGCAGGTGTTACGCGTATATGAAGGAAAGGCCGGAGCCGTTTTTCTTTCTCACGGAGGAGGAGAGCAGATTTGCATGGGGCAGGGAATGTGGAGAGGATCGCGACCTGAACGAGTACATCTGCAGCACAAAGGCTCTGTCTCTGATCGCGGGAGAGACGACCCCGAATTACCGCAGACGCCTCAGGAGGTTTTGCAGATCCTGCCGTTACGATATGGAGATCATCTCCGACAGACATCGGGGCGAGATGGAGGAGATCCTGACAGCCTGGGAGCAGGAGCCCGATGCAGGCGGAAGGGAGGATCTGGATGCGCTTCGGGAGTTGGTCAGTCATCGTGAGGCGCTGGGCATTACCGGTCTGTTCCTGCGTACGGAGAGCGGGGAGCGTGCGTTTATCGTGGGCTATGAAAATCTCCCCGACCAGTACACGATGACGGGCTTCCTGTGCGATGAGACGCTCCCGCGTGAGACCATCTGTGCCTGTGTGCATGAGCTGGCAAAATGGGTCAGCGGCACCTATCCATATTGCAATCTGGAGGAGGATCTGGGCCTTACGGGGCTGCGTCAGGCCAAATCCTACTATGCGCCGCTGTATTATCAAAGGGTATTCAGACTGATATGAAGAACCGTACCTATTTCAGCAGAAGCATGTTCTATCACTCGCTGATCCCGGCGTTTATCTCTTCGGTGATGCTTTCGATCGCCAACATCGCGGATGCGCTGACCGTGGGCAACCGCATCGGGGAGAATGCGCTTGCGGCCATCGGTATCGTGACGCCGATCTACATGCTTTACAACATCTTCGGTTACGGTCTCGCAACGGGTGCCTCCGTTCTGCATGCCAGACTGGTGGCTTCCGGCAGGGAGGACGAAGCAAGAGATCTTTTCGCGCAGATCATGGGGGTCTCCTTCATCGCGACAGTTTTCATTGCTGCGGCCGGGAATCTGTTTCTGGACCAGATGCTCTACCTGCTTGGGGTCAGGAGCGCGGAAAGTGAGCTTTATTTTCTGTGCGTTCACTATGCGCGGCCGATTCTGCTTTGCGCGCCGGTGTTTATTCTGAATATGCTCTTCTATTTCTATCTGCGCAGCGACGATGATCTGTATCTGGCGACGATCGGCTTCACCATCGGCAACACACTCGATGTGGTGCTGAATGTGATCTTTGTGCTGATGCTGGGGCTGGGCGTGACAGGGGCCGCCTGGGCGACCTGCCTTGCGCAGACAGCCAGTGTGCTGATCATGCTGACGCATTTTATCGCAAAGAAAAAGGGTGTGCTCGGTCTGACGCCTCTCCAGTTCAATTTGAAGAAAAGTATGGAAGTGTTTGCGCTGGGTGCCTCCACCTCCATCCGGTTTCTGTTTCAGTTCCTGTTTCTGTGGATTGTCAACAACCTGCTTCTGCAGAGCACAGAGGTGGATGGTGCGCTGTATGTGGCGGTTTTCGATATCGTGATGAACATCTCCTATCTGGGCTACGCGCTGTTCGACGCGGCGGGCGATGCCATTCAGCCGCTGGCGGCAGCGTTTCATGCGGAGCGGGATTCCGAATGCCTGCGGGACATCCTGAAGCAGGGTCTGCTCTGGGGAGTGGGCGCCGGAATGACCGTTATCACCGTGCTGTTCCTGTTTGCACAGCCGGTGGCCACACTCTTCGGGATACGGGATCCGGAGTCCAACGCGATTGCGGTACAGGCGATCCGCTGGTTCTGTGCATCCGGGTTATTCGCCGGCAACCTGATGGTCCTCGCGAGATATTACCAGTCTGTGGGCAGGCAGCGCCTCTCCGCAGTGCTGACCGGGCTTCGGACGGCAATCATTCTGATTCCCGTAGCGGTTATTCTGGGCTTTTACCAGCCGCAGTATATATGGATCATGTTTTTTGTGAGTGATCTGGTCAGCCTGCTGATTGCACTCGTTCTGATCGCCCGTTACGGAACGGACCGCGAACTCAATCGCGCGCCGATCATCTCCCTGACGATGGAGAACAGCAATCATGAAATCGGCGACGTGATTGAGAAGCTGGGCAGCTTTTATGAGGAAAACGGGGCCACGGTGCGTCAGGTATCGACGCTGACGATGGCCGTGGAGGAGATCTGCACCACGACGATCGCCAATGCGTTTACCGGCCGGGAGGACGAGTATATCCAGCTGACCGGTGTGGCGGACGACGGCAGGCTCATTCTTCATATCCGTAACAGCGCACCGCGGTTCAACCCGCTGGATATGCGGATGGGTAAAGTCTCCATGGACGCGGATGAGGAACTGCTTGATTCGATCGGAATCATGGCGGTGAAGAAGATCGCCAACGAGTTTTATTTCAGAAGAAACGATGGCTTTAACATGCTTACAGTCTCCATTTGAGTACCATCGGTCGCGGAGGGATTCATGAAGAACATCAGAATCGGTAAAAAAATGTATTTCTTTGTGAGCATGACGGCTGTCATTATCGCGGCCGTGCTGATCATCCTCAGCTACAGCGTGCACGGATCGCGTGTGGATGCGTTTTACACGGATATGACAAAGCGGTGCGCCACGACGTCGGCCTCCTTCATTGACGGCGACGCTGTGGGAAGGCTCATCCGTCTCTGGATGACGGACGAATTCCGGAAGCTCCATGACGCAGCGAATGAATCAGGGGATGAAAAAGAGCTCGAGGCCTGGCTGAAGAACCAGCCGGAATATGCAGATTATCTGGATTTATGGAATTATCTGGAGACCTTCCGTCAGGACATGGGCATTAAGTATCAGTATATCGTCGCTGTGGACGGAAAACAGTCGCTTGCGGTGCTGGATCCCTCGGAAGCGCTGGCCTATCAGGGAACGATCGGCGAAAATGAAGGGGAGTTCGGAGATGACGCCACCAACACGGCCATCCCGCCGACCATTACGAGCGGCCAGTTTGGCTGGCTCTGTTCCGCCTATGAGCCGATTTGTGATTCATCCGGCACCGCGATCGCTGTCGTTGGCGTGGATATCGATATGACGGATGTCATGACGGAACGGCACCGGTATCTGATTACCATGCTGGTTTACGGGGCGATCATGACCATGATCGCGCTGTTCCTGTGCATCTGGCTCACCCGTCGGGTGGTCATCAAGCCGATCGAGGCACTCACGGGCGAGATGAAAAAATTCAAGGCCACGGATGAAGGCTATGAAGAAGCGCATGTGGCGAAGCTCGACATCAAGAGCCGGGACGAGATCCGGGAGCTGTATGAGGGGATCCGGACCATGCAGATCACCACGGTCGATTATATGCAGAATATTGCCCGGATCACTGCCGAAAAGGAGCGGATCGGTGCGGAGCTAAACGTCGCGACGCAGATTCAGGCGGACATGCTGCCCAGCATCTTCCCGGCTTTTCCCGACCGCAACGAGTTTGATATCTATGCCACCATGCATCCGGCAAAGGAGGTGGGCGGAGACTTCTACGATTTCTTCCTCATCGATGACAATCATCTGGGAATGGTCATGGCGGACGTGTCCGGAAAGGGCGTTCCGGCGGCGTTGTTCATGGTCATTGCAAAGACGCTGATCAAGAACCGGGCACTTCTGGGCGAGTCGCCGTCGCAGGCGCTCTATGAGGTGAACAACCAGCTTTGCGAGGGAAATGAGGCGGAGCTTTTTGTGACCGTCTGGCTGGGAATCATAGAGATCTCTACAGGAAAGGGCGTGGCTGCCAATGCCGGTCATGAGCATCCGGTGATTCGCCGCGCCGGCGGGCAGTTTGAACTGTCCGTTTACAAGCATTCGCCGGCTGTCGCGACCATCGAGGGAATGAAATTCAGGGAGCATGAATTTGAGCTTCATCCGGGGGACAGCCTCTTCGTTTACACGGATGGCGTCACCGAGGCGACAAGCAGTGATGAGAAGCTTTTCGGCACGGACCGGATGGTGGAGGCACTCAACAAGGATCCGGATGCATCCCCGAAGGAACTGCTCGGCAATCTCCGCTCGGCCATCGACAGCTTTGTGGGCGATGCGCCGCAGTTTGATGATATCACGATGCTGGGACTGACCTATTACGGAAAACAATGACAGGAAGGATGGCCCTTGCGGAACGACAGGTTCCGAAGAAGGAGGCGTAAGATGGCGGAATTGAGAATCGAAGCGACACTGGACAATCTTGACCAGGTGATCGGTTTTGTGGATGAGCAGCTGGAAACGGTCGGCTGCCCTATGAAGACGGAAATCCAGCTCAATGTGGCGGTGGAGGAGATTTTTGTTAACATTGCGCATTACGCCTATTCGCCGGATGTCGGTGAGGCGCTGATTCAGTTCGAGGTGGCGGAAAACCCCAGGGCGGTGATCGTGACCTTTACGGACAACGGGATCCACTTTGATCCGCTTGCCAAGCCCGACCCGGATGTCACGCTCTCCGCAGAGGAAAGACAGATCGGCGGATTGGGCATCTATATGGTGAAGAAGAGTATGGACGAGGTGACCTACTTCTACAGGGATCAGCAGAATGTCCTGAAACTGAAAAAGTACCTGTAGGCCGCGAGGAAACATGGCTGCCCAGAATCTGATTCTGTATTATGAGAATTACACACCGGTAGGGGATGTGCTGGTGATGGCGACTTGTATGGTTTTCATCATCCTGATTCATACCGGCTTTATAAACCGCACGAAAAATTTCCTGTATCTGCGGGATATGATCGTGCTTCTTTTTTTCGCGGCCATGTCGGACATCCTTTACCACGTGGCGATGAATTACATCGGTCAGATTCCCAATCTTCTGATCTACCTGCCCCGTGCGTGCTTCCATCTGCTGTTGTTCGGCAATCTCTGGCTCTATATGCTCTATGCCAGAAAACCGCTGCGGCTGGAAAGAGCAGCCAACCGGCACTATCTTGCCATCTCGACCACTGCGTTTGTGCTGCTTGGCGTCTGGGAGATGCTGGGGACGTTCCTTCGGGTTGGCTTTTATATCGACCGGTCGGGGGAGGTACATCCGGGCATCCCCGCGTTCCCTATCGGCTACTTTTTCTATGTCATTCTTATGAGCGTGGTCATCATACGCTTTCGTGACCGGGTAATTAAGCAGGTCGTTTTCGGCATCGGTGCGACGATCGGCATCTCCGTGCTGGTGATGACGATCCAGCAGATCTACGGTCAGTCCAGCTATACGGTGGCGACGTTTCTTTTCCCGATCTACGCACTTCTGTACCTGGTTCACTCCAATCCGTATGATCTCGAAATCGGAACGATTAACGAGAATGCGTTTGACGAACTGATCATCAACAGTTATGAACAGAAAAACGAGCTGCTGCTGATGAGCCTGTTCATGCGCGATTTTGACGGCAGCGGCCGGAAGTATCCCCGGGAGATTCACGGGGTCGTCCGCACGATATCGACCCAGTTCTTTAAGGGAGCGACGTTGTTTCAGATCTCCAGCGGCCATATGATCCTCGCGGCGGATACGGCAAAGAATCCGGATTACAATGCCAGAGCGCAGAAGCTTCTGGATGTCTTTGGCGAGGCCTATCCGAAATTCCGCCTGGATTATAAGCTCGTTTTCACCAAGACCTATAACAAAATCAGCGCGCAGAACGACTATGTCGGCTTCATCCACTATCTGCATGAGAAAATGCCGGAAAACAGCCTGCACCGTGCGGATAAGAACGATGTCAGACTCTATCTGGAGCATAAATATATCGTGAAGGAGCTGGCGGACATCCATGCCGCGCAGGATATGGATGATCCCCGTGTCGAGGTCTACTGCCAGCCGGTTTACAATATCCGGACGAAGACCTATGACACCGCGGAAGCGCTTATGCGGCTCAGACTGCCGGAAACCGGGCTGGTGTCCCCGGATTGCTTCATTCCGATTGCGGAGAACTACAAATATATCCACACCCTGACCCGCATCATTCTCCGCAAAACCTGCCGGCAGATCCGGCTTCTGCTGGAAAACGGATACAACGTGCGGCGGATCTCCGTCAATTTCTCCACGCATGATGTGCGCGAGGAGGATTTCACCGCGACGGTGGAACGGATCATAAGGGAGAGCGGCGTCACGTTTGACAAGATCGCCATAGAAATCACGGAATCGCAGAATGAACAGGATTTCGAGCTGGTCAAGGAAAAGATGAATGAGCTCAAGGATTCGGGAATCAAGTTTTATCTGGATGATTTCGGGACGGGCTATTCCAACTTTGAGCGCATTATGGAGCTGCCCTTTGACATCATCAAATTTGACCGCTCGCTGGTGACGGCCTCCAGCAACGACTCCAGAATGCAGGCGATGATCACCCATATGGCCAGGATGTTTTCGGATATGGATTATGCCGTGCTTTACGAGGGGGTAGAGAGCGAGGAGGATGAGGCGCGCTGTGTCGGGATGTGTGCGAAATACCTGCAGGGCTTTAAATATTCCAGACCGATTCCGATCGAACGGCTGACGGATTTTTTTGAAAAGAAAGCGGTGTGAGACGGATAGAAAACCGTGTGTACAGAGGAGGGGATTATGGAGAACGAGCGTAAGGAACAGGATCGGGAGAAGCTCATGCAGGAGGCGGACGCAAAGCCCGATTCGGAACGGCAGGAACCGGGAACGGAGCCCGCAAAGGATGCCATCACGGGGGCGGGAACGGGGGATTCTTCCGCTGTGGAGCGGCCCGTCGCGGAGCTGCTGCTGGAGGTTTCAAGAAGGCAGCTCTTCTATGCCCGCCTGGCTGCGATTTTCACCGGCGCCCTGTTAGTGGTGACCACGATCGTTGCACTCATTCTGGTGCCGCGGGTGACGGCCACCCTGGAGCATGCCAATATTTTGCTTACCAACGCGGGGGATTCGCTGGAGGAGCTTGACGAGATGAGCGAATCGCTCACCCAGACCAGTGAAGCGTTCAATAAGCTGGTGGGAGACAATGCCGACACCCTCACGGATTCCGTAAATAAGCTGTCTTCCATTGATTTTGAGGGAATCAACACAGCGATCGATGAATTGCATGAGGCGGTGGGACCTCTTGCGGAGGCGATGAACAAGCTGTCCACCACGCTGAAGGGCTTTTCGATTTTCGGAAGATAAATGACGCGCAGTCGGATATAAAACAGTGATTAGTGATTTCAGAGGAGACAGGAAAAATGGAACAGGATACGCTGGAAAGAAATCCGGAGACGGAAAAGGATGAGACGCCGATGCCTGAACAGACGGAGGAAGTCAAAACCGACATGACCGAAGAGGCCGAACCGAAGGAGGAGCCTAAGGAGGGGAGTGCCCGTCCCCGCAGATCCCTGACGCCTGAGGAGCGGGAGCTTTTACAGAAGCGCAGGAAGAAGAGGAAGATCCGCGCCCTGATCAATCTGGCCGTTCCTGTGGTGCTGCTCGTGATGTTTGTGGTGTTTGGTATTCTCTTTCTCAGGGATTACCGGGAGTACCGTATCGCGAAAAACGCCTATAAAAAGCTGGATTCCCTGGTGGAGGAGAAGGGTACGGTCACGGCCACCTCTCTGCCGATTGCCGACGACCGCTCGGTGGATGAAGATATGCCGGCCGCAGCGGAGGAGGAAGAGCCGGTCACCTTTGATTATCCGGCGCTGGAAATCGATTTCCCCGCGCTGCAGCAGGTGAACAAAGACTTCGTAGGTGTGCTGTACATTCCCTCGCTGGATCTGCGCTATCCGGTCGTGCACAGCCGGGACAACGAGGAGTACCTGCACAAAACCTTTGACGGCATCACCAACTCCTCCGGCGCCATCTTTCTTGATTTTCTGGCGCACCGGGATATGGAGGACAAGAACACCTTCCTCTTCGGCCACAACATGCGCAACGGCTCCATGTTCGGCAGCCTGAAAAAGTTTACCACGGACGAGACGCTGGCGGCCAACGATCCCTACGTGTATTTTTACACCGCCGACTGCGTGCGCAAGTATGAGATCTTCGCCTATTACTTCAGCTTTGTCGGGAGTGATGCCTACCAGAATTTCACCGGGGACAACGGCTATGATGAATATGTGCGCAAGGCGCTGGCCAACACCCTGTTTATCAATGACGAGGTGGATCTGACGACACGGCCCAACATCCTGAGTCTCTCCACCTGTTCGGGCACCGAGCATGTGCGCAGACTCCTTGTCCACAGCGCGCTGATCGGCAAGGCAGCCTACTGATTGAAAATTTAAAATAACATCAGTTTTTATTCGTTTTCTGATACTTTTGAATCACAGGAACCGTCTTTACAAGTGGACGAATCCTAGTATTTTCAGGGATTTCAGTCAAATAACACTTGGTTTTTTGTTAAGAAGGGGTTTTTGTGATGAAAAACGAAGGGATCAGAAAACTGATAGCAGGGATCGGGATCGCTGCGATGCTTTTCGGCAATGTGGCGGACGTGATTCCAAGTATCGCCTACGCGGCGGAGGAACAGCCGGTTCTCACCGAAAATGAGGCACCGGCGGAGGACGCGGGAGGACAGGAGGTAGCGGCGCCTGCCGAAGAGCCCGTGCCCGAAGAGGCTCCCGCGGAAGAAGGCGCGCCGGAGGAAAGTGCCGACACGCCGGATGAGAGCGCGGAACAGCCGGAAGCGTCCGACGAAGGTCAGCTGATCGAGGGCGAAGCCGCCCCCGAAGCGGGCGAAGGCCAGACACAGGAACCGGAAGCGGCGCCCGGAACGGCTGCCCCGGCGGAGACCGAAGCGGTGACCGCCGAGACGGACAAGGTCGGCGCGGTTCATTTGACCGCCTCCGCCGTCGACGAATTCGGCGCGGAAATCGACGCGCGCTACACGGGAATGGAGCTTCCCGCGTCCCGCGATGTCATCATTCTCAATGATCCCGAAAATCCCCCCTATGAGAATATTCGCAAAAAGACCGGCAGCATCGGTCTGATCCCCACCTATTCCCCTTCCTATGATTTTGTTCAGGCAACTGTCAACGGCGTCATCGTGAGCGCCGTTTCCCATGAGGCGATCGAGGGCGCGGATTACGAAGCCTGGTATTACAGACTGCCGGATGGCGGTTACAAACGCTTCACCGAGGATACCGTCATCCGTCTGGAGTACAGCTCTCCGGAGAGTTATAATGCTTCCTATTCGTATGCGGACAGCACGCTGGTGCTGCGCGCACAGCTCTCTGATCCCGATGCGGTCGACGATGCGGCGAGCCTCGTGGTCACACCGGTCACGACGGACACGGCCGGCTACAGCTATGATGCCTACATGCAGGCCCTGACCGCCTGCAATCCTGCGCTTAAGGCGGAGGACACCCTTCTTTATGATATCGCCTTCATGATGGGCGAGAACGAAGTGCAGCCGACAGACGCTTCTGTCAAGATTTCCCTTGAGTTTCTGCAGCAGCAGCTGTCCAAGGCGCTGGGCGCCTCTGACGGCAGCGAGAT